>NZ_AXCW01000057.1 GCF_000603945.1 Actinotalea ferrariae CF5-4 | reverse complement strand
CGAACCCCGGACGCGCCGCCCGCCGTGTGCCCCGCTGCGGCTCAGTCCGCGATCTTGGCGACCAGGCGACCCTGGATCTCGCCGCGGTGCAGCTTCTCCAGGCCCTCGGGGATGCCGTCGAAGTCGGTCACCGTCGAGATGGGCTCGATGTCACCGCTCGCGAGCATCTCGTAGATCGCCGCGATGTCCTCCTTGGTGCCGCCCATGGAGCCCCAGAGCTGCGCCTCCTTGAGGATGACGTCGCGGATGTCGAGGGTCGTCTCGAGCCGGCCCATGCCGACCTGGACCACGCGCCCGTTCTGCCGGATCGCCTTGAGCGCGCCGGACGTCGTCGTGCCGAACCCGGCGTAGTCGACGATCAGGTCGAGGTCCCTGCCGGCCCACTCCTCGACGCTCTTGACGACGCTCGCCGCACCGATCTTCTCCGCGAGCGGCCAGACGTCCTCGTTGACCTCGGCGACGTGCACCTCGGCGCCCTTGAGCACCCCGACGCGCGCGCCGATCTGCCCCAGGCCGCCGAGCCCGATGACCCCGACCTTCATCCCCGGCGCGACCTCACCGCGGACGGCGATCGCGTGGTACGAGGTCATGCCCGCGTCGGTGCCCAGCGCCGCCATCTCGAACGACAGCCCCTCCGGCATGGGGACGAGGTCGCCCTCGTGCGCGACGTGCTGCAGCGTGAAGCCCCCGTTGCGCTGGTAGCCGGGCGCGCCGTGGCCCGCCGTCGGGCAGACGCCCACGCGGTCGCCGACCATGACCTGCGTCACGCCCTCGCCGACCTTCGTGACGACGCCCGCGATCTCGTGACCCATGACGATGGGCGTGAAGTCGATGAGAGCCATCCAGCCGGCGTCGGTCATCGCGCCGACGTCGGAGTGGCACAGGCCCGCGGCCTTGATGTCGAGCAGGACCTCACCGGGTCCCGGCTCCGGCTCGGGGATCTCCGCGAGCACCAGCGGCTCGTTCGTCCCGCTGAAGTGCCATGCCTTCATGTCTGCCTCCGTCCCGGCCCGGCGCACAGGGCGACGGGGCACGTCCTTGTACGACCCGGTACCGGGGGCGGGCGACGGGGGAGTCCTCCCGCCCCCGGCTCTCCCAGCCTCACCAGCCGCGGCACCCCCGGACTGGACCAAGGTCCTTCGCCGGGGGTGGGAGACCTCGCCGACGTCGGCCCGGTGCGCCGAGGGCTCAGTCCTCCTCGCCGCAGGCGGCCCGGCCGACGACGCCCGGCCCACGAACCACCACGCACACGTCGCCCGTCCTTCCCCGCCCTGTCGCATCCGAACGGCCCCGCGGGGCCGTAGAGCAGACATGGGACCCGAGGCGTTCAGCGACTGGCGACCGCGCACGCGCCCGCCCGGCGGCCGTACGGCCACACCGCCCGGGCCGGGCCAGGAGTCGGTGTGGGACTACCCGCGCCCGCCCGCGGTGGTGGCGAGCACCGAGCACGTCGTCGTCGTCCTCGGCACGACCCTCGTCGCGGACACCCGTCGCGCGCTGCGCGTCCTGGAGACGTCGCACCCGCCGACCTACTACCTCCCGCTCGACGACGTCGCCGACGGCGTCCTCGTCCCCGTCGACGGCGCGACGACGTTCTGCGAGTTCAAGGGCCGCGCCACGTACTTCGACGTCGTCGGGGCCGACGGGCTCGGGCGACCGGTCGTCGCGGAGCAGGCCGCCTGGACCTACCCGACCCCGAGCCGAGGGTTCACCGAGCTGATCGGCCACGTGGCGCTCTACCCCGGCCGGATGACGCGGTGCACCGTCGACGGCGAGATCGTCGAGGCGCAGCAGGGCGATTTCTACGGGGGATGGCGCACGAGCCGCATCGTCGGCCCCTTCAAGGGCGGCTCCGGCACCTGGGGCTGGTGAGCATCCTGGCCCGCCGGGCGCCCGGACCGCGGGACATCGTCCGCACCTGACGCACGCCCAGGTGCGGGGAGAGATACCCGCGTCTGCCGCGGGGAACCCTCCCCGGTGCCGGAGCTCAGGGCGTGTCCTCCCGCCTGGGGTGTCGAAGGGAACCTCCATCGGGGCTGCTACCAGCGCCGATGCGCATCAGCGCAACCACCCCCGAGGTGCCGCTACAGATCACGGCTGGATCACATTTCCGTCACCCCTTGACTGATACGCATCAGCAGAGAATGGTCCCTCTCACACCGCTCCTGACCGGCGGACGACGGCGCCTCACCGTTGATGCGCATCAGCGCCGATCGCCGGGCGGGGCCCGTGCTCTCGAGGAGGAGAACCGATGAGGCGCAGCAGCCGCCGCGTGACGCAGGCCGAGGTCGCCCGGCTCGCCGGCGTGAGCCAGGCCACCGTGTCCCACGTGCTGTCCGGCAGCAGCGAGGTCCGGATCGGCGAGGAGACCCGGCAGCGGGTCCTCGACGTCGTGCGCCGCACCGGCTACACCGCCAACCCGGTCGCCCAGCGGCTGGCCGGCGGACGCAACCGCATCATCGGCGTGTTCACCTACGAGCCGGTCTTCCCCCGCGACCGCAGCGACTTCTACCACCCGCTCTTCGTCGGCATCGAGCGCGAGGCGGAGGCGCAGGGCCTGGACCTCCTCCTCTTCACCAGCGCCCCGGTCCGCTCCGGCCGGCGCCGCCTGCTGGACGACGGCGCGAGCCGCCTCGGCATGGCGGACGGCTGCCTCCTGCTGGGCCAGCACGACGACAAGCGTGACCTCGCGGAGCTCATCGGCCGCGGCTTCCCGTTCGTCTTCGTCGGGCGCCGCGAGTCCGACGCCGGCCTCGTGCCCTACGCCGCCGCGGACTACGCGGCGGCCACGCAGGCCGTCGTCGAGCGCCTCGTCGACCTGGGGCACGAGCGCATCGGCTACCTCGGAGACCTGGGCCCCAACGAGTCGCACAAGGACCGCCGCGCCGGGTACCACGCCGCCGTCGCGGCCGCGGGCCTGCGGCCGGTCCTGCTCGACGGCACGAGCATCGACGGCGACACCGCGCTCGACCTGCTGCTGGACAACCGGCTCACCGCGGTCGCCGTCGGCGACTTCGTCCTGCCCCACGCGCTGCTCGACGCGGCCCGCCGCCGGGGCCTGAGCGTCCCGGGCGACCTGTCGATCGTGCAGCTCGGCGACCCGTCCGCCGCGCACACCGCGGAGCTGTCCGGGTTCCGGATCCCGCGGGAGGAGATGGGCACGGCAGCCCTGCAGATCCTCACCGGGATCATCGCCGGCGACCTGCCGCAGGAGCAGTGGCAGCAGACCCTGCCGTGCTCGCTCATCACCGGCGAGACCGCCGGGCCCCCCACGACCCCGACGACGACGCCGCGGCGCACCCCCGCGCTGAGCGGGGCGGCCGGCAGCCCGGCGCCCGTCGACCCGACCCGGCCCGGCGACACCGCCGCCGCCCCGACCTCCGAGGACCCCGCATGACCGACCAGCAGCTCCGCACCGGCGTCCTCGTCGTCGGCGGAGGAACCGGCGGCGTCGCCGCCGCCCTCGCGGCCGCCCGCCGCGGCGCCCACGTGGTGCTCACGACGGACGTCCCGTGGCTCGGCGGCCAGCTGACCTCTCAGGCCGTCCCGCCGGACGAGCACCCCTGGGTCGAGACGATGGGTGTCACGGCGTCGTACCGCGCGTTCCGTGACGGTGTGCGCGAGTACTACCGGCGCCACTACCCAATCACCGACGCGGCCCGCCGCCGTCCCGCGCTCAACCCGGGCGCGGGCTGGGTGAGCAAGCTGTGCCACGAGCCGCGCGTCGGCGTCGCCGTCCTCGACGCGATGCTCGCGCCGTACACCTCCGGCGGGCGCATCCGCGTGCTGCGGGACGTGCGCCCGGTCGCGACCACCACCGACGGCGACCGGGTCGCGTCGGTCACGCTCGAGGACACCCGCGACGGCCGCCGCACCGTCGTCGAGGCGGCGTACGTCGTCGACGCGACGGAACTCGGGGACCTGCTGCCCCTCGCCGGCGCCGAGTACGTCACGGGCTTCGAGTCCCAGACGGACACCGACGAGCCGAGCGCACCCGCGCAGGCCCAGCCGGACAACGTGCAGGCGTTCAGCGTCTGCTTCGCGGTCGAGCACGCCGACGGCGACCACACCATCGACCGGCCCGTCCGCTACGACCACTGGCGCGCCGTGCAGCCCGACTTCTGGGGCGGGCCGCTGCTGGGCTGGAAGGCCCCGCACCCGCGCACGCTGGAGATCACCGAGCGCTCGTTCTCCCCGAACCCCGGGGACGACGCCCTGGCGGTCGAGGCCGACCAGTCCCGCGACGGCGGCGACCAGAACCTGTGGACGTTCCGCCGCCTGGCGGCCCGCGACCTCTTCAGCCCGGGCACCTACGCCAGCGACATCACGCTGGTGAACTGGCCGGCCATCGACTACTTCGAGCACCACGTCCTGGACGTCGACGCGGCCACGGCCGCCGCCCGCGTCGAGGACGCCCGGCAGCTCAGCCTGTCGATGCTGTTCTGGATGCAGACGGAGGCCCCGCGGCCCGACGGCGGGACGGGGTGGCCGGGCCTGCGCCTGCGCCCCGACGTCATGGGCACCGACGACGGCCTGGCCCAGGAGGCGTACCACCGCGAGAGCCGGCGGATCCTGCCGGTGACGCGCGTGGTCGAGCAGGACCTGTCCATGGCGGTCCGCGGCACCCACGGCGCCGTGCACTACCGCGACAGCGTGGGCGTCGGCATGTACCGCATCGACCTCCACCCCTCCACGGGCGGCGACAACTACATCGACGTCGCCGCCGAGCCGTTCGAGCTGCCGCTCGGCGCGCTCGTCCCCCGCCGCCTGCGCAACCTGCTGGCCGGCGGCAAGGACATCGGCACGACCCACATCACCAACGGGTGCTACCGCCTGCACCCGGTCGAGTGGAACGTCGGCGAGGTCGCGGGCCTGCTCGCGGCCGAGTGCCTGGCCCACGGGCGCGAGCCCCACGAGGTCCTCGAGAAGGACGACCTGCTGGAGGACTTCCAGCGCCTGTGCGAGAGCGAAGGCATCGAGCGCCGCTGGCCCGCGGGCCTGCGCGGCTACTGACCCCCATCCCCCCCCCCCCCCCGGTCCGGCCGGCACCCGACCGTCGGACCACCCCCACTGAGCGAAGGAGCACTGATGGGAACGCAGACGACGACCCGGCGACGGGTCACCCGCAGGCGGGCACTGCCCGTCCTCGCCCTCCCCCTGACGATGGCCCTGCTGGCCGCCTGCTCGGGCGGCGCGGCGGACGCCGACGACGCCCCGGCCCCCGGCGCCGAGGCGCCGGCCCCCGCCGAGCCGGTCGACCTGCGCATGACGGTCTGGTCGGCCAACGAGGACCACCTGGCCCTCTTCGACGAGATCGCCGCCGAGTACGTCGAGGCGAACCCGGACCTCGTCTCGAGCATCACGTTCGAGCCGCTGCCGTTCGACGAGTACACGACGGCCGTCACGACCCAGGTCGCCGGCGGCAACCCGCCGGACCTCGCCTGGATCCTCGAGTCCACGGCACCGGAGTTCGTGGAGTCCGGCGCCCTCGTGGCCCTGGACGACGTCCTGGCCGGCACCGAGGGCTACGCCGTCGAGGACCTCAACCCCGACGCCCTGTCCCTGTGGCAGTCCGAGGACCAGCTCTACGCCTACCCCTTCTCCACCAGCCCGTTCGTCGTCTTCGTCAACGACGACATGCTCGCCGCGGCCGGCCAGCCCACCGGCCGGGAGCTCCTCGACTCCGGCGAGTGGACCTGGGACCGTATCCAGGAGGTCGGCGGCGCGGTCAAGCAGGCGACCGGCAACGACGGCTTCGTCATCCGCGACTTCGAGTACGCGCAGTGGGAGATCCTCGCGACGGTCTGGGGAGGCTTCGGCGCCTCGGCGTGGTCGGAGGACTACACGACCTGCCAGCTCGACTCCCCGGAGATGGTCGAGGCGATGACCTTCCTGCACGACAGCGCGTTCGACGCGGCCGCCATGCCGGCGCCGGGCACGACGGCGGACTTCTTCGCCGGCCAGGCCGCCATCACCGTCACGCAGATCAGCCGGGCCTCGCTCCTGGACGACAGCTTCGCGTGGGACGTCCTGCCGATGCCGGAGGGCCCCGCCGGCCAGCAGAACGTCATCGGCCAGGCCGGGATCGGTGTCTTCGCGAACGCGGAGAACCCCGACGTCGCCGCGGACTTCCTCGCCTTCTTCACCAACCCGGAGAACAGCGCCAGGCTGGGCCAGTACTTCCCGCCGCCGCGCGTCTCCCTGCTCACCGCGGAGCAGCTCAAGGCGACGAACCCGCTCCTGAGCGAGGCGCAGCTCGAGGAGGTCGTCGTCCAGGGTCTCGAGGGCGCCGTCACCAAGCCGGCGCACCCGAACTTCGCGCAGATCCAGCAGGCCGCCCGCGCGGAGCTCGACTCCCTGTGGACGCCCGACGCCGACGTCGCGGCCGTGCTCGGCACCACCTGCGAGCGCATCCAGCCGCTGCTCGAGCAGTGACGACCACCCACCCCGCCGCACCCACGAGAAGGACCACCATGACGACGACGGCGCCCCGCCCCTCCGCGACGACCGGCTCCCCGGTCTCGCGGCGGGGCGGGGCACCCCGCCGGCCGTGGCTGACCTACCGGCGGCGGGACAACCTCACCGGCCTCCTCATGGTGAGCCCGCAGCTGCTCGGCAGCGCGGCCTTCGTCATCGGGCCGCTCGTGGCGGTGGTCTGGTACTCCCTGCACGAGTGGCGGGTCCTCGCGAACGAGTTCACGTTCGTCGGCGCGGGCAACTACGAGCGGCTCGCCGCCGACCCCGGCTTCCACGACTCCCTGCGGGCGACGGGGCTGTTCTCCGTCGGCCTGGTGGTCTTCAACATCAGCCTCGCCCTGGCCCTGGCGGTGATGCTGGACCAGAAGCTGCGCGGCACCGCCGTCTTCCGGACGCTCTTCTTCTCCCCCGTCGTCGTGACCCTCGTGGCCTGGACGATCGTGTGGGGGTTCCTGCTCCAGGACAACGGCGGCATCAACGCCTTCCTCGAGGTCCTTGGGCTCGACGGGCCGAACTGGCTGCGCGGGGAGTCGACGTCGATGCTCGGCGTCGTCGTCGTGCAGGTCCTCAAGAACGTCGGCCTCAACATGGTGCTCTTCCTCGCGGCCCTGCAGGGCGTGCCGGAGGAGCTCAAGGAGGCCGCCCGCATGGACGGCGCCGGGCCGTGGCGGGTGTTCCGCTCCATCACCCTGGCGCTCATCAGCCCGACGATCCTGCTCGTCTCGATCATCACCGTGGTCGGCTCGCTGCAGGTCTTCGCGCAGATCGCCGTCCTCACCCAGGGCGGCCCGGGCACCTCCACGACGGTGCTCGTCTACTACCTGTACCAGCAGGCGTTCCAGTTCAAGGAGTTCGGGTACGCCAGCGCGGTCGCGGTCGTCCTCTTCGGCATCGTCCTCGTGCTCACCCTCATCCAGTGGGGCCTGCGTCGGAGGTTCGTCTTCCATGAGTCCTGAGACCCTCACCCCCCTGGCCCCTGCCCCGGGCGGTGACAGGGACGCGCCGTCGTCGGCCACCCGGACCGACGGCCGACGACGGCGCCGCCTGCCCCGCCCGGGCCGCGTGGCCCTCTTCCTCACGCTGTGCGTGCTGTCCGTGCCGTTCGTGTTCCCCACCTGGTGGATGGTCACGACCAGCTTCAAGCCGATCAGCCAGGTGTTCGCCTTCCCGCCGTCGTTGTGGCCGCAGGACGCGTCGCTGCAGCCGTACCGGGACGCCCTGACGCTGCAGCCGTTCGCGCAGCAGTACTGGAACAGCCTCTACATCGCGGTGCTGGTCACCCTCGGGACGATCGTGTTCTCGTCCATGGCGGGCTACGCCTTCGCCCGCGTCCGGTTCCCGGGCGCGGACGCGCTGTTCGTCGTCGTCCTGCTGGGGCTGCTCGTCCCGGCCGAGGTGACGATCGTGCCGCTGTTCCAGCTGGTCAACCGGTTCGGGCTGATCGACACGCACTGGCCGCTCATCGTCATCCCGATGCTGGGGGCGCCGAGCGTGCTGGCGACGTTCATCATGCGGCAGTTCTTCCTCGCGCTGCCGAGCGAGCTCGAGGACGCCGGGCGTATGGACGGGCTGAGCCGGTTCGCGATCTACCGGCGCATCGCGATGCCGCTCGCCCGGCCGGCCGTGGCCGCCGTCGCGATCTTCACCTTCCTGCACTCGTGGAACCTGTTCCTCGAGCCCCTGGTGTTCCTCTCCTCCAAGGAGATGTTCACGCTGCCGCAGGCGCTCACCCAGTACGTCGACGCCTACGGCGGGCCCATCTGGAACGTCCAGCTGGCCGCCACGACAATGACGGTCGTCCCGGTGCTCGTCGTGTTCGTGCTGGCCCAGCGCCAGTTCGTCCAGGGCCTCGCCCACACCGGCCTCAAGGGCTGACCCCCAGGCCCCCGGGCCCGCCGCCCGCCGCCGGCCCTTCGCCGAAGCCTTTGTCGCACCAGCCCTGACAAAGGCTTCGGCGCACCCCGCGCGCTCGCGCTCTGACGCGCACCTCAGCGGGCGGAGCCATGCCCGCAGACCGACGCCGACGACGCCGTCGGCGTGCCACCCCCTGGGAAAGGAACCACGCCATGAGGAGACACCGCTCGCGATGGGGGGCGGCACTGGTCGCCGCCGCGCTCGCCCTGACCACCGGCCTGACGGCCACCACTGCGGCGGCGGTGGAGGCGGCGCCGCCGTCGGCGACCACCACGACCGCGACCGCCGCGCAGGCCCTGCCGACGTTCGGGTTCACCGAGGTCCTCACCGTCCCGGAGGAGATGCTCTACAACCCCACCGGGGAGTTCATCTTCCCCAGCGTCTTCCACGCGGGCGCCCACTTGGAGAACCCGCTGGGGGAGTACTACCTGTACTTCGGCCCGCACGACGCCCCCGGCGGCATCTCGCTCATGTACGCGGACTCCCTCGCGGGCCCGTGGACGGAGTACACCGCCAACCCGGTCATCGCCCGGCAGTGGGACCCGCACTACTCCGTGTCCCACGTGGCCAGCGCCGACGCGATCTGGAACGAGGCGGAGGGGAGGCTCTTCGTCTACTTCCACGGCGAGAACTCCACCACCCGGTACGCCACGAGCACGGACGGCGTGACGTTCGAGTACGGCGGCGTCGCCTGGACCAACGCCTCCGGCGGAGCCGGGGTGACCGAGTCCAGCTACGCGCGGGTGTTCGAGCACCCGAACCCGTCGTCGGGCTTCGGCTACGCCGCGTTCTACATGGCGAACTACACCGACAACGCGCGCCGCATCCGTCTCGCCGAGTCGGTGGACGGCCGCACCTGGCGGGTCGCGCCGGGCGTCGTCGTCTCGCCCGAGGAGGGCGACGGCGGCAACGTGTCCGCCGGCAACCTGTGGGAGTGGGAGGGGCAGCGCTACGTCGTCTACCACACGTCCTCCGGGCAGATCCGGGCGCGGACCATCGACGCGACGCTGCGGCAGGTCGGACCCTCGATGCTGCTGCACGCGTCGAGCGGGATCGCGCCCGACGTCGGCCGCGTCGCCTCCCCGGAGATCGTCACCGACGCGACGGGGACGTACCTCTTCTACGAGGCCGGGGCGCGCCTGGACGCGCGGATCGCGCTCGCGACGCTCGGCGGGACGGGCCCGGAGGAGCCGGAGCCGCTGTTCCCGGTCGACCCGGCGAACCCGGTGTTCGAGCGGTGCGCGGTCGTCGGGTCCGACGAGTTCGACGGCGTCGGGCCGGACCTGGACCCGACGGTCTGGGACCGGGTCGTCCGCGCGGAGTCCGCGCGGCACGTCGTCGGCGGCGGGGTGCTGACGATTCCCACGTACGCCGCCGGGGTCGCCGGGTCGCCGCTGCCCCAGCAGGAGCTGCCCGCCGGTCCGTGGCAGGTGACCACGCAGGTCACCATCGACGTCGGCGCGCGGTTCCAGCAGGCGGGTCTGCTGCTGTACGCGTCGGACACGGTGTACGGGAAGTTCGGGCTCGGGCAGGCGACGCCCGGCAAGCGCCTCGAGGTCGTCTACCAGAACGGCACGACGAGCCGGCAGGACACCGAGCCGCCCGCCGTCCTCGAGGCGGACACGGTGTGGCTGCGACTGACCAGCGACGGCGCGTCGGTCCAGGCCGGCGTGTCCTACGACGGCGCGACGTTCGCCGACTTCGGCCGCCCCATGTCGCTGACCACGACGCCGTTCACGCACGTCGGTCCGTACGCGTTCCGGGGGGCGACGGCCGCGCCGGAGATCCCGGCGACGTTCGACTGGTTCCGCTGGTCGCCGTCGCCCGCCGAGTACGAGGCGTGCCTCGCAGCGGGCGAGCCGGCTGCGGAGCCGGACCGGCCCGGCCGGTCGGAGGACGCCCCCGGCCTGGACCGCGTGCCGGGCGTCGTCCCGGCCCCCGGTGTGCCGGGGGGTGTGACGGTGGTCGTGCCCGAGCACGCCGCCGTCGTCACCAGAGCCCCGGAGGCCGAGGACGCGACGGGGGCGACCGGCTGACCCGGGGCGCGCCGCCCAGGTGAAGGGTTCGTCGTCCCTCGGGCGACGAACCCTTCACCGTGCGGGCGGCAGGTGCCGCGGCTGCCCCGTCGTCGGGCCGGGTGGTCAGGACACCCGGCCCGACGTCGGCGGTCGGGGGCGCCACCGTGGCGGCGCACGCATGAGGGTGGAGTCGGAGGGCGACTCCGACGCTCACCGGTGCGCCGGCCGAGCCGGTGGCGGGAGGTGTGGCGCGGGAGGTGTGACGCGCGGTGGTGCGGCGGGCCTCAGAAGGCCGCGGCGAGCGCCTGGACCAGCGCGTTGAGGCCCATGGCCCCGAGGAGGCCGGCGGCGATCCAGGCGACGACGTTGCCGCCCAGGTAACCGGCGAAGGTGGCGCGCTTGCCCGGGCCGCTCTCCCAGCGCGGGGCGTCTGCCTCGCGGTACCAGCGGACGGCCTCGCGCAGCGAGGGGCGGTCGTGGTGGGTGGTGAGGGTGGACATCGCGTGCTCCCAGGGGTGACGGGCGGGTCTTCGGGTGCCGGGGTCACCGGCCCTCCGATTGTCTCGCATGTCGGACGGGGATAAGGCGGGCCGAGGGTCCCACGCGGGGTGACGTCCGCCACCCCCCGTCCGCCGGCCGGTTCCGCACACCCGCAGGTCCGCCGCGGGTTCGGCACCCGACCGGCCGGGGACCGGGACACGAGGACCGGGACACGAGGCGGCCCGGGGCCGCGGCCCGACGAGCACGCGGCCGTCCCTACGCTGGTGCGGTGACCCGTGTCCCGACCGCCGTCGTCGCCGGCGCCTCCCTCGTCCTCGGCTTCGCCGCGGCCCGCATCACCGACAACCCCGCCACCGGCGCCGTCATCGTGCTGGCGGGGGTCGGGTGGTGCCTCGCCCGCGAGGTGCGGCGGACGGGGTGGCAGCGCCTGGCGCTGGTCGTCGGCGTGGGCGCGGGGTGCTTCGTCCTGGCCCACGCGCTCGCCGCCTCCCTCACGCCGTGGGGCGCGGTCGCGCTCGCGGCCCTCGTGCTCGGCGCCGTCACCTGGGCGGTGGTCGACCACCCACGCCGACGACGACGCCGCGCCGCCCCGGTCGGGTGACGGCGGCCGACGGCGGCTGGTGGCGAGCGACGACGGTCGACGGCGGCTGGTGGCAGACCACAGCACGGTGCGCGTGCTGCTCCGATGCGGCGATCCCGGCCGTGATCCTCGGACGGCGCCGCCCGGACATGGCACGCTGCGCTCGGAGGGTGCGCCCTCCGGCGTGAGGATCGACACGGACTGAGGACGGATCATGGTGGCACCGGTGCTGTCGGTGGTGGGCGTCGTGCTGGTCGCACTGGCGCTGTGGTGGCGGCGTCGCCCGCGCCGGGGCGGACGCTGGTGGAGCGACGGCGGCCGTAAGGAGAGCGCCGCGCTCGTGGCGGCTCCCGGCGTGGGCCTGGCGCTCGCGCTGGTCTGGCCGGCGGAGCTCGTGACGTCGGGTGCCGAGTGGTACGTGACCGCGGCCGTCCCGGTGGTCATCGGCGTCGTCGCGGCGCTGTGGCCGGTCCTGAACCTGCCGACGCCCAACGGCCTGCGGCCGAAGTGGCGCCGCGGGCAGGTGCTCGCGCAGAAGCGCGCCGAACAGCGTGCGCGCCGTCGGCAGCAGGGCGCCCAGCGTCCCGCGCCCCGGGGCGGCGGCCGGCCC
>NZ_AXCW01000056.1 GCF_000603945.1 Actinotalea ferrariae CF5-4 | reverse complement strand
GGCCCCGAGGGCGTCGTCGGCCGTCGTGACCGTCACGGGCACCGGGCCGTCGGGGCCGGCCGCGGCGAGGTGGAGGCCGGTCGCGGCGGTGCCCAGGCGGACGGCGTCGGCGTCGTGCAGGCGCGTGCCGATCTCGTCCGCGAGGCGCGCGGGCGCCGTGCGGGTGAGCAGCTCCTTGGACAGCGGGGGCCGGTCGTACGGCTCCTCCGCCTCCGCCCCCAGCACGGTGATCCGCCCGGTGTACCCCTGGTCCCGCAGCGCCGTGACGGTGCCCGCCCCCGCCAGCCCGGCCCCGACGACGACGACGGACCGGGGCGCGCGGCCGAGGGCCGAGGTGGCGGGAGGCACGGGCCCACGGTATCCAGGCCTGGTCCGTCTCCGATCCACCACTGATCCACTGCTCCACCCCGGGTTACAGTCGGGCCGTGCCCGAGGTCCGTCCGCTCGACCGTCACCGCGCTCCCGCGCTGTGGGTCGTCGTCGGCGGGATCGGCGTGGCCGCCATCGCGGCGGCGGTCGAGGGTGCGCGCTCCGCCGCGATCGTCCTGGGCGTCACCCTGCTGGGTGCGGGGCTGGCCCGGATCACGCGGCGCGGACGGGAGCCCGAGGGGATCGCCGTCCGCTCGACGTGGTGGGACACCGTCGTCCTGTGGGGGATGGCCGCCGGCATCCTGCTGCTCCAGGGGACACCCGGCGTCTGACCCGGACGCGGGGTCGGACGCTCGGGACCCGTCCCCGGTCGCGTGCCGAGATCTCTTGATGTCGAGTAATCTGATCCGAGCACCATCCGGCACGGACGCCGGCCCGCCCTGCGGGTGAGGGTCGGGGAGCCGTCGGACGGCCGACGCGAAGCACGGCGCACCAGCCACCACCGATCACACGGGAGATCACGCATGGGCAAGATCAAGGTCGTCAACCCGGTCGTCGAGCTCGACGGCGACGAGATGACCCGGATCATCTGGCAGTTCATCAAGGACCGCCTGATCCACCCGTACCTCGACATCGACCTGAAGTACTACGACCTGTCGATCCAGCACCGCGACGCCACGGACGACCAGGTGACGATCGACGCGGCGCACGCGATCAAGGAGCACGGCGTCGGGGTCAAGTGCGCCACGATCACGCCGGACGAGGCGCGCGTGGAGGAGTTCGGCCTGAAGAAGATGTGGGTCTCGCCCAACGGCACGATCCGCAACATCCTCGGCGGCGTCGTCTTCCGCGAGCCGATCATCATCAGCAACATCCCGCGGCTGGTGCCGGGCTGGAACAAGCCGATCATCATCGGCCGTCACGCGCACGGCGACCAGTACAAGGCCACGAACTTCAAGGTGCCCGGCGCGGGGACGCTGACGATCACCTACACCCCGGCGGACGGCGGCGAGCCGATCCACCAGGAGGTCGTGACCTACCCCGACGGCGGCGGCGTCGCCATGGGCATGTACAACTTCAACGACTCGATCCGCGACTTCGCGCGGGCGTCGTTCGCCTACGGCCTGCAGCGCGGCTACCCGGTGTACCTCTCCACGAAGAACACGATCCTCAAGGCGTACGACGGCGCCTTCAAGGACATCTTCCAGGAGGTGTTCGACGCCGAGTTCAAGGACCAGTTCGAGGCCGCCGGGCTCACCTACGAGCACCGCCTCATCGACGACATGGTCGCCGCTGCCATGAAGTGGGAGGGCGGCTACGTCTGGGCGTGCAAGAACTACGACGGCGACGTCCAGTCCGACACCGTCGCCCAGGGCTTCGGCTCGCTCGGCCTCATGACGTCGGTCCTCATGACCCCCGACGGCCGCACCGTCGAGGCCGAGGCGGCGCACGGGACCGTGACCCGGCACTACCGCCAGCACCAGGCCGGCAAGCCGACGTCGACGAACCCCATCGCGTCGATCTTCGCGTGGACCCGGGGCCTGGCCCACCGCGGCAAGCTCGACAGCACCCCCGAGGTCACCGAGTTCGCGAACACGCTCGAGGACGTGGTGATCAAGACCGTCGAGAGCGGCAAGATGACCAAGGACCTCGCGCTCCTCATCGGGCCGGACCAGCCGTTCCTCACGACCGAGGACTTCCTGGCCGCCATCGACGAGAACCTCGCCGCCCGCCTCGCCTGAGCCCGACCGAGCGGGCCCGGCAGCGGGCCCGTGGAAGGAGACACCGATGTCCCAGAAGGCACCCGTCACCGTCACGGTGACCGGCGCGGCCGGCCAGATCGGCTACGCGCTGCTGTTCCGCATCGCGTCCGGGCAGATGCTCGGCGCGGACACGCCCGTGCGCCTGCGTCTGCTCGAGATCCCCCAGGGGGTCAAGGCCGCCGAGGGCACCGCGATGGAGCTCGACGACTGCGCGTTCCCGCTGCTGCAGTCGATCGACATCACGGACGACGCCCGGGTGGGGTTCGAGGGCGCGAACGTCGCGCTGCTCGTCGGCGCCCGGCCGCGCTCGGCCGGCATGGAGCGCGGCGACCTGCTCGAGGCCAACGGCGGCATCTTCAAGCCGCAGGGCGAGGCCATCAACGCCGTGGCGGCGGACGACGTCCGCGTCCTCGTCGTGGGCAACCCCGCGAACACCAACGCGCTCATCGCCCAGCAGCACGCACCCGACGTCCCGGCCGAGCGGTTCACCGCGATGACCCGCCTGGACCACAACCGTGCCCTGTCGCAGCTCGCGCAGAAGACGGGCACGGGGGTCTCGGAGATCCAGGGCCTGACCATCTGGGGCAACCACTCCGCGACCCAGTACCCCGACGTCTTCCACGCGACGGTGGCCGGCAAGCCCGTGACCGACCTCGTCGACGAGGCGTGGCTGACGAGCACGTTCATCCCGACCGTCGCCAAGCGGGGCGCGGCGATCATCGAGGCGCGCGGGGCGTCGTCGGCGGCCTCGGCCGCGAACGCCGCCGTGGACCACGTCCGCGACTGGGTGCTGGGGACGCCGGAGGGCTCGTGGACCTCGGCCGCGATCGTGTCCGACGGCTCCTACGGTGTGCCGGAGGGGCTCATCTCCTCCTTCCCGGTCACCTCGGCCGGCGGGGCGTGGGAGATCGTCCAGGGCCTCGAGGTCGGCGACTTCTCGCGGGAGCGCATCGACGCCTCCGTGGCGGAGCTCAGCGAGGAGCGCGACGCGGTCCGGGAGCTCGGCCTGATCTGAGCGCGCAGCGCACGACGGCGGCCTGAGGCCGCCCCGACGACGGCGCCGTACCCCACCCGGGGTGCGGCGCCGTCGTCGTGCATGCTCCTCTGCATCACCCGGACGCCTGCAACGCTTGCAGCAAGATCATGAGAAAGTCCTGGAGTCAGGGTCGCTGCGGGGCTCGGGTGCGACTGAACGGGTGATCTGCAGCCTTGCAAGTCATCCCATTGCTGCGTGTTGCTGCAAGCCGTTACAGTCCGGTTTGCCCGTGGTTCTCACCCGGGTGAAGCCTGGCGACGAGGGAGTCCCCCAGATGGCACCGGCCCACCACAGCCACCCCCACCCATCCCGCGCGCGAGCGCGGTCCACGGTCGCGACCGCGGCCGCGTTCTCGGTCGCGCTGGCCGGCCTCGTGTCGGCGGTCGGTACGGGCACGGCCCTCGCGGCCGACCGCACCGCCACGCTCGCGGGCACGTTCCAGGACGAGAACGGCTGCCCCGGCGACTGGCAGCCCGCATGCGCGGAGACGCTGCTCGCGCCGACGGGTGCCGACGGCGTCTACGAGGGCGTCTTCACCGTCCCTGCCGGGAACCACGAGTTCAAGGTGGCCATGAACGGCGCCTGGGACGAGGCGTACGGCGTCGACGGCAGCAACATCGTCTTCACGCTCGGCGCCGAGGCGCAGATGCGGTTCGTGTTCGACGACGGCACCAAGCAGACCACCGTGGCGCCCGCGAACGTCGGCGGCGAGTACGACGCCACCGCGGACGCCGCCATCGTCGCCGACCCGGTTCGCCAGCCGGGCGGGGACGAGCGCTTCTACTTCGTCATGACCGACCGCTTCGCCAACGGCGACGCGACGAACGACACGGCCGGCATCGAGGGCGACCGCCTCGACCACGGCTTCGACCCGACGGACCGCGCCTTCTACAACGGCGGCGACCTGCGGGGACTCATCGACAACCTCGACTACATCCAGGGCCTCGGCACGACGGCGATCTGGCTGACTCCGTCGTTCAAGAACCGCCCGGTGCAGGGCGAGGGGTCCAACGCCTCCGCCGGCTACCACGGCTACTGGATCACCGACTTCACCCAGATCGACCCGCACCTGGGCACCAACGCCGAGCTCGAGGAGCTCATCGCGGCCGCCGAGGCGAAGGGCATCGACCTCTTCTTCGACATCATCACGAACCACACGGCCGACGTGATCTCCTACGCGGAGAACCAGTACTCCTACGTCCCGCAGGACACGACGCCCTACGTCGCGGCGGACGGCACCGAGTTCCGCATGGAGGACGTGGCCGGCCTGAGCGCGGCCGACTTCCCCGAGCTCACGACCGAGTCCTTCCCGTACACGCCCGTGGTGAACCCGGCCGACGCCGACGTGAAGGTTCCTGCGCTGTTCAACGACGTGCGCTACTACCACAACCGCGGTGACTCGACCTGGGCGGGCGAGTCCGAGACCCTCGGCGACTTCGTCGGGCTCGACGACCTCATGACCGAGCACCCCGACGTCGTCGCGGAGTTCGTCGAGGTGTACAAGAACTGGATCGACCTCGGTGTGGACGGGTTCCGCATCGACACCGCGAAGCACGTGAACTTCGAGTTCTGGGAGCAGTGGACGCCCCAGATCGTCGACCACGCCCAGCAGGTCCGCGGTGACGACGACTTCTTCATGTTCGGCGAGGTCTACTCGTCCGACACGCGCATCCTGTCGCCGTACGTCCGCGACACGGAGATGAGCTCGGTGCTGGACTTCGCGTTCCAGGAGCGTGCGACCGCCTACGTGACGGGGTCCTCCGCGGTCCAGCTGCGCGACCTCTACGCGTCCGACGACGTGTACACGACCACCGACACCTCGGCCACGGCGCTGCCGACGTTCCTCGGCAACCACGACATGGGCCGCATCGGCTTCTTCGTCCGCGGGACCGACGCACCGCTCGAGCGCTCCAAGCTCGCGCACTCCCTCATGTACCTCACGCGCGGCCAGCCGGTCGTCTACTACGGCGACGAGCAGGGCTTCATCGGCCAGGGCGCCGGGGGCGAGGGCAACGACAAGGCGGCGCGCCAGTCGCTCTTCGCCAGCGAGGTGCCCGAGTACCAGAACCAGGCGCTGCTGAACGGTGAGCAGGCCGGGTCCGTGGACCGCTACGACACCGACACCGAGCTCTACACGCACATCTCCTCCCTCGCGGCCCTGCGCGACGCGCACCCCGCGCTGAGCGAGGGCGCGCAGATCGAGCTCCTCGCGGACTCGGGGCTGTACGCCTTCGCCCGTGTGGACCGGGACGAGGACGTCGAGCACGTCGTCGTCACCAACAACGGCGGCGCCCAAGCGACCGCGACCTTCGCGACCCTCACGCCGGGAGCGACCTACACGGGCCTCTTCGGCACCGACCAGACGGTCACGGCGGATGCCCAGGGGACCGTCTCGGTCGCCGTGCCGGCGCGGGGAGCGGTCGTGCTCGTCGCGGACCGGACGGTGGCGGCCGCCGGTGACCTGGACGTGCAGGTGGTCGCGGGCCGGGACGGCACCGGGGTGTGGGGTCAGGCCCCGATCACGGCGGTCGTCGCGGACAACCGCTACCAGGAGACCTCCTTCGCCTACCGCGTGGTCGGCGACGACGAGTGGACGCGCCTCGGCACCGCCGAGGACGACACGCCTCGGGTCTTCCACGACGTGGAGGGCCTCGTCGCCGAGCACGGTCTCGGAACGATGATCGAGTACCGGGCGGTCACCGTCGACGCGGCGGGCAACGCCTCCGCGGCCTCGACCGTCACGACGCTCGTCGAGGAGCCCGCCGTCGGCCCCCCGCCGTCGGACTTCGAGGCCATCTCCGTCCCGGGCAACCACAACAGCCTGATGGGCTGTGCGGGTGACTGGCAGCCGGCGTGCCAGGAGGCGCAGCTGACGCTCGGGTCCAACGGCCTGTGGTCGAAGACCTTCGACCTGCCTGCGGGCACCTACGAGTTCAAGGTCGCCGCGAACGAGAGCTGGGCGGTCAACTTCGGCAGCAACGGCGCGCAGGACGGGCCCAACCTCGGCTACACGCACGGCGGCGGACCCATCACCTTCTGGTTCGACCCGGAGACGAAGTACTTCTTCAACAGCTCCATGCACGCGCCGATGACCATCCCCGGCAGCCACCAGCAGGAGCTGGGCTGCCCGGGCGACTGGCAGCCCGACTGCACGGCCACGCTGCTGACCGACCTGGACCGCGACGGCATCTTCACCTTCGTGACGGACGAGCTCCCGGCCGGCAGCTACGAGGCGAAGGTCGCGTACAACTTCAGCTGGGACGAGAACTACGGGGTCGGCGGTGCTCCGGGTGGAGGCAACATCCCCTTCACGGTGGGCAACGACGGTGACACGATCGAGTTCCGGTTCGACCCCACGACCAAGGTGCTCACGGTCGGCGGGCCCACGGTCGGCATCGGTGGACTGGGTCAGCTCGGCGCCCACTGGCTGAGCGAGGACGTCCTCGCGCTGCCGGAGGCGGTGCTCGGTGGCCGTGACCTGGCCGACCTGACCTTCCGCCTCCACACCGCACCGGAGGGCGGCATCAGCCTCGACGGCGAGACCCCGGTCCTGCCGGAGGGCGCGGGCGTGCTCGACCTCGTCGCCGAGGGCACGGGCCTGCCCGAGGACCTCGCGACGCTGTACCCGCACCTCGCCGGCCACGTCGTCCTGCGTCTGCAGGGCGTCGACCGCGCCGATGTCGAGGCAGCCCTGACCGGGCAGCTGGTCGTCTCGGCCACGGACGGTGAGGGTGCCCTGGCGGTCTTCACCGGGGTGCAGATCCCAGGGGTCGTGGACGCCCTCTTCGCCGAGGACGCCACCGACCGTGCGCTGGGTGTCACGTGGGGCCGGGGCAACCGCCCGACGGTCGCGCTCTGGGCGCCCACGGCGAAGGACGTCGACCTCCTCGTGTGGAGCGACGCCCGACGCCTGGACCGCGAGCCGCAGCGTGTCGCCATGGAACGACAGGCCGACGGGTCGTGGACCGTGGTCGGTGACAAGAAGTGGCGCCACGGCGCGTACCAGTTCGACGTCACGGTGTACGTGCCGTCGACCGGTGCCGTGGAGACCAACCGCGTCACCGACCCGTACTCCGTCGCCCTGACGGTGAACTCCACGCACTCGGTGTTCCTCGACCTCGCGGACCAGCGGTGGATGCCGGGCCGGTGGAAGAACGCCGACCAGCCGGTCGTGCGCCCCGTCGACCAGACGATCTACGAGCTGCACGTCCGTGACTTCTCCATCAGCGACGAGACGGTTCCCGCCGAGCTCCGCGGCACGTACGCGGCGTTCACCACGGAGGGCGCCGGCCGTCAGCACCTGCGGGAGCTCCAGGAGGCCGGCCTGACGACCGTCCACCTGCTGCCGACGTTCGACATCGCCACCATCGAGGAGGACCGGTCCGCGCAGGCGGAGCCGCCCTGCGACCTGGCCTCGTTCGCCCCCGAGTCGCCGGAGCAGCAGGCCTGCATCAGCGGGATCCGGGACGCCGACGGCTTCAACTGGGGCTACGACCCGTTCCACTTCTCCACGCCCGAGGGCTCGTACGCCGTCGACGCTCACGGTGGTGAGCGGGTGAAGGAGTTCCGGAGCATGGTCGGCGCCCTGCACTCCGACGGGCTGCAGGTCGTCCTCGACCAGGTGTTCAACCACACGGCTGCCAGCGGCCAGGACGCGAAGTCCGTGCTGGACCGGGTCGTGCCCGGCTACTACCACCGCCTCAACGCGGCCGGGAACGTCGAGACCTCGACCTGCTGCCAGAACATCGCCACCGAGCACCAGATGGCCGAGAAGCTCATGGTCGACTCGGTCGTGACCTGGGCAAGGGACTACAAGGTCGACGGATTCCGCTTCGACCTCATGGGCCACCACTCGCGGGACAACATGCTCGCGGTGCGCGAGGCTCTCGACGCCCTGACCGTCAGCAAGGACGGGGTCGACGGCTCGAAGGTCTACCTGTACGGCGAGGGCTGGAACTTCGGAGAGGTCGCCAACGACGCCCGGTTCGAGCAGGCGCGCCAGGGCAACCTGGGCGGCACCGGTATCGGGACGTTCAGCGACCGGCTGCGTGACGCCGTGCGGGGTGGCGGGCCGTTCGACGCCGACCCGCGGGTCCGCCAGGGCTTCGGCACGGGCGCGTACACGGACCAGAACGGTCTGGACGCGCGCAGCGACGCCGAGCTCCTCGCGGACGCCCGACACCAGGCCGACCTCGTCCGGCTGGGCCTGGCGGGCAACCTGCGCGACTTCGAGTTCGTCACGAGCGCCGGTGAGGTCCAGCGCGGCGACGAGATCGACTACAACGGCCAGCCGGCGGGCTACGCCGACTCGCCGGAGGAGATCATCACGTACGTCGACAAGCACGACAACGAGACGCTCTTCGACATCCTCACGCTCAAGCTCCCCACGGACACCCCGATGGCGGACCGCGTGCGGATGAACACGGTCTCGCTCGCGACGACCGCGCTGTCGCAGACGCCGACGTTCTTCCACGCCGGGTCGGACCTGCTGCGCAGCAAGTCCCTCGACCGGAACAGCTACAACTCCGGCGACTGGTTCAACCTCCTCGACTTCTCCGGCCAGGACAACGGGTTCGCCCGCGGCCTGCCGCAGGCGGGGGACAACCAGGACAAGTGGCCGTTCATGCGCGGCCTGCTGGCCGACGCGTCGCTGAAGCCGGCCCCGGAGCACATCAGCACGGCGACGGAGGCGTACCAGGACCTCCTGGAGCTCCGCTTCTCCACCGAGCTGTTCCGACTCGGTGACCCCGAGCTGATCCAGCAGAAGGTCACCTTCCCGGGCAGCGGGGCGGACGCGGTCCCGGGCGTCATCGCCATGCACGTGGACGACACCGTCGGCGCGGACACGGACGAGGAGCTCGACGGTCTCCTCACGGTGTTCAACGCCTCCGACGAGGAGGTCACGATGACGGTGGCCGAGCTGGTGGGCGAGGCGTACGCCCTCTCGCCGGTCCTGGCGAGCGGGTCCGACGAGGTCGTCAAGGCGACGTCGTGGGACGCGAACACGGGCACGGTCACGGTGCCGGCCCGCACGGTCGCCGTGCTCGTCGACCCCGAGCAGCCCCCGGCAGCGGCCCCGGTGTCGCCCGGCAAGGGCCAGGGTCGCGGCAAGCCGGGGGTGCCGGCGATCCGGTGACGGGCACACCCCCTCGGCGCGATCGGCGTCGAGGGGGTGTGGGCAGGGAGAGAACGGGAGGGCGCGGACCACGGTCCGCGCCCTTCCGGCCGAGTGCCCAGGGGTCCTCAGTCGTACCCGCTGCGAAAGGCGCGCCAGCCGTGCGGGTCGCTGATGTCCCGCTCACGCCCCGTGACGGCGCCGACGACGCCGGGGACCTCGCGTCCGTCGTCCAGCGCGACGGGTCCGACCGCCTCCGGTGCCGAGATCGCCAGCAGCAGGTTCCCGACCAGCGGCACGGGGAGCAGCCACTCCTCACCCGGCAGGCACAGGCCCGGGACGCCCACGGGGGCCGGGACGACGAGCGGGCGGAGCCCGTCGGCGGCGAGGTGCATGCGGTAGGAGGGTGCCGTGCGGACCTCCCGGAGGAACGTGCCGTGGAGCTCCTCGAGCTGCCAGCAGCGCAGCTCCCCGCGCAGGTGGGCGCCGAACACGACGAGCGGCACCGTCGTCGGCGGAGGCGCGACGGGCGCTGCGTCGCCGGGACCGGCGACAGGCGGCCTCTTGTGCTGGGTGGTGGTCATGGACGACAGGCAACGCGACGTGCGTTTCAGCCCGTGTGCCCGTGGGTGACGATCATGTTGCGCGGCCCGGCGACGCCGCCTCGGCGGCTCCGCACCGGCGGTCGCGGAGTTCCCGGGCCGGAGCGGCTCGCTGAGCGGGAGCGCCGCCCCCGTCAGCGGAAGACGATGGTGCGGTGCCCGTCCAGGAGCACCCGGTGCTCGGCGTGCCAGCGCACCGCGCGCGCGAGGGCCCGGCGCTCGACGTCCTGCCCCAGCGCGACGAGGTCCTCCACGCGCTTGGAGTGGTCGACCCGCTCGACGTCCTGCTCGATGATCGGGCCCTCGTCGAGGTCGCCGGTGACGTAGTGCGCGGTGGCACCGATGAGCTTCACGCCGCGGTCGTGGGCCTGGGCGTAGGGGCGGGCGCCCTTGAAGCTCGGCAGGAACGAGTGGTGGATGTTGATGACCCGCCCCGTGAGCGTGCGGCACAGCTCGTCGGAGAGGATCTGCATGTAGCGGGCCAGCACCACGAGCTCGGCGCCGGTCTCCTCCACCAGCTCCAGCAGGCGCGCCTCGGCCTGCTGCTTGGTGTCCCGCGTGACGGGCACGTGGTGGAACGGGATGCCGTAGAAGGCGGCGACGTCCGCCAGGGCCGTGTGGTTGGACACGACGGCGACGATGTCGACGGGCAGGGCCTCGGACTGCTGGCGGAAGAGCAGGTCGTGCAGGCAGTGGGCGGCGGTGGAGACCATGACCACGGTCCGCATCCGCCGGCCGGCGACGTCGAGCTCCCACGTCATCCCGAACCGCTCGCCGAGCTCGCCCAGCGCGGCCCGCAGGTCCGCCTCGGGGGCGGTGGCCGCGACCTGCACGCGCATGAAGAACAGCCCGCTGAGCGGGTCCCCGAACTGCTGGGACTCCTCGATGTTCCCGCCGTGCGCCGCGAGCATCCCCGCGACCGCCGCGACGATCCCGGGGCGGTCCGGGCAGGACAGGCTCAGCACCCAGTGGGTCGGGTCCTCGGTGCCTGGACGGGCGTCGTCGTCGGGGGTCGTCACGGGGGTCGAGGGTACTCGCGCGACCGACGGCGGGGCGGTCGTGTCCGCCCCCGCGGGCGGCACGGCGTCTCGCCAGCGGAGCGGCGGTCGCCCCGCCGTCGTCCCGGGTGTCACGATGAGGACCATGAGCATGGACGTGACGATCCGGCTGGTCTCCGACGACGACGCGGGCGAGCTCCTCACCCTGCGCCGCGCGGCCTTCGTCACCGAGGCGCAGGTGTACGGGGACCCGAACATCCCGCCGCTGACGCAGACCCTCGAGGAGCTGCGGGCGGACGTGGCCGCGGAGGGCATCGTGACGCTCGGCGCGTGGCACGGCCACCGCCTCGTCGGGTCCGTGCGCGTGCAGCTCGAGCCCGGCAAGGCCACGCTCGGCCGGCTCGCCGTCGCCCCGGACCTGCAGGGCCAGGGGATCGGGACGCAGCTGCTGCTGGCGATCCCCCCGCACCTGCCGGAGGGCACCGACGAGCTGTGGGTCTTCACCGGCCGGGACTCGGTGCAGAACCTCGCGCTGTACGAGAAGCACGGCTACACCCACCAGCACGACGAGACGGCCGGCTCCCTCACCTACGCCTACCTGCGCAAGATCCTCGGCGACGACGAGGCGGGCGACGACGCCTGACGCCGACGCGTCGCCGGTGCCCGTCCCTCAGGACGGCAGGGGCGCCGTGACCGCACGACGGCGCAGCTCCTCGCTGACCGCCAGCAGGGCCCGCTGCCGCCGCTCGTCGGCGACGTGCGCGGCGATGCCGAAGCGTCCTGACCGGCCGGCCCAGCCGGCGGCGTCCGACCGCCACGCGTCGTCGGTGAGCAGCCCGAGCAGCTGGGCGGCGACCTGCGCCGGTTCGCGCTTCGGGAACAGGCCGACGAGCAGCCGGAACCACGTCGGCTGCGCGCGCAGGATGCCTGTGCGCACGTTCCCCGGCCCGTAGCCCATCGCCGCGACCCCGTACCGGGCGGGCGCGGCCGCCATGAGCAGGTCGTTCGCCGTCTGCGCCTGCGTGTGGCCGCGCAGCCCGGTGCGCGCGGTGACGGCGTCGAGGTCGTCGAACTCGGCGCGGGCGAAGAAGGGCGTGCGGGGTGCGGTCGCCGCGAGGGAGAGGACCCGTGTCGCGGGGCCGAGGAGGCCGCGCTCGGCCGCGCGCTCCAGGAAGACGAAGCAGGAGAGGTAGCTGACGGCGAAGTCCAGCTCGACGCCCTCGGCGCTGTGGGCGACGTGGGAGATGAAGATCCCGACGCCGTGCACGAGGACGTCGATCCGGTCGACCTGCTCGGCGAGGCGGTCGACCGTCTCCTCGACCGTGCGCATGAGGGAGAGGTCGGCGGTGATGGCGGTCATGGTGCCGGTCGTCGAGGCCGCGTCGGAGCGGGCGACGACGGCGCGGGCCTTCTCGGCCGACCGCCCGATGATGACGACGTCGGCGCCCCGGTCGCGCAGGAGGAGCGCGAGCTCCGCCCCGACGCCGTCCGTGCCGCCGGTGACGACGGCGCGGCGACCGTCGAGGCGGGGGCCGAGCGCGGCGAGGGCGGCTGCGGGACCAGGGTGCGGGGTGCCGGTGCTCATGACGTCTCCTTCGGCGGCGGGTGCGAGGACGGGCGTCCGGCGATCCCAGCGATGTATACGCTGCACACATCGAGAGATGTATATCATGTAAACATGTCGCGGACGCACAGCCGGTACCACCACGGCGACCTGGCGCGGGCCCTCGTCGACACGGGCGAGCGCATCGCCGTCGAGGAGGGCGTGACGGGGTTGAGCGTCCGGCGCATCGCCAAGGAGCTCGGCGTCACCCCGATGGCGGTCTACCGGCACTACCCCTCGGCGGACGCGCTCCTGACCGTGGTGGCGCAGCGGGCCCGCGAGCGGTTCGCGCGCACCCTCGCCGCCCGGCCGGGCGTCGGTGCGGGGGAGCCGTTGGCGCGGCTGCGGGCGCTCGGCGCGGCCTACGTCGAGGTCGCGCTGGAGGAGCCCGAGCTGTTCTCGGTGGCGTTCATGCCCGTCTCCGTCGGACCGCCCGAGCCGGACTCGCCGTCGGGCTGGGACCTCTACCGGGAGGTGCTGCCGGCGAGCGACGGCGAGGAGCTGCAGGCCCAGTTCACGTTCGCGTGGTCGGCCGTGCACGGCCTGGCGGTCCTGCTCGGCGCCGGTCGCTGGACCGCGGAGGGGCGGGCCGCCCGCATCGCCTCGACGCTGGACCTCATCGAGACCGCCATCGCGCACCGCGCGGGGATCGCGCCCGGGGGGGCGGCGGACGCTGCCGGCGCTGACCGGACGCTGTGACCCCTCGACCGGGTCGGGGCGGGGGTTGCTACCCTGGCCCGGTCGCGACTGGCGCAGGTGGGTCACCACCAGGGAGCGGCACAGCACAGCAGACTCCGGGTCGTTCGCCTGGGCCGCGGGTCACCACACGAGGTGTGCGTGCCCGCACGTGCCGGGACCGCCATGCACACTGCTGATGCGAGGAGAGACATGAGCGCCGACGACGTCATGAACCAGCCGCTGTCCGAGCTGGACCCCGAGATCGCCGCCGTCCTGGACGGGGAGCTCCTGCGCCAGCAGGAGACGCTCGAGATGATCGCGAGCGAGAACTTCGTGCCCCGGGCCGTGCTGCAGGCGCAGGGGTCCGTCCTGACGAACAAGTACGCCGAGGGCTACCCCGGCAAGCGGTACTACGGCGGCTGCGAGCAGGTCGACATCGCCGAGGACCTGGCCCGCAACCGCGCCAAGGCGCTCTTCGGTGCCGCCCACGCCAACGTCCAGCCGCACTCGGGTGCCCAGGCCAACGCCGCGGTGCTGCACGCGCTCGCGAACGCCGGCGACACGATCCTGGGCCTGGAGCTCGCGCACGGCGGTCACCTGACCCACGGCATGAAGCTCAACTTCTCCGGCAAGCTCTACGAGGTCGCCGCGTACGGCGTGGACCCGGACACCTACCTGGTCGACATGGACGTCGTCCGCGCCAAGGCGCTGGAGTCCCGCCCGCGCGTCATCATCGCCGGCTGGTCCGCCTACCCGCGCCAGCTCGACTTCGCCGCCTTCGCGGACATCGCCCGCGAGGTCGGGGCGGCCCTGTGGGTCGACATGGCGCACTTCTCCGGCCTGGTGGCCGCGGGCCTGCACCCGAGCCCGGTGCCGCACGCCGACGTCGTCTCGTCCACCGTGCACAAGACGCTCGGCGGCCCGCGCGCCGGCTTCATCCTCAGCACCGAGGAGCTCGCCAAGAAGATCGACTCGGCGGTGTTCCCCGGCCAGCAGGGCGGCCCCCTCATGCACGTCATCGCCGCGAAGGCGATCGCCTTCAAGGTCGCCGCGACCGACGGCTTCCGCGAGCGGCAGCAGCGCACGCTGGACGGCGCGCGCCTCCTCGCGGAGCGGCTGTCCCGGCCCGACGTCGCCGCGGCGGGCGTCTCGGTGCTGACGGGCGGCACCGACGTCCACCTCGCGCTGGTGGACCTGCGGAACTCGGCGCTGGACGGCCAGCAGGCCGAGGACCTCCTGCACACCGCCGGCATCACCGTGAACCGCAACGCCGTGCCCTTCGACCCGCGCCCGCCGCGGGTGACGTCGGGCCTGCGCATCGGCACGCCGGCGCTGGCCACCCGCGGCTTCGGGGAGAAGGAGTTCGAGGAGGTCGCGGACATCATCGCGACGGCCCTCGTCGACGGGACCTCCGCCGACGTCGAGGCGCTGCGCGCCCGGGTCCGGAAGCTCACCGACGGCTTCCCGCTCTACCCCGGCCTGCAGCAGTGACGACGGACGCCGCCGCGAACGAGGGGGCCGGTCTCACCGACGGCGCTGCCCGCGTGGCGACCGACGACGCCCTGCCCACGGGCGCCGTCGGCGCGGCGGAGACCGCGAGCCCGACCGGCGAGGCGCGGGTGCTCGACGGCAAGGCGACCGCTGCCGCGATCAAGGCCGAGCTGGCCGAGCGCGTCGCGCGCCTCAAGGAGCACGGGATCGTGCCGGGGCTCGGGACGGTGCTCGTCGGCGACGACCCGGGCTCGCACGCGTACGTCGGCGGCAAGCACCGCGACTGCGCCGAGGTGGGGATCGCCTCGATCCGCGAGGACCTGCCGGCGACGGCGACGCAGGCCGACGTCGAGGCGGCGATCGACCGCCTCAACGCCGACCCGGCGTGCACCGGCTACATCGTCCAGCTGCCGCTGCCGAAGGGCGTGGACGTCAACGCGGTGCTGGAGCGGATCGACCCCCGCAAGGACGCCGACGGCCTGCACCCGACGAACCTCGGGCGCCTGGTCCTGCGCGTCAACGAGCCGATCCACTCGCCGCTGCCGTGCACGCCGCGGGGCATCCTCGAGCTGCTCGGGCGGTACGGGATCTCGGTCAACGGCGCGCACGTCGTCGTGCTGGGGCGGGGGACGACGGTGGGCCGCTCGATCGGCCTGCTGCTCACGCGGCGCGAGCACAACGCGACCGTGACCCTGACCCACACCGGGACCCACGACCTCCTCGCGCACCTGCGGACGGCCGACGTCCTCGTGGCCGCGGCGGGAGTGCCGGGGATCGTGCGGTCGGAGGACATCAAGCCGGGTGCCGTCGTGCTCGACGTCGGGGTCTCGCGGACCGAGGACCCGGACACGGGCAAGGCGCGGCTGGTCGGCGACGTCGACCCGGGTGTGCGTGCGGTCGCCGGCTGGATCTCGCCCAACCCGGGCGGGGTCGGTCCGATGACCCGCGCGATGCTCCTGGCGAACGTCGTCGACGCCGCGGAGGCGGCGGCGGGCCTGAGCTGACCGCGAGCAGGCGCCCGGAGCGACCCACGTCGCCAAGCCGACGTGGGTCACTCCTCATCCGCCCACCAGGGCCGGCAGGGCGCCGGCGCCGCTGCGCCGACGCCCCGTCCCCAGCGTCCCGGGAGCCGTCAGGGCGTGAGGATCGCCCGCCCTCGCACCTTGCCGCCGTCCAGGTCGCTGATCGCGGTCTGGAAGTCGTCCAGCTGGTACTTCTGCGTGTGCAGGCGCACGTCGCCCTGCGCCGCGAGCACCATGAGCTCGACCAGGTCGGTGTAGGACCCGACGAGGTTCCCGATGAAGCTGATCTCCGTCGAGATGATGTCGATCGTCGGGACGTCGATGTTCTCCCCGTAGCCGACCACGTGGTAGTCGCCGGCTCGGCGGAGCATCGCCACGCCGTCCTTCGTGGCGCCGCCCTCGCCGACGAAGTCGACGACCACCTCGGCGCCGTGCCCGCCGGTGAGCTCGAGCACCTGCTCGACGTGGCCGCCGTCGGCGACGACGCCGTGGTGCGCACCGATCCCCGTGGCCAGCGCCAGCGCGTTCGGGTTGCGGTCCACGACGATGATCTCCGACGCGGTGATCGCCTTGAGCACCTGCACGCCGATGTGGCCGAGGCCGCCCGCGCCGATGACGACGACCCGGTCCCCGGGGCGCAGCCGCCGAGCCGCCTTGGCGGCCGCGTGGTACGCCGTCAGTCCGGCGTCGGCCAGCGCGGCCACGTCGGCCGGCTCGAGGGACTCGTCGATCTTCACCACGCTGCGGGCGGACGTGCGCAGGTACTCCGCGTACCCGCCGTGGGTGTCGATGCCGGGGAACTCGCTGTTCTCGCAGTGCACGTCGTCCCCGGCCCGGCACGCCCGGCACAGGCCGCACGTGATGAGCGGGTGGACGATCACCTTGTCGCCCTCCCGGACGTTCGTCACCGCGTTGCCGACGGCCGCGACCCACCCCGCGTTCTCGTGCCCGATCGTGTAGGGCAGGGCGACGTTCGACTTCTCCGCCCACTGCCCCTCGAGGATGTGCAGGTCCGTCCGGCACACCCCCGCGCCACCGATCTTGACGATGACGTCGAAGGGGCCGGTCGGCACCGGCACCGGCAGCTCGGTCATCTGCAGGTCCTGGTGGTAGCCGACCACCTGGACGGCTCGCATCATGGCGCTCATGCGTTCTCCTTCACGGTCAGGCTGGTCAGCGGGATGAACGTCGGGTCGCCGGGCTCGGCGCCCTCTGCCCGGTACGTCTGGTCCTCCTCGGACCCGGGGTAGCGCGTCCGCAGCAGCGCCCGGCAGAAGTGGGCGTTGCCGTCGATGGAGATGCGGGTGGACCGCGCCCGCCGCAGGCGCAGCGGGACCTCCTCCGGCGCGTAGCCGACTCCGTGCTCGTCCACCATGACGACCGACGACGGCGCCTCGGGCAGCCCGAGTGCGGCCCGCCGCCGCAGCAGCGCCGACGTCGCCGGCCCGGTCGGCAGGTCGGCGAGCGTGACCGCCCCGAGCCGGGACTCCTCGAGCCCCGGTCGCGCCCGCAGCAGGTCGGTGAGGACCCGCTCCATGGCCGCGGTGTGCGCCTTGCGCCGGAAGGTCATCCGCAGATCCTCGAGGTCGCTCGCCGCCTCCGGGCCGAAGGTGCCCTTGTAGCCGGCATCGGCGGCGAGCCCGCGGTTGATGATGTCCGAGTCGTGGTGGTCGTCGAGCTCGACCACCACCCGCTCGACCCCGGGGAGCGCGGTGAGGGCGTCCTTCGCGTCGGACGCCATGAGGTACGCGAAGTTCGGCGAGCAGAACGACGTCGGCAGGCGCAGGTGCACCTGGACGCCGTTCTCGTGGACGTCGACCGAGCGGACGAAACCCAGGTCCGTGATCGGCTCGTCGAGCTCCGGGTCCATGACGACGTCGAGGGCGCGTCGCACCGCCTGCTCGTCCAGGCCGGGCACGGCGCGGGTGACGGTGAGCGTCATCAGACGCCCGCCAGGTCGGCGCGCTCCGGCTGCCGCGGTCCGGTCGCCGGCTCTCCGGCGTCGGGCAGCCGGAGGTTCCGGGGGACCTCGATGTCGTACATCTTCGCCGCGTTGAGGCCGAGGATCTTCCTCTTCTGGTCGGTGGTGATCGGCGCGTACTCCGTCATGTCCTCGGGGATCTGGAAGTCGACGAAGGACTCGATGAGCCAGCGCGGCGTCCACAGGCCGTAGTCGGAGGAGAACTGGATGCGGTCCTCGCCGATCCAGTAGATGAGCTCGCCGATGATCTGCGCGAAGTAGCGGGGGCGCGTGTGGATGAACGGCATGGCGACCGCCAGGCCCGCGTGCACGTTCGGCTCCTGCGTGGCGATCCAGCAGAAGTCCTCCAGCCGGGGCAGGCCGCAGTGCTCGACCACGAAGTTCAGGTCCGGGAAGTCCGTCGCGACGGTGTCGACGTCCGCGACGTCGAAGGCGTCGCGGTCCAGCGGGCGGATCGTCGGGCCCTTGTGGACGTGGATGTTCCGGATGCCCAGCTCCTGGGCCTTCTCCAGGTACTTGTAGGACCACGGGTCGTCGAGCTTGTAGCCCCGGGAGTCGCCGTGCCACTCCGCGGTGTAGAGCTTGACGCCCTTCAGGCCGAAGCGCTTCGCGTCCTCCTCCAGCTGCGCCAGGCCGGTCTCGCCGAAGCGCGGGTCCCAGCAGTGGTTGTAGGTCAGCCGGTCCGGGTTGGCCTGCGTCAGCGCCCACGCCTCCTCGGTCTGGCCGAAGCCGCGGTGGTAGAACTCCCTGAGCGCGGCCGGCTGGAAGATCGCGTGGTCCACGTACCCGACCTCGAACAGGTCGTGCATCAGCCGCTCGCCGCCGTAGTAGAGGTACTCCTCGTACGTCCAGACCTCCGACTCCGGGCTGAGGTTGCGGTGGTAGTCGTAGAAGCAGTCGATGAACTGCTTGCCGTGGACGTTCCGCTGGTTCTCGGGCCGGGCGTCCCACAGCGCGATGTGCGCGTCGACGATGAAGTAGTCCTCGCCGTCCTTGCTGTACATGGGGGTCTCCTCTCACCCGGACGCCGTCGTCCGAGGCGTGGGTCGACCGTAAGAACCACTGCCCTCTTGCGGGCAGCCCCGCGGCGTCTCAATGTGAGACAGGTCACCATCCAGGCGGCGACCGGGACCTTGTTACCTTGACGAGGTCGGCACGAGGAGGTGCGTGTGGCCACGGACGAGATCCCGGCGCGACTGCGCGCCGTGCGACGCGAGGCCGCTGGGCCCGCCCCGGAGCGTCTGGTCGCCTCGTGGCGACGCAGCCACGACTACGGCGTGTCCGACGAGGGCGTCGACCCGGTCTTCGTCGGCGCGGTCGACGAGGAGTCGCTCTTCTACCGGTGCGGCAACCGCGTCCTGGAGAACCTCCACGCCACGCTCGCGGACGAGCCGCTGGCGATGATGCTCACGGACAGCCGCGGTCTCGTCCTCAACCGGTTCGTCGGGGACGCGGCGCTCGTCCGCGCGCTGGACGACGTCCACCTCGCGCCCGGATTCGTCTTCTCCGAGCGCGAGGTGGGGACGAACGGCCTCGGGCTCGCGCTCGCGGACCGCGCGCCCAGCCTCGTCCACGCCGACGAGCACTACAGCGTCGGGCTCGTCGGCTTCACCTGCGCCGCGGTCCCCGTCCTCGACCCGCTCACCGGTCGGCTCGAGGGCAGCATCAACCTCACGACGAGCTCCGCCTCCTCCAGTGCGCTGCTCCTCGCCCTCGCGCAGTCGGCGGCGTCCAACACGGCCGACCTCATGCTGGCCCGGTCCCGGGGCCGTTCCCCGCGGCGACAGCCCCGCGGCGAGGTGTTCCGGGTCCTGGCGCCCCGGCACGCCGCGGGGTCGGACAGCCTCGTGGACCTCGGCCCGACCTGGCGTGCCGCCCTCGACGACGCCGCCCGCGCCCTCGCGTCCGGACAGGTGGTCGCCGCCGTCGGCGAGGACGGCTCGGGGCGCGGCACGCTGCTGGCCCTCGCGCACCGGCGCGGTCGCCCGCGCGACCGGATCCTCGGCGCGGCGACCCCGGACCCCGAGCACGTGGAGGCGTGGTTGCGGCTCTGGACGTCCGAGCTGGGCAAGCCCAGCACCGCCGTCATCGTCCACGACGTCGACCGGCTGCCGGAGTGGGCTGCCCAGCGCCTGCGGGACCTCCTGGAGGCCGAGCGTGCGAGGTCCCGTCGCGACGGCGAGCAGCCGATGCTCACCATGACCGCCGAGAACTTCGCGGAGATCCCCGACGCCCTCGCCGCCCTCGTGGACCGCGTCGTGCCGGTGGCGCCGCTGCGGGAGCGGCCCGAGGACGTCCTGCCGCTCGCCGCCCACGCGGCACGCCGCGTCCGCGGCCGGGACATCGGCGTCACGGTCACCGCGCAGCGGACCCTGGAGGCGGCACGGTGGCCCGGGAACGTGCAGCAGCTCGTCGCGGTCGTGACCCAGGCCGCGCAGCGCACCGACCTCATCGACCTGCAGCACCTGCCGCTGTCGATCGTCAGCACCTCGGGCCACCGGCTCACCCGCCTGGAGTCGCTCGAGCGGCAGGAGATCGCCCGGAGCCTGGCGCGCCCCGGCGCCACGCCCACGACCGCGGCGAAGGAGCTCGGCATGAGCCGGGCGACCATGTACCGGAAGCTCGCCCACTACGGCATCCCGCACCCGGGTCCTGTGGCCCGGCGGCGCGTCTGAACCCCCGACGACGGCGCGGGGCATGACCGCGCACGGGGGAGAATCGTCCGGTGCTGACGATCGCCTCCGTGAACGTGAACGGGATCCGCGCCGCCTTCAAGCGGGGGATGGGGGACTGGCTCGCCGAGCGCCAGCCCGACGTCCTGCTCCTGCAGGAGGTCCGCGCGCCGGACGAGATGCTCGCCGAGTTCCTGCCCACCCACGCGTGGGACCTCGCGCACGCGGAGTCCACGGCCAAGGGGCGGTCCGGCGTCGCCATCGCGTCCCGGCTGCCGATGCGGGGCATCCGCATCGGGCTGGACCACGGGGTGGACACCAACTCCGGCCGCTGGGTCGAGGCGGACCTCGAGCTGCCCGACGGCGGCGGCGTCCTCACCGTCGTGTCGACCTACATCCACTCGGGCACGCTCAACACGCCGTCGATGGACGAGAAGTACGCGTTCCTCGAGCTCGTGAGCGCCCGGATGGACGAGCTGCGCTCGGCCGGTGCACGCGCCGTCGTCGCGGGGGACGTGAACATCGCCCACCAGAACGTCGACATCAAGAACTGGAAGGGCAACCTCAAGGCCGCCGGCTTCCTGCCCGAGGAGCGCGCCTACCTCGACCGCTGGTTCGACAGCGGCTGGGTCGACCTGGGGCGGCACCTCGGTGGCGACGGCCCCGGGCCGTACACGTGGTGGTCCTGGCGCGGGAAGGCCTTCGACAACGACTCCGGCTGGCGCATCGACTACCAGATCGCCACCCCGCCGCTGGCGGACCGGGCGCAGAAGGCCGAGGTCGACCGGGCGCCGTCGTACGACCGGCGGTTCTCCGACCACGCGCCGCTCGTCGTCACCTACGACCTGTGACCTGAGCGGGCCGGCGGCCGTCGACGACGGCGCCGCGCCCGGACTCACACCGCGATCGCGCCTCAGGCCTCGCGCCGCCGTCCGCCGTACTTCTTGTGCACCGCCTGGCGGCTGACCCCGAGGATCATCGCGATCGCGGCCCAGGAGACGCCGCGGTTGCGCGCCCGCCGGACGAGCACCTCCTCCCGCTGGTCCACCTCCCGCCGGAGCGCGACGACGGCGCGCAGCGCGCGGAGCGGGTCCTCGCCCTCGGCCTGGGCCACCAGTGCGCTCATCGGGTCCTCCTCCATCGCCGCTCCGTCCGTCGTGGCGTCAACGATGGTTGACAGGTGGGCGAATGTCAACGGTGGTTGACGCCCCGGCTATCCGGCCCGGCGCGGACGGCCTCACGCCGTCGTCGGCTCGTCGTCGGGTCGGGGGAGCGCCGTGAGCGTCCGCAACGGTGACAGCGCGACCGGCAGCGCCGCGAGCGTCATCCCGATCGCCGCCACCCACAGGGAGGGCGCCACGCCGACGGCGGTGCCGAGCCACCCGCCCAGCAGCCCGCCGATCGGCATCGACCCCCACACGATGAACCGCACCGAGGCGTTCATCCGGCCCAGCAGCGCCGGGGGGCACAGCCGCTGCCGGAAGCTCACCTGCGCGACGTTGTAGACGACCACCCAGAAGCTGAACCCGAAGCCGGCGAGCACGAGCACCACCTCGGCGGGCACGACGCCCGAGAGCGTCGACGCCAGGGGGTTGAGGGCGTACGTCAACCCGCCCGCCACCGCGGAGACGGGGATGATCCGCGCCTCGCCGACCCACCGCGCCATCCGCTCGGCCGCGACGGCGCCCAGGAGCCCGCCCACCGCGGACAGCGAGAAGACCAGGCCGAGCCCCGCCTCATCCAGCCCCACCACGCGCAGGGCGTAGATCACCATGAGCGCCCCGCCGATCGAGCCGAAGAGGTTGCTCAGGGAGGTGCAGGCGACGATCCGGCGCAGCAGGGGCTGGCGCACCACGAAGTGGAGCCCCTCCGCGATCTCGGTGCGCAGCGGCCGCCGGTCCTCGCGCCGGGGGAGGACCTCCTCGTGCCGGATCCGGCCCAGCGCCATCGCGGAGACGAGGTAGGTCACGACGGTCGTGCCGATGAGCGCCGGGGCGCTGATGACGCGCAGCAGCGCGCCGCCGACCGCGGGCGCGACGACCATCGCGACGGACTGGGTCGCCTGGAGCTTGGCGTTGCCCTCGACGATGTGGTCCAGCCCCACGAGCCCGGGCACGTAGCTCTGGTGGGCCACGTCGAAGAACACCGTGGCCGCGCTGATGACCAGCGCCGCCGCGATGAGCAGCGGGATGGACGCGGCGCCCGCGGTCGCCGCCGCGACGACGACGGCGAGCGCGGCGGCCCGCACCACGTCGGCCACGATGAGCGTGCGCCGCTTGCGCATCCGGTCCACCCACGCCCCGGCGGGCAGGCCGATGACCAGGAACGCGGCCGTCTCGGCGGCGGTCAGCGCGCCCATCTGCCACGGCGTGGCGTCGAGGGCCGTCACGGCGTAGATCGGCAGGACGAGGCCGGTGAGCTGCGCCCCGAACTGGCCGAACGCGTCGCCGACCCACAGCTGGCGGAAGTTGCGGTGGAACGCCAGGGACGTGCGGTGGCGCTTCTCGGCGGGCGCGGTGGTCACGGCAGGAGCCTGGTCAACTGATTGGGGAAAGTCATTCGGTCTAGGCTGCGAGGCATGTCGTCCGACGAGCGCGCCTCCGAGGCCGACGCCCGCGCGCTCGGCTCCGTGCTACGCATGCGCATCCTGCGCCTGTGCCTGGACGAGCCGCTGACCAACAAGGAGATCGCCGGGCGGCTGGGCAAGGACCCCGGCACCACCTACCACCACGTCCGCACCCTGGCGGAGCGGGGCTTCCTCGCCCCGCAGGCCGATCGCCGGGGCGCCCGCGGGGCCCGCGAGGTCCCCTACCTCGCCACGCGGAAGTCCTGGCGCGCCCCGCAGGTGCCGGGCCAGTACCAGGTGCTCGTCGACGCGTTCCTCGAGGAGCTGGCCGAGGCGCCGCCGTCGTCGGTCGTCGCGGCGCGACTCGGTGTTCGACTGTCCCCGGAGGCCTTCGACGAGGCCATAGGTCGGATCAGCGAGGTGCTGCAGGAGCTGGCCGACCTGCCGCCCGACCCCGACGGCGTCCCGTTCTCCCTGTTCTTCGCCGCGCACGAGGACGTCCGCCGCCGCCGTGGCGACGCCTCGGACCGTCCGGCCCCCTGATCCGTCGGCACGGGTCGCCGCCGCGCCCCGATCGGGGAAGCTCGGTGGCGTCATGCACCACGGAGCTTCCCCGCTGAAGCTGTGCCCGCGGCGGGTTGCGGCGGGCCGCGGCGGGCCGCCGGGGCCGAGCCGCGAGGGTGGGGGCGTCAGTGGGCGGTGCCGCGCAGGGCCGCGATCGGCTCGATCCGTGCGGCGCGGAACGCCGGGTAGGCGCCCGCCAGCAGGCCGATGACGACGCCCAGCGCCGCCGCCGCGATGACCGCGCCCGTGTCGAGGATGGGCGTCCACTCCTTCGCCACGGACACCCCGACGACGACCATGACCCCGAGCGACGCCCCCACCAGCCCGCCGAGCAGCCCGATGACGCCCGACTCGGTGAGGAACTGCGCCACGATGTCCCGGGTTCGCGCGCCCAGCGCCCGGCGCAGCCCGATCTCCCCGAGCCGCTCCCGCACCGACAGCAGCGTGACGTTCGCGATGCCCAGCGCACCGACCAGCAGCGCGACCGCGCCGAGCGCCAGGAAGATCGCGTTGACGTCGGCCTGGACGTCCTTCTGCACCGACGGCGGCGGCGGGGGTACCTGCACGCTCACGGACTCCGGGGTGTTCGGCTCCAGCGCGTACGGCGCCTGCTCCGCGATCACCGGTCCGGCGCCGACGGCGATCCGCACGTGCGCCTGGTCCAGGCCGCTCACCCGGAAGTCGGCGCGCGCCGTCCCGACCGGCAGGAACACCGCGTCCAGCAGGTCGGACCGGCGCTGCACGCCGTCCACCACGCCGATGACCGCGTACGGCCGCTCGCCGATGAAGATCGCCGGCTGACGGTCCACGCGCAGCACGCCGAGGCGCTGCGCGGCCCGGGAGCCGAGGACGACGACACGGTCGGCCCGCGCGTCGTGCCCCGCGTCGAACCACCGGCCCGTGGTGACGCGGCCGTCGATCGCAGCGAGCAGCCCGGGCGTGGCCGCCACGACGGCGGGCGGGGCGAAGGCCTGCGCCGACGGGTCGTTGACCGGCTGGGCGGTGACCTCGAGGTCGCCGGTGTCGACGGGCCCGAGCGCCCCGACGAGCTCCACCCCGGCGATCCGTCCGAGGCGGTCCTCCACGTCCCACGGGATCCGCCCGATCGTCCGCTCCCCGCTCGCGGTCCGTGCGCTCGCGGGCTCGACGACGACGCGCGTCGCGGCCACCGCGTCGAACTGGCGGCTGATCTGGCCCGCGGCGGTCTGCGCGAGGCCCGTGGTCACCACGAGCGAGCCGATGCCGAGCACGGTGCCGACGATCGTCAGCAGCAGGCGACCCGGACGGGCGCCGATCCCGTGCGCGGCCTCGGCCAGGAGGTCACGCGGCCCGAAGCGGTCGCGCGCCGGCGGGGGAGCGACCAGCCGAGGTGGGCGTGAGCCCCGCCGCGCCACACCGCCGGGCCGACGTCGGACCCCGCGCCGGACGAGCCG
>NZ_AXCW01000055.1 GCF_000603945.1 Actinotalea ferrariae CF5-4 | reverse complement strand
CGACGCCGGCGGTGTGGGTCGCGCTCCTCGCCGGCGCGCTCGCGACCGCCGTCGGTCTCGCGGTGCTGCTGGTCGCCGGTCGATGGGCCGTGGGCGGTCGCCGCCACGACCGTCCGGACGGCGGGGGCGAGCCCACCGCCGCGGTGCCGTCCGCCGACCGGCCTCGCGCGACCCCCGCGGACGACCAGGACGCGTGGGACGCCCTCAGCCGCGGCGAGGACCCGACCTGACACCCCGGAAACCCCCGGCCCCCGCGCACCCGTCCGATAAGGTGCGGCCAGTCCACGAAAGGCACGAAGGCAATGGCTGACGAGTCCCTCGACAGAACGACGGAGAAGGTCCACCTCCCGGTGGCCTCGCCCCCGCGCAACCACGGTCACACGCTGGCCGCGTGGGTCACCGTCATCGTCGTGATGTCCGGTTCCCTGGTCGCGGCGCTCGCCGTCCTCTTCGCCATCCCGTGGCTCTTCTGGGTGGGCATGGCGGTCGTCGTCGTCGGCGGGGTCGTCGGCTACGTCCTGAAGATGCTCGGGTTCGGCCAGCCCACAGGTACCACCGCGCGCGGGCGCGGTCACGGCGCGGACCGCGCCGCCCACTGACAGCGAGGAGACGACGTGAGCAACCCGACCGGTCCCCAGGACCCGTACGGACAGCAGGGGGACGGCTCCTCGTGGCAGGGTCAGGGTGGCGCTCACGCCGGCGGTGACATGGGCGGCGGCTACTCCGCCCCGCCGCCGCCCCCCGGGTACTACGGCGGCAGCGCCGGAGGCCCGATGTACCCCGGGACCGAGAAGAACAACCTGGGGGTCTGGGCCCTCGTCCTCGGCATCGTCGGCGTGGTCTGCTGCAGCTTCACCGCGATCCCCGCGATCATCCTCGGCAACAAGTCGAAGGAGGCGGCGGCCCAGGGTCTGGCGAACAACGGCTCGTTCGGGCAGGCCGGTGTGATCCTCGGCTGGGTGGGCGTGGCGCTGCTGCTCCTCGGCCTGGTCTGGGTGTTCGCCCTCGGCGGCCTCGCGGTGATCTCGGAGAGCACGTCCGGCACGACCGGGTACTGACGCCCGTGAACCGCACGCAGCACGTCCACCGGGCGGTCCCCGACACGGGGCCGCCCGGTGCTGTGTCCGGTGCTGTGTCCGGGGCCGTCCCGGGGCGGGCCGCACCCGGCGGTCACCGCCCGTGGGCCGGGCCGGCCGCCGTCGGGCTGCTCACCTCCGCCGCGACCCTCGTGCTCGCGGTCCGGTCACCGTACGAGACGGGGAGCTACGGCGTCTGTCCTCTGCTGGCCGTGACCGGTCTGTGGTGCCCGGGCTGCGGCGGGCTGCGCGCGGTGCACGCGCTGACGCAGCTCGACCTGGCGGCCGCCTGGGGGATGAACCCCCTCTTCGTCGTCGGCGCGCCGCTCCTGGTCCTGGCCTGGGGCCTGTGGCTGGCCCGGAGCCTCGGACGCGGGCCGTCGGTCTGGGGTCGGGCCACGTGGCCGGCGTGGGCGTTCCTGGTCGTGTCGGTCCTCTTCGCCGTCCTGCGGAACGTCCCGGCCCTCGAGCCGTGGCTCGCCCCGGTATGAGCCACCGCCGGGCGCCGGCTGCGCCCTCGGCGGGTCCGGCAGGTCCGTCGGCCGCTGGTCCAGCAAGCGGGCGTGGCGAGGGCCACATCGTGGCGGCCCTACGATGGCGGGCATGGAGCGGCGGGGGAGCCGCGTCCCGACAGGAGGTGTGGCGATGACGGTCCTGGACGACATCGTCGCGGGAGTGCGGCAGGACCTGGCGGAGCGCGAGGCCCGGACGCCCCTGGCGGCGGTCAAGGAGCGTGCGGCGCGCGTCCCCGGTGCGAAGGAGTGCCTGGGACGCCTGCACGACGAGGAGGCGGTCGGCGTCATCGCCGAGGTCAAGCGGTCCAGCCCGAGCAAGGGGGCGCTGGCGGCGATCACCGACCCGGCCCAGCTGGCCACGCAGTACGAGCTCGGGGGCGCCGCGGCGATCTCCGTGCTCACCGAGCAGCGTCGCTTCGGGGGCAGCCTCGCGGACCTCGACGCGGTGCGTGCGGCCGTGGACGTCCCGGTCCTGCGCAAGGACTTCGTCGTGACGCCGTACCAGGTGTGGGAGGCGCGGGCGCACGGGGCCGACCTGGTCCTGCTCATCGTGGCCGCCCTGGAGCAGACCGTCCTGACGTCGCTCGTGGAGCGCGTGCACTCGCTCGGGATGACCGCGCTGGTCGAGGTCCACGACGAGGAGGAGGTGTCCCGCGCCCTGGACGCCGGGGCGCGGTGCGTGGGGGTCAACGCCCGCAACCTGAAGACCCTCGACATCGACCGGACGACGTTCGCCCGGCTGGCGCCCCTCATCCCGGACGGCGTGGTGCGGATCGCGGAGTCCGGCGTGCGGGGTCCGCACGACGTCATGGACTACGCCCGCTCCGGTGCCGACGCGGTGCTGGTGGGCGAGAGCCTCGTGACCGGGCGTGACCCGCGGGACGCCGTCGCGGACCTCGTCGCTGCGGGAGCCCACCCGTCCCTGCGCGCCGTCCGCCACTGACGCACCCGCCGTCGGCTCCTCGGGACCCCTCGGATCGGGGCAGCAGCGCGGCAGCGCGTGCGGCCCGCCCGCTGTACCGGTCCTGAGACGGGACGGGGCGGCCGGGACGGGACGGCGAGAATCGCCGGACGACCGCCGAGCCCCCCGGGGCCCGGCGATGCGGTGAGCACCTGCCCAGCACGAGAGCCGGCACCAGCCGGCCGGCACGAGAGCCCAGCACGACGGGGACGACGCACGACCAGGAGTGGACCACCCATGACGCAGCAGAGCGCGGACCGACCGACGACCCTCGCGGGCGGGAGGCAGGGTCCGCCGGAGCCGGAGCTCGGTCCCGTCGCCGCCCTCGCCGGCGCCGGCCCGTACTTCGGCGACTTCGGCGGGCGGTTCGTGCCCGAGGCCCTCATCGAGGCGCTGGACGAGCTGGACGCGGAGTACGGGAAGGCGAAGGCGGACCCGGCGTTCGCCGACGAGCTCTCGGCCCTGCACCGGACCTACACCGGTCGGCCGAGCATCATCACCGAGGTCCCCCGCTTCGCGCAGCACTGCGGCGGGGTCCGGGTCCTGCTCAAGCGCGAGGACCTCAACCACACCGGGTCACACAAGATCAACAACGTCCTCGGCCAGGCGCTGCTCACGCGCCGCCTGGGCAAGAAGCGGGTCATCGCCGAGACCGGGGCGGGCCAGCACGGCGTGGCGACCGCGACGGCGGCCGCCCTCTTCGACCTCGAGTGCGTCATCTACATGGGCGAGGAGGACACCCGCCGCCAGGCGCTCAACGTCGCCCGGATGCGGCTGCTGGGCGCCGAGGTGGTCCCGGTGACCACCGGTTCGCGCACGCTCAAGGACGCCATCAACGAGGCGCTGCGCGACTGGGTGACCAACGTCCAGACGACGAACTACGTCTTCGGGACCGTCGGGGGGCCGCACCCGTTCCCCGCGATGGTCCGCGACCTCCAGCGGATCATCGGCGTCGAGGCGCGGGCGCAGGTGCTCGACCTCGTCGGCCGGCTCCCGGACGCCGTCACCGCCTGCGTGGGCGGCGGGTCGAACGCGATCGGCATCTTCCACGCCTTCCTCGACGACCCGTCCGTGCGGCTCCTCGGCCTCGAGGCCGGCGGCGACGGGGTCGAGACCGGGCGGCACGCCGCCACGATCACGGGCGGGGCGCCGGGCGTCCTGCACGGGGCGCGCTCGTTCCTCCTGCAGGACGAGGACGGGCAGACCGTCGAGAGCCACTCGATCTCCGCCGGGCTCGACTACCCGGGCGTCGGCCCGGAGCACGCGTGGCTCGCGAGCATCGGCCGCGCGGAGTACCGGCCCGTGACCGACGCCGAGGCGATGGAGGCGTTCCGGCTGCTGTGCCGGACCGAGGGGATCATCCCGGCCATCGAGTCGGCGCACGCCCTCGCCGGGACCATGCGCCTCGGCCGCGAGATGGCGGAGGCGGGCCACCCCGACGCGGTCATCCTGGTCAACCTGTCCGGACGGGGCGACAAGGACGTGGAGACCGCGGCACGGTACTTCGACCTGCTCGACGAGGGAGCGCCGCAGTGACGGACGACCAGCTGACCAGCGACCGCACGACGAGCGGGCCGGTGACCAGCCGGACGGCGCAGCGGCTGGACGAGCTCCGCGCCGAGGGGCGGGCCGCGCTCGTCGGGTACCTGCCCGTCGGCTTCCCGGACGTGGAGGGCTCCATCGCCGCCGCGACGGCGATGGTCGAGGCCGGCGTCGATGTCGTCGAGCTGGGCGTGCCGTACTCCGACCCCGTCATGGACGGCCTGGTCATCCAGCACGCCGTCGAGCACGCCCTCGCCGGTGGCGTGCGCGTGCGCGACACGCTGCGCGTGGTCGAGGCCGTCGCCGCGACCGGGGCGCCGGTCCTCGTCATGACCTACTGGAACCCCGTCGTGCGGTACGGCGCCGAGGCCTTCGCCCGCGACATCGCGGCGGCCGGGGGCGCGGGCCTCATCACGCCCGACCTCATCCCCGACGAGGCGGGCGACTGGCTCGCCGCCAGCGACGCGCACGGCCTGGACCGCGTCTTCCTCGTGGCGCCGAGCTCGACCCCGGAGCGGCTCGCGCTGACCGCACGGTCGAGCCGGGGCTTCGTCTACGCCGCCTCGACCATGGGCGTGACCGGCACCCGGGCGACCGTCGGCGCCGACGCCGCGCGGCTCGTCCGCGACACGCGCGCGGCTGGCGCGGACCACGTGTGCGTGGGGCTCGGCGTCAGCACCGGCGCGCAGGCGGCCGAGGTCGCGGCCTACGCCGACGGCGTCATCGTCGGCAGCGCGTTCGTCCGGGCGCTGGCCGACGCGCCGGGCCGCGAGGAGGGCCTCGACGCCCTCCGGGGCGTCGTGGGCGAGCTCGCGGCCGGCGTCCGGTCGGTGACGCGGTGACCGGCCTGACGGGGCTCACCGGGCTCACCGGGCTCCTGCCCGCCGCCATCCCGAGCCCGCCCGAGTCGGTCTGGTACCTCGGACCGGTCCCGCTGCGGGCCTACGCGCTGGCCATCCTCGCCGGGATCGCGGCCGCGGTCTGGCTCACGCAGCGGCGCTGGGCCGCGCGCGGGGGAGACCCGGAGACCGTCCTGGAGATCTCCTACTGGGCGGTCCCCTTCGGCATCGTCGGCGGCCGGATCTACCACGTGCTGTCCTCCCCGGACGCCTACTTCGGGGCGGACGGCAACCCCGCCAAGGCCTTCGCGATCTGGGAGGGCGGACTCGGCATCTGGGGCGCGATCGCCCTCGGTGCCGTGGGGGCCTACATCGGCTGCCGGCGGCAGAAGGTCAGCTTCGCGGTCTTCGCCGACGCCGTGGCCCCCGGCCTGCTCGTGGCGCAGGCCATCGGCCGGCTCGGCAACTGGTTCAACCAGGAGCTCTTCGGCTCGCCGACGGACCTGCCGTGGGGCCTGCGCATCGACCCCACGAGCCCCACGTTCCCGGACGGGCTGCCCGCCGACACGCTCTTCCACCCGACGTTCCTGTACGAGATGCTCTGGAACCTCGCCGCGGCGGCGGTGCTCATCTGGGCCGACCGGCGCTTCCGCCTCGGGCACGGCCGCGTCTTCTGGCTCTACGTCGTGCTCTACACGGCGGGCCGCGTGTGGATCGAGGCCCTCCGCATCGACCCCGCCGAGACGGTCCTCGGGCTGCGTCTGAACGTCTGGACGTCCATCCTGGTGGGTTGCGCCGCGCTGGTAGCCTTTGCCGTGGTCGGACGTCGCCACCCCGGGCGCGAGACCACTGTGCAGCTGCAGTCCCCGGACGGCCAGGACGTCGATGCCGTGGGACGGGCTGAGGCGGACGGGCGCTGAGCCGACGACGTCGCGCGGTCAGGGACCCCGCTCCACGTCGCCGCGAGCACCCGCCATCGACGCAACGGGCCGACGGCGTCCCGGTGTGAACCCCCCGATCAGGACCTGGGCGCTGCCCAGGTGACAGCGAGGACGGTACACATGAACCGGCCGGCTCACAGCGCCATGCCCGCAGCCCAGGGTCTCTACGACCCCGCCGCCGAGCACGACGCCTGCGGTGTCGCCTTCGTCGCGACGCTGCGGGGCACGCCCGGGCGTGACATCGTCGACGCCGGGCTGACCGCGCTGCTCAACCTCGACCACCGCGGCGCCGTCGGCGCCGAGACCGACAGCGGTGACGGGGCGGGCATCCTCACGCAGATCCCCGACGCCTTCCTGCGCGACGTCGTCGACGCGGAGCTCCCGGCGCCCGGCCACTACGCGATCGGCATGGCGTTCCTGCCGACCGACCCCGACGCCCTCGCGACGGCGGTCCGCGACGTCGAGGCGCTCGTCGCCACCGAGGGCCTGGAGGTCCTGGCCTGGCGGGACGTCCCGGTCACCGCCGAGCTCGTCGGGCCCACGGCCCGCGCGAGCATGCCGGTCTTCCGCCACCTGGTCCTCGCCGACCCGGCGCGGGCCCTGGCCGGCCTGGACCTGGACCGGCGGGCCTACCGCGTCCGCAAGCGCGCCGAGCGCGAGCTGGGCCTGTACTTCGCGTCGCTCTCCGCACGGACCCTGACCTACAAGGGCATGCTGACGACGGCGCAGCTCGAGCCGTTCTTCCCGGACCTGTCGGACCCGCGCTACGCGTCCGAGCTGGCGCTGGTGCACTCCCGGTTCTCCACGAACACGTTCCCGTCGTGGCCGCTCGCGCAGCCGTTCCGGCTCATCGCGCACAACGGTGAGATCAACACGGTCCGCGGCAACCGGAACTGGATGGCCGCACGCCAGTCGACCCTGTCGAGCGAGCTCCTCGGGGACCTGACGCCCCTGCTGCCGGTGTGCACGCCCGGCGCCAGCGACTCGGGCAGCTTCGACGAGGTCCTCGAGCTGCTCCACCTCGCCGGCCGCAGCCTGCCGCACGCCGTGCTCATGATGGTCCCGGAGGCGTGGGAGAACCACGCGGAGATGGACCCGGACCGGCGGGCGTTCTACGAGTACCACGCCTCCCTCATGGAGCCGTGGGACGGCCCGGCCGCGCTGACCTTCACGGACGGCACCGTCATCGGCGCCGTCCTCGACCGCAACGGCCTGCGCCCGGGCCGGTACTGGGTCACCGACGACGGCCTCGTGGTGCTCGCCAGCGAGAGCGGCGTGCTGGACCTGGACCCCTCGACCATCCGCGAGAAGGGCCGCCTCGAGCCGGGGAAGATGTTCCTCGTCGACACCGGTGCCGGGCGGATCGTCGAGGACAAGGAGATCAAGGCCCACCTCGCCGCGCAGCGGCCCTACGCGCAGTGGGTGCAGGACCACTCGGTCTTCCTGGACCAGCTGCCGGAGCGGGAGCACGTCCAGCACAGCCCCGCCTCGGTCCGCCGGCGGCAGCGCGCGTTCGGGTACACCGAGGAGGAGCTGCGCGTCATCCTCACGCCGATGGCGGCGTCCGGCGCGGAGCCGCTGGGCGCGATGGGCTCGGACACGCCGATCGCCGTGCTCTCCGAGCGGCCGCGGCTGCTGTTCGACTACTTCACCCAGATGTTCGCGCAGGTGACCAACCCGCCGCTGGACGCGATCCGCGAGGAGCTGGTCACCTCGATCGGCGGCGCGATCGGCCCGGAGCCGAACCTGCTCTCGGACGTCGCCGAGCACGCCCGCAAGCTCGTCCTGCCCTTCCCGGTGCTGGACAACGACCAGCTCGCGAAGATCGTCCGCATCGACCGGGACCCGCACCTGGCGGGCGTCTTCCGGACGACGACGATCAAGGGCCTCTACCGGGTCGACGGGGGCCACGAGGCGCTCGAGAAGCGGCTGGAGAAGATCTTCGCCGAGGTGGACCAGGCCGTGGAGGAGGGCGTCTCCTTCCTCGTCCTGTCCGACCGCGACTCCAACGCCGACCAGGCGCCCATCCCGTCGCTGCTGCTGTCCAGCGCCGTGCACCACCACCTCCTGCGCCGGCACACCCGCACGCGGGTCAGCCTCGTCGTGGAGGCGGGCGACGTGCGCGAGGTGCACCACGTCGCGCTGCTCGTCGGCTTCGGCGCGGCCGCGGTCAACCCCTACCTCGCCATGGAGACGGTCGAGCGGATGGCCCGTGAGGGTGCGCTCGGCGACGTCGACCCCGAGAAGGCCGTCGCGAACCTCATCAAGGCGCTCGGCAAGGGCGTCCTGAAGGTCATGAGCAAGATGGGCATCTCGACCATCGCCTCGTACCGGGGTGCGCAGGTCTTCGAGGCCGTCGGCCTGGCGCAGGACGTCATCGACCGGTACTTCGCCGGCACGACGAGCCGGCTCGGCGGGGTGGGCCTGGACGTGCTCGCGGCGGAGGTCGCCTCCCGGCACGCCGACGCGTACCCGGCGTCGGGCAACCCGCAGGCGCACCAGCGCCTCACCGTCGGCGGCGAGTACCAGTGGCGCCGTGACGGCGAGCAGCACCTGTTCGACCCGGAGACCGTCTTCCGGCTCCAGCACTCCACCCGGACGCGTCAGCTCGACGTCTTCCGGCAGTACACCCGGCGGGTGGACGACCAGGCGCGACGCCTCATGACGCTGCGCGGGCTGCTCACCTTCGCCGAGGGGGTCCGGCCCCCGGTCCCGCTCGAGGAGGTCGAGCCGGTCAGCGAGATCGTCAAGCGGTTCAACACCGGGGCGATGTCCTACGGGTCCATCTCCGCCGAGGCCCACGAGACGCTGGCGATCGCCATGAACCGCCTGGGCGGCCGGTCCAACACCGGCGAGGGCGGGGAGGACCCCGACCGCCTGCACGACCCGGAGCGCCGCAGCGCGATCAAGCAGATCGCCTCCGGCCGGTTCGGCGTCACCGCCGAGTACCTGACGAACGCGGACGACCTGCAGATCAAGATGGCGCAGGGCGCCAAGCCCGGTGAGGGCGGCCAGCTGCCCGGCAACAAGGTCTACCCCTGGGTGGCCAAGACCCGGCACTCCACGCCCGGGGTCGGCCTCATCTCGCCGCCGCCGCACCACGACATCTACTCGATCGAGGACCTGGCGCAGCTCATCCACGACCTCAAGAACGCCAACCCCGCGGCGCGGGTGCACGTCAAGCTCGTCAGCGAGTTCGGCGTCGGCACGGTCGCGGCGGGCGTCTCCAAGGCGCACGCCGACGTCGTCCTCATCTCCGGGCACGACGGGGGCACCGGTGCGAGCCCGCTCACCTCGCTCAAGCACGCGGGGACGCCGTGGGAGATCGGGCTCGCCGAGGCGCAGCAGACGCTGGTGCTCAACAGCCTGCGCGACCGCATCGTGCTGCAGGTCGACGGCCAGATGAAGACCGGTCGCGACGTCGTCGTCAGCGCGCTGCTGGGCGCGGAGGAGTTCGGCTTCGCCACGGCGCCGCTCGTCGTCAGCGGCTGCGTCATGATGCGCGTCTGCCACCTGGACACCTGCCCGGTGGGCGTCGCGACCCAGAACCCGGAGCTGCGCGCCCGGTTCACCGGCAAGCCCGAGTTCGTCGAGACGTTCTTCGAGTACGTCGCGACCGAGGTGCGCGAGTACCTCGCCGCGCTCGGCTTCCGCTCGGTCGAGGAGGCGGTCGGCCACGTCGAGTCCCTCGACACCCGGGCCGCCGTGGACCACTGGAAGGCGTCGGGGCTGGACCTCGGCCCGGTCCTGGCCCGCCCCGAACCCGCGCCGGGCACCGCGCTGCACCACACGACCGCGCAGGACCACGGCCTGCACAAGGCGCTGGACAACCAGCTGATCGCGCTGGCCGCGGACGCCCTGGAGCGGCGGGAGCCGGTCCGCATCTCCCTGCCCGTCCGCAACGTCAACCGGACGGTCGGCACGATGCTCGGCCACGAGGTGACCAAGCGGTACGGCGGCGAGGGCCTTCCCGACGACACCGTCGACGTCACCCTCACCGGCTCGGCCGGGCAGTCGCTCGGCGCCTTCCTGCCCCGGGGCGTCACCCTGCGGCTCCTCGGCGACGCGAACGACTACGTCGGCAAGGGGCTGTCCGGTGGCCGGGTCGTCGTCCGGCCCGACCACGCCGCGGTGCTCTCCGGCGACCGCGACGTCATCGCCGGCAACGTCATCGGCTACGGCGCGACGGCCGGGGAGATCTTCCTGCGCGGCGTCGTCGGCGAGCGGTTCGCCGTGCGCAACTCCGGCGCCACGCTCGTCGTGGAGGGCGTGGGTGACCACGGCTGCGAGTACATGACCGGCGGCACGGTGCTCGTCCTCGGGCGCACGGGCCGCAACTTCGGCGCGGGGATGTCGGGCGGCTACGCCTACGTCCTGGACCTGCGCCCCGGGGCGGTCAACGCGCCGGCCCTGGCTGCCGGGGAGCTCGCCCTCACCGCGCTGGGCGAGGAGGACGCCGCCGTGGTGGAGCGCCTCCTGCGCCGTCACCACGAGGAGACGGGGTCGCTGCGCGCGGCCGAGCTCCTCGCGGACCTGCCGGCCTCGCTCGAGCGCTTCACGCGCGTCGTCCCGACCGAGTACGACCGGATGCAGGCGACGCTCGCCAGCGCCCAGGAGCAGGGCCTCGACCTGTCCGCCCCCGGTGTGTGGGACAAGATCCTGGAGGTGTCCCGTGGCTGACCCGCGCGGTTTCCTGAAGGTCCGTGGCCGGGAGGTCCCCGCGTCGCGTCCGGTGCCGATCCGCCTCATGGACTGGCGCGAGGTGCACCAGCACCGCTCCACCCTGGAGGACCCGGAGTCGGCCGTCGTGCTGCACCGGCAGGCCGGGCGCTGCATGGACTGCGGCATCCCGTTCTGCCACTCCGGGTGCCCGCTGGGCAACCTCATCCCCGAGTGGAACGACCTCGTCTACAAGGGCCTGTGGTCGGAGGCGAGCGACCGGCTCCACGCGACCAACAACTTCCCCGAGTTCACCGGCCGGATCTGCCCGGCGCCGTGCGAGACCTCGTGCGTGCTGGGCATCACCGAGCCGCCCGTGACGATCAAGAACGTCGAGGTCTCCATCGCGGAGGAGGCGTTCGCCCGCGGGCTCGTCACGCCCCAGCTGCCGCACTTCCTCACCGGCTCCACGGTCGCGGTCGTGGGGTCCGGCCCGGCCGGCCTGGCGGCGGCGCAGCAGCTCACGCGTGCCGGCCACACCGTCGCCGTCTTCGAGCGGGACCAGCGGATCGGCGGGCTCCTTCGCTACGGCGTGCCGGACTTCAAGCTCGAGAAGGAGCTCATCGACCGCCGGATCGCGCAGATGGAGGCCGAGGGCACCCGGTTCCGCCCCGGTGTGGAGATCGGCGTGGACATCACGTGGAAGGAGCTGCGCGCGCGCTACGACGCCGTCGTGGTCGCGACGGGGGCCCTCGTGCCCCGGCGCCTGCCCGTGCCCGGCAGCGACCTGGCGGGCATCCACGTCGCCATGGACTACCTGCACCAGGCGAACGACGTCGTCGCGGGCGTCGAGGTGCCCGACCAGGTCGTGGCGACCGGCAAGCACGTCGTCATCATCGGCGGCGGGGACACCGGCTCGGACTGCCTCGGGACCGCGCTGCGCCAGGGTGCGGCGTCCGTGACCACGCTCGCGATCGGCAAGCAGCCCCCGGTCGAGCGGCCGGAGAACCAGCCGTGGCCGGTCGACCCCGTGCTGTACGAGGTCTCCTCCTCCCACGAGGAGGGCGGGGAGCGCAGCTACCTGGCCTCGACCGTCGCGTTCGAGGGCGACGCCCACGGCCACGTCACGGGGCTGCGCGTGGCGACCACCGAGTACCTGCCGGACGGGCGCCGGGTGCCCATGAGCGGGACGGAGTCGGTCATCCCGGCGGACCTCGTCCTCGTCGCCATGGGGTTCACCGGGCCGGAGGTCGACACGCTGACGGAGCAGACCGGCGCGGACGTCACGGGCCGTGGCCTGGTCGCGCGCGGGGAGGACTACGCGACCTCCGTCCCGGGCGTGTTCGTGGCCGGCGACGCCGGCCGTGGCCAGTCGCTCGTGGTGTGGGCGATCGCGGAGGGTCGGGCTGCGGCCGCCGCCGTCGACAAGTACCTTCGCGGGAGCAGCGAGCTCCCCGTCCCGGTGACACCGAGCACCCGGGGCCTGCGCCCCTAGGCGACGCAGACGTTTACCACAGCCACGGTGGCCCGTCCGGGGACCGTGGCCCGAGGGGCCCAGGGCCCCACCGACATAGGCTGGAGACATGCGCAGAGCCAAGATCGTTTGCACCATCGGACCGGCGACCGCGTCGCCCGAGCAGCTCCAGGCACTGGTCGACGCCGGCATGGACGTCGCGCGGATCAACCGCAGCCACGGCGACGCGTCCGAGCACGAGGTCGTCTACCACAACGTCCGTGCCGCGGCCCAGGCCGCCGGCCGCGCCGTCGCCGTGCTGGTCGACCTCCAGGGCCCCAAGATCCGCCTCGGGCGCTTCGCGGAGGGCAAGCACGAGCTCGCCGAGGGTGACGTCTTCACCATCACCACCGAGGACGTGCCGGGCACCAAGGAGCTCGTCTCCACCACCTACAAGGGCCTGCCGGGCGACGCGAAGGTGGGCGACCGGATCCTCATCGACGACGGCCGCGTGGCCGTGCGGATCACCGCCGTGGAGGGGCCGCGGGTCGTCACCCGTGTCGAGGTCCCGGGGCCGGTGTCCAACAACAAGGGCCTCAACCTGCCCGGCGTCGCGGTCAGCGTGCCGGCCATGTCGGACAAGGACGAGCAGGACCTGCGCTGGGCGCTGCGCCTGGGCGCGGACATCATCGCCCTGTCCTTCGTGCGCAGCGCGGCGGACTACGAGGACGTCGCGCGGATCATGCGCGAGGAGGGCCGCACGGTCCCGGTCATCGCCAAGGTCGAGAAGCCGCAGGCGGTCGAGAACCTCGCGGAGATCGTCGACGCGTTCGACGGCGTGATGGTCGCGCGCGGCGACCTGGGCGTGGAGCTGCCGCTCGAGCAGGTCCCGCTGGTCCAGAAGCGCGCGATCGAGCTGTCCCGCCGCTCGGCCAAGCCGGTCATCGTGGCGACGCAGGTCCTGGAGTCGATGATCTCGGCCCCCCGCCCGACCCGCGCGGAGGCGAGCGACTGCGCCAACGCCGTGCTCGACGGCGCGGACGCGGTCATGCTCTCCGGCGAGACGAGCGTCGGGGACTACCCGATCGAGGCCGTGCGCACCATGGCGCGGATCATCGAGAACACCGAGGAGCACGGCTTCGAGCGGATCGCCCCGCTCGGGTGGACGCCGCAGACCCGTGGTGGCGCCATCACCCGCGCCGCCGCCGAGATCGGCGAGACGCTCGGTGCCAAGTACCTCGTGACCTTCACGCAGTCCGGTGACTCGGCGCGGCGGGTCTCGCGCCTGCGCGCCCACATCCCGCTGGTCGCGTTCACGCCGGTCAAGCACGTCCGCAACACCCTCGCGCTGAGCTGGGGCGTGCAGACGTACGAGGTGCCGACGGTCGAGCACACCGACGCGATGGTGCGGCAGGTCGACCAGACCCTCCGCGCCAACGGCATGGCCGAGGACGGCGACCTCGTGGTGATCGTCTTCGGCGCGCCGGTCGGCGTGCCGGGTACCACGAACTCGCTGACGGTGCACCGCATCGGCACGGAGGCCCAGCCCCAGGGCTGAGCCCCGCCGCGGAGGACGGCCTCGCCCCTCCGACAGCTGCACGACGACGCCCCCGGGAGCCTGCGCTCCCGGGGGCGTCGTCGTCGCGGGCCTCCGCCTCCCATGGCGGGCGTCCCGCGGCGGGGGGTCAGCGCCGGGTGTCGGCGGCGTACGGGGTGACCGCGCCCCCCGTCGCGACGGCGCGGTCCGCGTCCTCCAGCACCAGGTCGTGGTCGATCGCGACCGCCGCGCGGGCGCCGTCCGCCGCCGCGGTGACCACCTGGGCCTGGGGGACCGCCACGTTGCCCGCGGCCCAGACCCCGGGCACCCCCGTCGCGCCGTTCTCGTCGGTGCGCACGTGCTCGCCGAACGGGCCGGCCTCGAGGCTCACCCCGGTCCCGAGGAGCAGGTCGTCCCGGGCGACCAGCCGCGGCTGCACGACGACGGCGTCGCACGGCAGGGCGCGCCCGTCGTCGAACCGGATGCCGACGAGACGGTCGTCGCGGACGAGGAGGGCGTCGGCGGTGCCCTCGACGACCTCGACGCCCGTCGCGGCCAGGCGGGCGCGGGCGACGTCGTCGAGGGGGTCACCCGTGTAGCGGTGCAGGAGCAGCGTCACGGCCGAGGACCACTGCCGGACGGTCAGCGCCTTGTCGACCTCCGCCGCGTGCGTGGCGATCACGACGAGCCGCTGGTCACGGTGCTCCCAGCCGTGGCAGTAGGGGCAGTGCAGCACGTCCCGACCCCACCGCTCGGTCATCCCGGCGACCTGCGGGAGGTCGTCGCGCATCCCGGTGGTCACCAGGACGCGCCGGGACCGCAGCGTGCTGCCGTCGGCGAGCGTCACGGCGAGCGGCGCGGCCGGACCCTCGGCGTCGGTCTCGCCGCGCTCCACCGCGGTGACCGTCCCCTCCTGGAGCCGCACGCCGTACCGCTCGACCTCGGCCCGCCCGCGTGCCACGAGGTCCCGGGGCGGGATGCCCTCGTTGCCGAGGAAGCCGTGCACGTGGTCGGCGGCCGCGTTGCGGGGACGGCCGTCGTCCACGACGACGACGTCACGGCGCGAGCGGCCGAGGAGCAGTGCGGCGCTGAGTCCGGCGGGTCCGCCGCCGACGACGACGACGTCGTGCACCCGGTCCGCGTCCGGGCGCGCGTCCGACCCAGGGGCGGTCTCCGGGCGGCTGGCCGTGACGAGCCGGACCTCGGTGACCCGTCCGGGTGTGCCGCCGCCGCGCAGGACGGTCAGGAGGCGGTCGACGTCCCGCGCCGCCCCGCTCACGCGGATCTCCACGGTGCCGTCAGCCATGTTCTGCGCCTCGCCGTGCAGGGCAAGCTCCTCCAGGCGGCGGCGGGTCCACCACCGGAAGCCCACACCCTGGACACGGCCCGAGACCAGGACGGTGGCGGTGAGCTGGCTGGGGTCCACGTGCGCTCCTCGAGGACGGACGGACGGAGGACGGACGGCTGGCACGCGCGAGGGGCGGCCCGGTGTGGACCGCCCCTCGGCAGGTACGGCGGGGCGACTCCCGCCTCGCGTCGGATCAGACGCGGTCGCGGTGGCGGTCCGGCCACAGCGCGATGGCCAGGCCCGCGAGGGCGCTGACGATGTGCAGGCCGTTGTCGGCCCCGTTGATGTTGAGGAAGTTGATGTCCTCGTTGTTCACCGCGACGAGCCCGTAGAGGAAGGTCGCGCCGTAGCCGATCGCGAGGAGCCACCCGTAGGTGCGCGCGCCCCGCCGGGTCTTCCACAGCGCCACACCGGCGGCACCGATGATCAGGTGGACGATGTTGTGCAGCGGGTTCACGTGGAAGCCCAGGAGGCTCTTGCTGTCGTCGTGCGCCGCGAACCCGTCGAAGCCCGTCACGGCGAAGCCGGCGAGCCCGACGAGCAGGTAGATGACGCCAATGGCGAGCGCCAGGTACTGGTAGGGCGCCCGGTCGGTCGTGCCGGTGGTCGCGTTCGTGCCGGTCGTGGGATGGGACATCGGTTCCCCCGTCGTCGATGCTCTGTCGAGGCGGTGGGGCGCCGTGCTCCGGCACGCTCCGGCCCGCCTCCTGTCGGTCCAGCATGCGGGCACTGGGACGTCGTCGCATCTGGGCGAGCTCCGGACCCGGGACCCCGACGGGCGTCCGCGAGGGCGTCCGGGCCGGTCACCGACCTCGCTCGAGGTCCACCAGAGCGGCCAGCGCCTGCCGGGCCCGGACCTGCTGGAGCGTGGCGGTCCGCTCGGAGCGGCCGCGGCCGATGAAGCTCACCGCCCAGTGCAGGAGCGTGGTGACCCGGTTCTTGAAGCCGATGAGGTAGAAGACGTGGACCGCGAGCCACATCACCCACGCCGGCACGCCGGAGAGCTCCAGGCCCTTCACGGCGGCCACCGCGTGGAAGCGCGAGACCGTGGCCATGCTGCCCTTGTCGCGGAAGCGGAAGGGCTGCGTGCCGGTCGCGCCACCCAGGCGCCGGCCGATCTGGCGGGCCCTGTGCCGCCCCGCCTGCATCGCGACCTGCGCGACGCCGGGGAGGTCGTCCAGGGCCATCATGTCGCCGATGACGAACACCTCCGGGTGCCCGGGCAGCGAGCAGTCCGGCTGGACGTGCACCCGGCCGGCCCGGTCGGTCCGGGCCCCGGACTGCTCGGCGAGCAGGGTGCCGAGGGGCGAGGCGGCGACGCCGGCCGCCCAGACCTTGCACTGGGCCTCGATCCGCAGGGTGCTCCCGTCCTGCGCCCGGAGGTCGACGCCGTCGGCGTCCACGCCCGTCACGAGCCGTCCGAGCTGGATCTCCACGCCCAGCTCCTCGAGCTGCCGTGCGGCGGCCCGGGAGAGCCGTTCGCTGAAGGTGCCGAGGATGGTCGGGGCCGCGTCGACGAGCACGATGCGGGTCTCCCGGGGATCGATGTGGCGGAAGTTCCCCTGCAGGGCGCGATGGGCGAGCTCCGCGATCTGCCCGGCCATCTCGACGCCCGTGGGCCCGGCGCCCACGACGACGAACGTCATCAGGCGGCGCCGCTCGTCGGGGTCGCTCGCCAGCTCCGCCAGCTCGAACGCGCCGAAGATCCGCCCCCGGAGCTCCAGGGCGTCGTCGATGCTCTTCATGCCCGGCGCGTAGCGCGCGAAGTGGTCGTTGCCGAAGTAGGACTGCCCTGCGCCCGCGGCGACGACGAGGCTGTCGTACGTCGTCGTCGTCGTGCCGCCCGGGGACGTGGACGTGACCTCGCGTCCGGCGAGGTCGATGTCGGTGACGGTCCCGAGCAGCACCCGTGCGTTGCGCTGACGGCGCAGGACGTCCCGGGTCGCCGGGGCCACCTCGCCCTCGGACAGGATGCCGGTGGCGACCTGGTAGAGGAGGGGTTGGAAGAGGTGGTGGCCGGTGGAGGCGACCATCGTCACCTTGACCCGGGGGTCGCGGGCGAGGGCCCGGGTGGTGAAGAGGCCGCCGAAGCCCGAGCCCACGACGACGACATGGTGCCGGTCACGGGACCCGCCGGTCGAGCGAGCCGGGGAGCGGTCTGCGAGGCGTTCGGTGGAGTGGTCTGCGGTGTGGTCGGCGGGCCGGTCTGCGGTGCGCGGGGCGGGCGTGCCCGGTGCGTGCATGAGAGTCTCCTCGAGTCGGTCCGTCGACCGTAGGTCGGGCTCGGCGGCGCCGCCCGGCGGGCGCCGGACCCACCTGGGTCGTCAGGAGAGGAGCGTCGTGGTCCGTGCCCTGCTGCTGGCCGACACGCACTGGCCGCGTCGGGCCAAGGACCTGCCCCCAGCGGTGTGGGACGAGGTGGACCGGTGCGACGTCGTCGTCCACGCGGGGGACTGGGTCGACGTGGGCCTCCTCGACGCGCTGGAGCGGCGGGCGGCACGCCTCGTGGCGTGCTGGGGCAACAACGACGGTCCGGCGCTGCGGGCACGGCTGCCCGAGGTGGCCCGCGCCACTCTCGACGGGGTCCGGCTCGCCGTCGTCCACGAGACGGGGGCGGCCGCCGGTCGGGAGCGGCGCGCCGAGGCGGCGTACGGCCCGGACACCGACGTGCTGGTGTTCGGCCACAGCCACATCCCGTGGGACACCACCACCCCGGGTGGGCTGCGCCTGCTCAACCCGGGCTCGCCCACGGACCGCCGTCGCCAGCCGTACGCCACCTTCATGACTGCGGCCGTCGGCGCCGGGGTCCCGGGCCACGCGGCCGTGACCGTCCACCGCCTCCCGCCCCGCTGCTGACGCGGGCGCGCCGGACGGGCCGGCCGGGGGCGCGCAGGTGCGACGCTTGACCCGTGGACCTCAACAGCGACGTGGGTGAGTCCTTCGGGGCGTGGACGATGGGTGACGACGCCGGGGTGCTGGCGCACGTCACGAGCGCGAACGTGGCCTGCGGCTTCCACGGAGGCGACGCGCGGACCGCCCGCGCCACCTGCGGGCTCGCGGTGCGCCACGGCGTCGTCGTCGGGGCGCACGTGTCCTACCGCGACCTGGCCGGGTTCGGCCGGCGCTTCCTGGACGTCGACCCGCACGAGCTCACCGACGAGGTGGTGTACCAGGTCGGGGCGCTGCAGGCGCTCGCGCGCGTGGCGGGCACGGCCGTGCGCTACGTCAAGCCGCACGGCGCGCTGTACACCGCCATCGCGCACCACGAGGCGCAGGCCGGGGCGGTCGTCCGCGCGGTGGTGGAGGTCGACCCGACGCTGCCGCTCCTGGCCCAGCCGGGCAGCGTCGTCGCGCGGCTCGCGCAGGCCGCGGGGCTGCGGGTGGTGCCCGAGGGCTTCCCCGACCGCGCGTACACCGCGGACGGGCGGCTCGTCCCGCGCTCGACGGCCGGTGCGGTCGTCCACGACCCGCAGGAGGTCGCCCGGCGCGCGGTGCGCCTCGCCCTGGACGGCACGACCACGACCGCGGACGGCGACCGCGTCCTCCTCGCCGTGGAGAGCCTCTGCGTGCACGGGGACACCCCGCAGGCCGTGGCGGTCGCGGCGGCGACCCGCGCCGCGCTGGACGAGGCCGGGGTCCCGGTGGCGACCTTCCTGTGACGCCGCCCGTCCCGCCGGTCGCGCCGGTCCCACCCGTCGCGTCGGTGCTGCCGGTGGGGGACCGGGCGCTGCTCGTCGAGTGCGCGGGCTCGCCGGAGGCGCTCGCGCTGTGGCGGCGGCTGCTCGCGGCGCGCCCCCGGGGCGTGGTCGAACCGGTGGTGGCGGCGCGGACCGTCCTCGTGCGGGTGGAGGAGGGCGGCCTCGACCGCGTCCGGCGGCTGCTCGAGGCGATGGTGGCCCCGGGCGGCGGGGCGGACGACGGGGCCGGCGCGGGCGTCGGTGCTGCGGGGCGGCCTCCGGACGACGACCTCGCGGCCGCGGGCCGGGAGGTCGTGCTGGACACGGTCTACGACGGGGCCGACCTCGCCACCGTCGCGGACGCGCTGGGGTCGAGCGTCGAGGCCCTCGTCGCCCGGCACGCGGCCACCCGCTGGACGTCGGCGTTCCTCGGGTTCGCCCCGGGCTTCGCGTACCTCACGGCCGAGGACTGGCCGGAGGTCGCGCGGCACGACACCCCGCGGACCCGCGTCCCGGCCGGCAGCGTGGCGGTCGCCGGCCCCTGGTCGGCGGTGTACCCGGCGCCGTCACCGGGCGGCTGGCAGCTGCTCGGGCGCACGAGCGCTGCGGTGTGGGACGTGGACCGGCCGGTTCCCGCCCTCCTGGTCCCGGGTACGCGCGTCCGGTTCCGGGCCTGCCGCGCCGACGCCGTCGTACCCCGGGGCACGGTCCCCTCGACCACCCGGGTCCCACCGGCCACCCCGGGCCCGCCCGTCACCCGGGTCCCGCCGCCCGCCTCCCCGGCCGGAAGGGCGCGGCCGTGCCTGGAGGTGCTGCGGACCGGCCCGCTCTGCCTCGTGGAAGACCTCGGCCGGCGCGGGCACCTGGCGTCGGGCGTGCCGACCAGCGGCGCGCTGGACCGGCGTGCCGCCGTGGCGGCGAACCGCCTGGTCGGCAACGACCGGGACCGGGCGGTCCTCGAGGTCCTCCTCGGGGGGCTCGTCGTGCGGGCGCTGGACGACGTCGTGGTCGCCGTCGCCGGTGCGCGCGCGCCGCTCGCCCTCGAGGTCGACGGCGTCGTGGTGCGGCCGGTGCCCGGGCGGCCGGTCCTCCTGCCGGCCGGCGCGACGCTGACCCTCGGGACCCCGGAGCAGGGGCTGCGCACCTACCTGGCCGTCCGCGGGGGGTTCGACGCCCCGGCCGTCCTCGGCAGCCGGGCGACGGACCTGCTGTCCGGGCTCGGCCCGCCCCCTGTCGCTGCGGGCGACGTGCTGCCCGTGCTCCCGCCCCCGGGGGCGGCCGTGCCCGCAGCGGCCGACGACGCCGCGCACGACGTCCCACCCGGACCGGACCACCTCGTCCGGGTGGTGCCGGGTCCCCGCGCGGACTGGATCACGCCGCGTGCCCGTGCCCTCCTGCTGTCGCGTCCGTGGGTGGTCACCGACCGGTCGAACCGGGTCGGCCTGCGGCTGGCCGGGCCCGTCCTGGACCGGGCGACGACGGCGGAGCTCCCCAGCGAGGGCACGGTGCCCGGTGCGGTCCAGGTCCCGCCGGACGGCCGGCCGGTCGTGTTCCTCGCCGACCACCCCGTGACCGGGGGATACCCGGTGGTCGCCGTCGTCCGCGACGCGGACCTCGACGCACTGGCGCAGGTCCGGCCCTGCGAGCGGCTGCGCTTCCGGGAGGTTGCGGATCCCCGGCCGGGATGATGCCGTGGGCGTCGTCCGCCGGACCCCCGACCGAGGAGGACCCATGACGCCCCGGGCTGCCGAGCAGGTGACCGCTGCGATCACGTACCACGGGGAGGGGCCGTGCTGGTGGCCGGGCTGGGGTGGGCTGCGCTGGGTGGACCTGCTCGCCGGCGACCTGCTGACGCTGCGCGGGGACGGTCGGGTCGACCGGCTGCACGTCGGTGACGTCGCCGCCTTCGTGCGGCCCCGGTCGGGCGGCGGCTACGTGGTGGCGGTCGAACGCGGCCTCGCGCTGGCGGACGCGCCCGACGCCGTGCCCGTGCCCCTGCCGCCGCTCTGGGAGGACCGGGGCGTCCGGATGAACGACGGGGGGTGCGACGCCGCGGGCAACCTCTGGGCCGGCTCGATGGCGTACGACGGGCGTGCGGGCGGGGGAGACCTGTGGCGCGTCGACCCGCGCGGCGGCGCCACGGTGGTCCTGCCCGGCACGACGATCGCCAACGGCCTCGCCTTCCCGGCCGACGGCGGGCCGGCCTGGTTCAACGACAGCGGCGAGGGCCGGACCCAGCGCCTGACGGCGCCCGCGGGGGACTGGCCCGGCGTCGGCACGGGGGAGCTGGTGGCGAGCACGGTCCACCGGCCGGAGGAGGGTGTCCCCGACGGTCTCGTGCTCGACGCCGAGGGCTGCGTCTGGACGGCGCTGCACGGCGCGGGACGCGTCGTCCGGCTGTCCCCGGAAGGCCGGGTCCTCGACGTGGTCCTCGTCCCGGCGCACCAGGTCACGGCGTGCACCCTCGGCGGGGCGGACCTGCGGGACCTCTACATCACGACGTCGCGCGAGAACCTGGCCGACCCCGAGCCCGAGGCGGGTGCGCTGTTCCGGGCGCGCGTCGAGGTGCCGGGCGTCCCCGTCCTGCCCTTCGGCGGCTGAGCCGGCAGGGCCGGCGGGCACCGCCTGACGGTGCCCGACGACGCGGAACGGCGGGGCGCCCCGTGGGGCACCCCGCCGTTCGTGTGCGCGCGCGACGGACCGGTCAGCCCGGCCGCCGCGTGGTGGTCACCGGATCTCGACGTGACCCTCGCCGCGGTGGTCGGGGTCGTCGTGCACGTGGTCGTGTCCGTGGTCGTGGTCGTGGTCGTGCCCCGACGTCGAGCCGGGCTGCGGGCCCGGCGAGGGCGCCCCGTCGAACGGGTTGGCCGGGTGGGTCGGGTCCGTCAACGGGTCGACCGTCTCCGGCGGGTTCTCCTCGCGTCCCCCTCCGGGGTTCGTCCCGCTCACGGGTACGTCGCGGTGGTGGTCCATGGTGGTCCTCCGGTCCTCGGCTGCACCCCCCGGTGGGGGCGCTCTGCTTTCTCGATCAGCGTGCGCTCCGGGGACCGGGTCCGCAAACGCAGGTCGCCACCTCGCCCGGGACAGGCCGGACGGGTCGGCTCACCCGCGGAAGGTGCAGTCCGGGGCGAGCGTCAGCCAGACCGTCTTGCCCCCGGTGACCCGGTCGCGCGTGACACCCCAGTCCTCGCAGAGCGTCTCGACGAGCTTCATCCCGTGGCCCCCGAGGTGGGCCGGCCGACCGGCGTCGACGGTGGGCGACGTCCCGCTGCAGTCGCTGACCTCCATCCGCAGGAGGTTCCCGTCGGGACGGACACCGACGCGGACGACCCCGTTCGTGCCCCCGAACTTCACCGCGTTGGTGACCAGCTCGGAGGCGAGGAGCTCGACCACCGCGAGCGTCTGCGGGCCGACGCCGAGGTCCCGGGCGGCGCGGACGGCGAAGGAGCGGCCTCGGCGGATGGAGTCGCCGGTCGCGTCGAGAGTCACCTGCTGGTGCGGAGCCTTCATGCGGCCTCGGGTCGGGGGGAGGGGCTCCCGCACGCTAGCAGAGGCCCTCGCGGCCCGCCGGGGCGGCTGGACGACCGCGGGGCCACGTCTCAGCCCCGGGAGCCCGCGTCCCCGGTGGTGCGCGGGTACGACTGCTGGGGATCGCCGTCGTCCGCAGCGAGGGCCGCGTCGGCCCTGGCCTCCGCCGCGACGTCGTCGGGCCCCGGGGCCGGACGCGTCGCGCCGGTCGGCGCGGTGGCGCCCGAGCGGGGTCCGACGGTGAGGGGCCGGACGAGGAGGCGGGTGATCCGCCGGTTCTGCACCTCGGTGACGACGACCTCCTGGGTGCCCACGACGACGACGTCGCCCTCCGTCGCGAGCCGGCCGAGCCGGTCGAGGACGAATCCCGCGGCGGTCTCGTACGGCCCGTCCTCCAGGTCCACTCCGGTGCGCTCGGCGAACTCCTCGATCGTCAGCCCCGCGTCGATGACCGTCGGACCGCCGGGGACGTCGTCGCGCCGGTCCTCGAGGTCGTACTCGTCGCGGATGTCCCCGACGAGCTCCTCGACGAGGTCCTCCAGGGTCACGATGCCGTCCGTGCCCCCGTACTCGTCGACCACGACGGCGATGTGCACCCCCTCGCGCCGCATGCGCGACAGCGACGGGAGGACGCGGTTGGTCGAGGGCAGGTGGAGCACCTCGCGGCTGAGCCGGCGCACCGTGGTGGACGCGGCGGCGCCCAGCAGGTCCCGGACGTGCAGGAAGCCGATGACGTCGTCGAAGTCCTCGCCGGTGACCGGGTAGCGGGAGTAGGGCTTGTCCCCGACCTCCTGCACGGCCTCCGCGACGGTGAGCCGCGCGGGGAGGAAGGCGACCTCCCCCCGGGGTCGCATGACCTCGCTGAGGGAGCGGTCCGCCGCGTCGAACACGTCGTTGAGGATGCGGCGCTCGTCGTCCGCGAGCCCCTCGTGCGCGATGACGAGGTCGCGGAGCTCCTCGTCCGTCATCTCCTCCGACGTCGCGCGGGGGTCGCCGCCCAGGAGGCGGATCACCGCGTTGGTGGACACCGAGAGCAGCCAGATGACCGGGCGCATCAGGCCCGCGAAGCGGTCCAGCGGGGGTCCCACGACGAGGGCGACGGTGGCGGCGCGCTGGAGCGCGAGCCGCTTCGGCACGAGCTCGCCGAGCACGAGGGACAGGTAGGCGATGACGAGGGTCAGGGCCACGAGGGAGGCCGGCTCGGAGAGGTTCTCGGGCACGCCCACCTGCTCCAGGACGGGCACGAAGTCCGGGGCGAGGGTCGAGGCGCCGTAGGCCGCCGAGAAGAAGCCCGCCACGGTGACGCCGATCTGGACGGCGGCGAGGAACCGGTTCGGGTTCCGCGCCACGGCAGCGACCCGTGCGCCGCGGTGCCCCTGCTTCTCCAGGCGGTTGACCTGGCTGTCGCGCAGCGAGACCAGCGCCAGCTCCGTGCCGGCGAACAGGCCGCCCAGGAGGATGAACCCCAGGACCAGCGCGATGTTCGTCAGCGTGTCCTGGTCCATGCCGCACCCCCTCGGGTGAGCGGTGCTCCGCTCGGTCGGGGGGCGCCGGGACTGCAGGGATCGTCCATGGGACGAGTGAACGGAAAGCCGGCCCGTCCCGTCAAACCGTGCGCCGACGGGCGGGCCCGACCCGGCAGGGAACCTGAGCGCCTCCGGGGCCCGGGGCCGGACGCACGAGTGCCGATGATCGGGACGTCACCTATCCTCGGGAGGCCGTCCGTGGCCCGCTGCGGGCGCGACCGCAGCGGCCACCGACCCTCAGGAGACGCTTGTGCTGCCCTTCGAGACCACCGCGACGCCCGGCTCCGGGATCACGACGATCGCCGACCCCGCGCTCTGGGGCATCACCATCGCGGGCGTGCTCGCCCTGCTCGTCATGGACTTCGTCATCACGCGCAAGCCGCACGAGGTCTCGATGAAGGAGGCGGTCGGCTGGAGCGTGTTCTACATCGCGCTGCCGCTGGCGTTCGGGGCGTGGATCTGGTCGCGGTTCGGCTCCCAGACCGGCGTCGAGTACCTCACCGGGTACCTGGTGGAGAAGTCGCTGTCCGTCGACAACCTGTTCGTGTTCATGCTGCTGCTGTCGGCGTTCGCCGTCCCCGCCGCGCTGCAGCAGCGGGTCCTGCTCTTCGGGATCGCCGGCGCCCTCGTCCTGCGCGGCATCTTCATCGCCCTCGGGGCTGCCGTCCTGGCGAACCTCTCCTTCGCCTTCCTCATCTTCGGCGCCATCCTGCTGGCCACCGCCGTCAAGATCCTCCGCGACCAGATGTCCGAGGGCAGCCACGACGTCGACGTCTCCGAGATGCGCTCGGTGAAGCTGCTGCGTCGCTTCATGCCGGTCACGGACGACTACCGCGGGCCGCGTCTGGTCGTCCGGGAGAACGGGCGGCGGATGCTGACCCCGCTCGCCGTCGTCGTGACCGCCGTCTTCGCGACCGACGTCGTCTTCGCCGTCGACTCCGTGCCGGCCGTCTACGGCATCACCGGTGACCCGTACCTCGTGTTCGCCACGAACGCCTTCGCCCTGCTCGGCCTCCGCGCCCTCTACTTCGTCCTCCAGGGCGCGCTGAGCAAGCTCGTGCACCTCGGGTACGGGCTCGCGGCCATCCTGGGCTTCATCGGGGTCAAGCTGGTGCTGCACTGGGCCCACGGCGTGTGGCCGGGCGTGCCGGAGATCCCGACGGTGCTCTCGCTCGTCGTCATCGTGCTGGTGCTCGCGGTGGTCACGGCCACGAGCCTCTACGCCACCCGGGACGTCGAGGACCCGAAGGGCTCCGCCCACGTCGCCGAGCCCGGAGGCCACCGCCACGACCACACGGCCGGCCCCGAGCGGGTCCGGGCGTCCGACGACGCCCGCCGCGACGGGTCCGCCTGAGCGACGCCTCTGCCTGAGCGACGCCTCTGCCTGACCCACCAGCGCCCCGGCCTCGGGATGCTGGCGGGCGGCGGGCGTGCTGGGATGGTGCTCCGGACAGAACGAGGAGGGCTCCGATGCCGGACCTGGTGGCGATGGCCCGACAGCACCTCGAGCTCGCGCGTGCGGGCGAGAACGGCCGGAGCGCGGAGCTGCTCGTGCACGACGGCGTCCTGCGGCAGACCGTCATCGCGCTCGTGCGCGGCGGACGGCTGGGCGAGCACAACTCCCCGCACGCGGCGAGCCTGCACGTGCTCCAGGGGCGCGTCGAGGTGACGGGTCAGCCGGCGACCGTGGTGGAGGAGGGGTGCCTCGTCGAGCTGGTGCACGCCCGGCACTCCGTCAGCGCCCTGGAGGACAGCGTCTTCCTGCTCACCACGGTGACGGGCCTGGAGGACGAGCAGATCAGCCGCCTGTGACCGGGCAACCCGGAGGCGCCGTCAGTCGCTGACCGGGGGCAGCACCCGGTCGAGCCACGCCCGCACCGCGGCGGCGGTCGCCGGGAGGCCGCGACGGAGCGAGTGGTCCCCGTCGACGACCACGAGCTCCGCGGGCCCGTCGACCGGTGGGACGCCGAACGGGTCGGCGGCGCCCTGCACCACGAGGACCGGCACGCCCGCTGCCGCGAGCTCCGCCAGGCGGTCGGGAGCGTCGGGCCTGCCCGGGGGACGCACCGGGAAGGCGAGGCAGAGCACCGCCGCCGCGTCGCAGGCGGCTGCCGTCCGACAGGCCACGCGCGCGCCCGAGGACCGCCCGCCGACGACGACGGGGAGGCCGGCGAGCGGGCCGTCCGCGAGGGCAGCGACGACGTCCTCCCACCCGGCGTCGAGCGTGGGCGCCCG
>NZ_AXCW01000054.1 GCF_000603945.1 Actinotalea ferrariae CF5-4 | reverse complement strand
CCCGCCGGCGCCGCGCCCGGGCCGCGGTCCTGCTCACCGCCGTCACGGTGCTCACGGGGTGCGCCCCCGCGCCCGCGGATCTCGGTGCCGACGCGGCCGGCCGGCTGCAGGAGGCCGTGTGGGCGGTGACGACCGCCGCGGCCCAGGGCCGTCACGACGCCGCGGTCGGTGCCCTCGCACGGGTGCGCGACGAGCTGGACCAGGCGGCGGAGGACGGTGACATCTCGGTGCAGCGCTACCGCGCCGTCGACGAGGCCCTTCGCAGAGCCGAGGCGGAGCTGACCGCGGTTCGTGAGGCGGCCGCCGTCGCGGCCGAGGGCACGCCCGAGGACGTGCCCGTCGAGGAGGAGACCGCGGCGCCCGCCGCACCGGCTCCGGTGGCCCCGGTCGTGCCCGTCGAGCCCGCGCCGCACCCGCAGGAGCCCTCCGGCCCCGACGACACGGGGCAGGGCAACCAGGGCAACGGCGTGGGGCCCGACGGCAACCGGGGGCGTGGCGGCGGACAGGGGAAGGGCGAAGGACGCCGGTCGTCCCAGCGCGAGGGGGGCCGCGCGGGCCGGTGACGGCGCGGCGACGGGCCGTCTTCTGCCCACGCAGCTCCTACGTACGCGGCGTCTGCCCGTGCGGCGCGCTCACCAGCCGCGGCTCCACCACTCGGCCAGGTGCGGGCGCTCCACCCCGAGGGTCGTGTCCCGCCCGTGCCCGGGGTAGACCCAGGTGTCGTCGCGCAGCGGCGCGAAGACCCGGTCCTCCAGGTCCGTCATGAGGGAGTGGAACGACTCCGGGTCCGCGGTCTTGCCGGGCCCGCCCGGGAAGAGGCTGTCCCCGGTGAACAGGTGGGCGCGGCCGGGGACGGCGTCGGCGGCCGACGTCCGCGCCGGCTCCCGGTACAGGAGCGCTACGGAGCCCGGCGTGTGGCCGCGCAGGCTCACGACCTCCAGGACGGCGTGGCCGACGGTGAGGACGTCGCCGTGGTGCAGGCGCCGGTGGACGACGGCCGGGACCGCCGCGGCGTCCTCGGCGCCGCACGCGTGGTGGGCGCCGGTGACGGCGAGGAGCGACTCGAGCGCCCCGACGTGGTCCGCGTGCCGGTGCGTGGTGACCACGGTGCCGAGGCGTGACGACGACGACCCCTCGCGCACGAGGGCGAGCAGCCGGTCCGGCTCCGCCGCCGCGTCGATCAGCAGCTGCTCGCCCGAGGGGGCGGTGAGGAGGTACGCGTTGTTGTCCATCGGGCCGACGGACAGCTTGCGGACGACGACCTCGTCGAGCGCGCGCGTCTGCGAGGGGCCGCCGGGGACGACGAGGCCGGTGTAGGTCATGCCCCCATGGTCCTCCTGGCGCGTCGCCGGGGCAGCAGTGTCGACTGAGGACCGCCTGGGCTGTGATGTCGAACACGTGTACGACGACGCGGCTGCCACGTAGGATGCTGCGGTGAACGACCGACTGCACGTGCAGGGTGCGCGCGAGCACAACCTCCGCAACGTCGACCTCGATCTCCCTCGGGACAGCCTGATCGTCTTCACGGGTCTGTCCGGGTCCGGCAAGTCGTCCCTCGCGTTCGACACCATCTTCGCCGAGGGCCAGCGGCGGTACGTCGAGTCCCTGTCCGCGTACGCGCGCCAGTTCCTCGGGCAGATGGACAAGCCCGACGTCGACTTCATCGAGGGCCTGTCCCCGGCCGTGTCGATCGACCAGAAGTCGACGAACCGGAACCCGCGGTCGACGGTCGGGACGATCACCGAGGTCTACGACTACCTCCGCCTCCTCTTCGCGCGGGCCGGCACCCAGTTCTGCCCGGTCTGCGGGGAGCAGGTGAGCCGCCAGACGCCGCAGCAGATCGTCGACCGGCTCCTCGAGCTGCCGGAGGGCACCCGCTACCAGGTCCTGGCCCCCGTCGTCCGCGGCCGCAAGGGCGAGTACGCGGACCTCTTCCGCGAGCTGCAGGCCAAGGGCTTCGCACGGGCGCGGGTCGACGGCGAGGTGCAGCAGTTGACCGAGGCGCCCGTGCTCGAGAAGAAGCTCAAGCACACGATCGAGGTCGTCGTCGACCGGCTGGTCGCGCGTGAGGGCGTCCAGCGGCGCCTGACCGACTCCGTCGAGACGGCGCTGACCCTCGCCGGCGGCCTCGTCGTCGTCGAGCTGGTCGACGCGGAGGCGGACGACCCGGGCCGCGAGCGTCGCTTCTCCGAGCACCGGGCCTGCCCCAACGACCACCAGCTCGCCCTCGAGGAGATCGAGCCGCGGACCTTCTCCTTCAACGCGCCCTACGGCGCGTGCCCCGAGTGCACGGGGATCGGCGTCCGGCTCGAGGTCGACCCGGACCTCGTGATCCCGGACGAGGAGGCCACCCTGGCCGGCGGGGCCGTGGCGCCCTGGTCGCAGACGTCGTCCGAGTACTTCCAGCGCGTCCTGCGGGCGCTCTCGGAGGACCTGGGCTTCTCGATGGACGTGCCGTGGCGTGCCCTGCCGGAGCGGGCGCGGATGTCGATCCTGCACGGCAAGGACCACGAGGTGCACGTCCGCTACCGCAACCGGTGGGGGCGCGAGCGCCAGTACAGCACCGGGTTCGAGGGGGTCGTCTCCTTCATCGAGCGCCGGCACGCGGAGACCGACTCGGAGTGGTCGAAGGAGAAGTACGAGGCCTACATGCGCGAGGTCCCGTGCCCCGTGTGCGAGGGCACGCGGCTCAAGCCCGAGGTGCTGGCCGTCCGGGTGGGGGGACGCTCCATCGCCGACGTGTGCCGGCTCCCGCTGCGCGAGGCCAGGGACTTCCTCGCCGCGCTCGAGCTCGGGGAGCGGGAGCGAGCGATCGCCGCCCAGGTCCTCAAGGAGATCCAGGCCCGCCTCGGCTTCCTGCTGGACGTCGGCCTGGACTACCTCTCGATGGACCGCGCGGCCGGGACGCTCTCCGGCGGGGAGGCCCAGCGGATCCGCCTCGCGACCCAGATCGGCTCGGGTCTCGTCGGGGTCCTCTACGTCCTCGACGAGCCGAGCATCGGGCTGCACCAGCGGGACAACCGCCGGCTCATCGACACGCTGACCCGGCTGCGGGACCTCGGCAACACCCTCATCGTGGTCGAGCACGACGAGGACACCATCCGCACCGCGGACTGGATCGTCGACATCGGTCCGGGCGCGGGCGAGCACGGCGGGCGGGTCGTCCACTCGGGCGACCTCGAGGGCCTGCTGACCTCCGCGGAGTCCGTCACGGGCGCCTACCTGTCCGGCCGTCGCAGCATCCCGACGCCGGAGACCCGGCGTCCCGTGGACCCGGGCCGTCAGGTGACCGTCGTCGGGGCGCGCGAGCACAACCTGCGGGGGATCGACGTCAGCTTCCCGCTCGGGTGCCTGGTCGCCGTGACGGGTGTCTCGGGCTCCGGGAAGTCGACGCTTGTCAACTCGATCCTCTACACGGTGATGGCGAACGAGCTCAACGGGGCCCGGCGGGTCCCCGGGCGCCACACCCGCGTCACCGGCCTGGACCAGCTCGACAAGGTGGTCCACGTCGACCAGGGCCCGATCGGGCGCACGCCGCGCTCCAACCCGGCGACGTACACGGGCGTCTGGGACCACGTGCGCAAGCTCTTCGCCGAGACGACCGAGGCGAAGGTCCGCGGCTACGCCCCCGGGCGCTTCTCCTTCAACGTCAAGGGCGGCCGGTGCGAGGCGTGCTCGGGTGACGGCACGCTGAAGATCGAGATGAACTTCCTGCCCGACGTGTACGTCCCGTGCGAGGTCTGCCACGGGTCGCGCTACAACCGCGAGACCCTCGAGGTCCACTTCAAGGGCAAGACGGTCGCGGACGTGCTGGACATGCCCATCGAGGAGGCCGCCGACTTCTTCGCCGCGGTGCCCGGGATCTCCCGGCACCTCAAGACCCTCGTGGACGTGGGCCTCGGCTACGTCCGGCTCGGGCAGTCCGCGCCGACGCTGTCCGGCGGCGAGGCCCAGCGGGTCAAGCTGGCGACCGAGCTCCAGCGGCGGTCGACGGGCCGGACGGTCTACGTGCTGGACGAGCCGACGACCGGGCTGCACTTCGAGGACATCCGCAAGCTGCTGGGCGTCCTGCAGTCGCTGGTCGACAAGGGCAACAGCGTCATCGTCATCGAGCACAACCTCGACGTCATCAAGAGCGCCGACTGGGTGGTCGACATGGGCCCGGAGGGCGGCAACGGCGGCGGCATCGTGGTCGCCGAGGGCACGCCGGAGCAGGTCGCCCGTGTCGAGGAGAGCCACACGGGCCGCTTCCTCGCCGAGCAGCTCGAGGACTCCCGCCTGGTCGCGTCCGCCTGACCGCCCGGCCCGGGGCGGCTCAGCGCAGCGCGTCCTGGGCGACGCGGGACGGCGCCGGGTCGAGGCGGACGGGGAAGTTCACCGACCGCGCGATGAAGCAGTGCTCGTGCGCGCGGGAGTGCAGCCGGTCGAGCTGGGTGTCCGTCACCGGCGTGCCGTCCTCGCGCTGCGGCGCGGCGAGCGTCACGCAGGGGCGGAGGACGACCTCGCGGAACTGGCCGTGGCCGGCGCCCTCGACGCGCATCGTGCCGGTGGCGCGGTCCGTGTACCCCACGACGACGACGCCGTCCGCGGAGGCCAGGTGCAGGAACCAGAGCATGTGGCACTGGGCGAGCGCCGCGACGAGGAGCTCCTCCGGGCTGTAGCGCTCGGGGTCGCCCCGGAAGGCGGGGTCCGCGGAGCCGAGGAGCGGCGGCTTGGTGCCGATGCGGACCTCGTGGTCACGCGAGTACGCGGTGTAGCTCGAGGTGCCGGTCTCGCCCGCACCGGTCCAGACGACGTCGGCTGTGTAGCTGTGCAGGAGTCCCATCTCCTGAGGCTACCGGGCAGGTCGCGGCCCGCCCAGGACCTGCGGTGTACGCGTCCGCGGCCCGGCACGGAGGCACGCCGTGCCGCCCTGTCGGCGGGGCGAACTAGGCTCCACGGCATGGCCGACCCCGCCACGTACCGTCCGCGACCCGGCCAGGTCCCCGACTCGCCGGGCGTCTACCGCTTCAAGGACGAGCACGGCCGCGTCGTCTACGTGGGGAAGGCGAAGAGCCTGCGCTCCCGGCTGGCGAGCTACTTCCAGGACCTCTCGGCGCTGCACCCGCGCACGCGTCAGATGGTCACCACGGCCGCGTCGGTCGAGTGGACCGTCGTCGGGACCGAGGTCGAGGCGCTCGCGCTGGAGTACTCCTGGATCAAGGAGTTCGACCCGCGGTTCAACGTCAAGTACCGCGACGACAAGTCCTACCCCTACCTCGCCGTCACGCTCGGCGAGGCGTTCCCGCGGGTGCAGGTCATGCGCGGGCGCAAACGACCCGGCACGCGGTACTTCGGTCCGTACGCCCACGCCTGGGCGATCCGGGAGACGGTCGACCTGCTGCTGCGGGTGTTCCCCGTCCGCACCTGCTCCGCCGGCGTCTTCCGCCGGGCGCAGCAGACGGGCCGGCCCTGCCTGCTCGGGTACATCGACAAGTGCGCCGCACCGTGCGTCGGCCGGGTCACCGAGGAGGAGCACCGCGGGCTGGCGGAGGACTTCTGCGACTTCATGGCGGGGGAGACCGCCCGGTTCACGCGGCGGCTCACCGCCCAGATGCGGGCGGCCGCCGCGGAGCTGGACTACGAGCGGGCGGCGCGGCTGCGCGACGACATCGGCGCGCTGGACCGGGCGACCGAGAAGAACGCCGTCGTCCTCGCTGACGGCACGGACGCGGACGTGTTCGCACTGGTCGGGGACGAGCTCGAGGCCGCCGTGCAGGTGTTCCACGTCCGCGACGGGCGGATCCGCGGCCAGCGCGGCTGGATCGTGGAGAAGGTCGAGGACGTCACCGACGGCGAGCTCGTCGAGCACCTCCTGCAGCAGGTGTACGGCGACGACGGCGGCTGGTCCGCCCCGGAGCGGGACTCCGGCGGCGCCCGCCGTCCGGAGCAGGTGCGTGTCGCCGAGAGCGCGGTGCCACGGGAGGTGCTCGTCCCCGTCCTGCCGCCGGACGTCGACCAGGTGACCGCCTGGCTGAGCGCGCTGCGCGGCTCACGCGTCGCCGTGCGGGTGCCCCAGCGCGGCGACAAGAGGGACCTGGCCGAGACGGTCCGTCGCAACGCCGAGCAGGCACTGGTCCTGCACCGGACGCGTCGCGCGGGCGACCTCACGACCCGTAGCCAGGCGCTCAAGGAGCTCCAGGACGCGCTGGACCTGCCCACGGCCCCGCTGCGGATCGAGTGCTACGACATCTCCACCACGCAGGGGACCCATCAGGTCGGCTCGATGGTCGTCTTCGAGGACGGCCTGGCGCGCCGGTCGGAGTACCGGCACTTCGTGGTCCGGGGTCCCGACGGCGAGGGGGCGCGGGACGACACCGCGGCGATGCACGAGGTCATCACGCGACGGTTCCGGCGCTACCTCCAGGAGCAGGAGGACGGCGACGACCTCGCGCTCGGGGAGTCCGACGACGACGTCCAGACGCACCCGTCGCCCGGCAGCCGGGAGGTGTCGCCCGAGGCGCGACGCCCGGGCCGGTTCGCGTACCCGCCCCACCTCGTGGTGGTCGACGGCGGGCCTCCGCAGGTCGCGGCGGCCGCGCGCGCGCTGGCGGAGCTCGGCATCGACGACGTCGCCCTGTGCGGGCTGGCCAAGCGGCTGGAGGAGGTGTGGCTGCCGGGGGAGGACTACCCCGTGATCCTCCAGCGCAGCTCGGAGGGCCTCTACCTCCTGCAGCGGGTCCGGGACGAGGCGCACCGGTTCGCCATCCGGCACCACCGCTCCCGGCGCAGCAAGAGCATGACGGTGTCCGCCCTCGACGGGGTGCCCGGTCTCGGCCCGGCGCGGTCGGCGGCGCTGCTCAAGCACTTCGGCTCCGTCAAGCGGCTGCGTGCGGCCTCGGTGGAGGAGATCGCGGCCGTGCGGGGGATGGGCGCGCGGACGGCGCAGGCCGTCGTCGACGCGCTCGCTCCGACCGAGGGCGCGGTCACCGCAGCAGCCCCGCCGCCGGAGGTCGACGCCGTCGCCGCGGAGGCGGGGCCTGGCATGCTGGAGGCATGAGCTCGGAGCCGCCCCCGACCACCGTCCCGTCCGGCATCCCGGTCCTCGAGGCGACCACGCCGACCCCCCGCGCGGAGCTGCCCGAGCTGCTGCTCATCACCGGGATGTCGGGAGCCGGCCGCAGCCGGGCGGCCGCGGTGCTGGAGGACCTCGACTGGTACGTCGTGGACAACCTTCCCCCGCAGCTGCTGCCGCAGATGGTCCGCATGATGAGCGCGGCGCAGGGCGCCGTCCACCGGCTCGCCGCCGTCGTCGACGTCCGCGGTCGCGAGTTCTTCCGCGACCTCGTCGAGGTGATCGACGGGCTGCGTGAGTCCGGGTTCCCGTACCGACTGCTGTTCCTCGACGCGTCCGACCCCGTGCTCGTCCAGCGCTTCGAGGCCGTGCGCCGCCCGCACCCGCTCCAGGGGGACCGCCGCATCCTCGACGGGATCGCCGACGAGCGGGAGCTCATGCGGGGCATGCGGGAGCGCGCGGACATCGTCATCGACACGACGGAGCTGAACGTCCACGACCTGGCCCGGGTGGTCCGGACGGCGGTCACCGGCGGCGAGGGGGACGCGCTGCGCGTCAACGTCCTGTCCTTCGGGTTCAAGTACGGCCTCCCGCTCGACGCGGACCACGTCGTCGACGTCCGCTTCCTGTCCAACCCCTACTGGATCGGCGAGCTGCGCCACCTCACAGGCCGCGACGAGCCCGTCCGGGACTACGTCCTCGGCCTGCCGGGGGCGTCGTTGTTCGTCCAGCGGTACGTCGACGCGCTCGAGCCGGTGCTCGCGGGCTACGAGACGGAGGACAAGCGCTACGCCACGGTCGCCGTCGGCTGCACCGGCGGCAAGCACCGGTCGGTCGCGATCTCGGAGGCCGTCGCGGTCGCGCTGCGGGAGCGTGGGCACCGCGTCGTCGTGTCGCACCGTGACCTGGGGCGCGAGTGACGGGCGCCCGTCCCGAGCCGCGGCCCGGCGGCCTGGGTCCCGCCGTCGTCGCCCTGGGCGGAGGGCACGGCCTCTCGGCGAGCCTGTCGGCCCTCCGGCTCATGTCCGACCGCCTCACGGCCGTCGTCACGGTGGCCGACGACGGCGGCTCGTCGGGCCGGCTGCGCGAGGAGATGGGGGTCCTGCCGCCCGGTGACCTGCGGATGGCGCTCTCGGCCCTGTGCGACGACACGGACTGGGGCCGGACGTGGCGGGACGTCCTGCAGCACCGGTTCCACTCCGACGGCTCGCTGGACCAGCACGCCGTCGGCAACCTGCTCATCGTCGCGCTGTGGGAGCTCCTCGGGGACACCGTGGCCGGTCTGGACTGGGTGGGCCGTCTGCTGGGCTCGCGGGGCCGGGTCCTGCCCATGGCGGCGGTCCCGCTGGCCATCGAGGCGGAGCTGGTCGACCGCGTCGACGGCGTCGAGCACGTCACGGTGGTGCGTGGCCAGAGCCATGTGGCCACCGCCGCCGGGCAGGTGCGGTCGGTGCGCCTGCTGCCCGCCGACCCGCCGGCCTGCCCGGAGGCGGTCGAGGCGATCGACGCCGCCGACTGGGTGGTGCTGGGCCCCGGCTCGTGGTTCACCTCCGTCATGCCTCACCTGCTCGTCCCCGAGCTGTCGGCGGCGCTGCACCGGACCGCGGCGCGGCGCTGCCTGACGCTCAACCTGTCCGCCGAGAAGGGGGAGACCCCCGGCATGCGGGCGCACGACCACCTGGTCGCCCTGCGTCGGCACGCGCCCGGCCTGCGCATCGACGTCGTCGTGGCGGACCCGAGCGCCATCGACGACGTCGACGCGCTCCAGGACGAGTGCACGGCCATGGGCGGGCACCTCCTGCTGCGGCAGGTCCGGGTGGGCGACGGGACGCCCTGCCACGACCCCCTGCGGCTGGCCGCCGCCTACCGGGACGCCTTCGAGGGGTTCCTCGGTGACATCGGGACGAGGGCCCGGTGATGGCAGGATGACGCCCATGGCGTTGACCGCACAGGTGAAGGACGAGCTCGCCCGTCTCCCCGTCGACAAGACCTCCCACCGCAAGGCGGAGGTCTCGGCGACCCTGCGGTTCGCGGGCGGCCTGCACATCATCTCGGGTCGGATCGTCATCGAGGCGGAGCTGGACACCGGCGTCGCCGCCCGGCGCCTGCGGCAGTTCGTCGCCGAGGTCTACGGCCACTCCAGCGACGTCGTCGTCGTCAGCGGTGGGGGGCTGCGCCGAGGTACCCGCTACGTCGTGCGCGTGGTCAAGGACGGCGAGTCGCTGGCCCGGCAGACGGGTCTCCTGGACAACCGCGGCCGGCCGGTCCGTGGCCTGCCTCCCCAGGTCGTCTCGGCCGGGACCGGCGAGGCGGAGGCGGCGTGGCGCGGTGCCTTCCTCGCGCACGGCTCGCTGACCGAGCCAGGCCGCTCGGCGGCCCTGGAGGTGACCTGCCCCGGCCCGGAGGCGGCGCTGGCGCTCGTGGGGGCTGCCCGGCGGATCGGCATCGCCGCGAAGGCGCGCGAGGTCCGGGGCGTGGACCGGGTCGTCATCCGCGACGGCGACGCCATCGGCGCGATGCTGACGCGGCTGGGCGCGCACGACGCGGTGCTGGTCTGGGAGGAGCGGCGCATGCGCCGCGAGGTCCGGGGCACCGCCAACCGTCTCGCGAACTTCGACGACGCGAACCTGCGCCGGTCGGCCCGTGCGGCGGTCGCGGCGGGGGCGCGGGTCGAGCGGGCGTTCGAGATCCTCGGCGAGGACCTGCCGGAGCACCTGCGTGAGGCGGGCATGCTGCGCCTGCAGCACAAGCAGGCGTCCCTGGAGGAGCTCGGTCAGCTGGCCGACCCCGTGCTGACGAAGGACGCGGTGGCGGGCCGGATCCGGCGCCTCCTCGCGACCGCCGACAAGCGCGCCGCCGAGCTCGGCATCCCGGACACCGAGGCCGGCCTCACGGCCGACATGCTCGACGTCTGACCTCCTGTCGGCAGCTGTCCCGCGGCGGCGACGGAGCGGTCCGCACAGGCTCGCCCACGGCCCGGTCGGGAACGCTCCCACGCCGTGGTCGGCACCGCTCGTCGCGGGCGTGGAAATGCGTCCCGTGCCTGATCGGACGGCGTGGAAAAAAAGCACACCGTGATCGGCGACCGGCGGACGAACGTCCCGACGACGCGTGTGTGTCCGGCGTGTAACCTGGGGTCAATCTGGGAGCGAGATCGAGCTCTAGGCGCGGTCCCCAGGGCGTACACCGCCGTGCGCAACCCGTCAACGACCCATCGTGCGTACCGGGAAAGCGGTGCGCCTTGAGGAGGGCATAGTGACCATCCGCGTCGGAATCAACGGCTTCGGCCGCATCGGACGTAACTTCTTCCGCGCAGTCCTGGAGTCGGGCGCCGACATCGAGATCGTCGGTGTCAACGACCTCACCGACAACAAGTCGCTGGCGCACCTGCTCAAGTACGACTCGATCCTGGGTCGGCTCGCGCAGGACGTGACCTACGACGAGGAGAGCATCACCGTCGGCGGGAAGACCTTCAAGGCCCTGGCGGAGCGCGACCCGTCCGCCCTGCCGTGGGGCGAGCTCGGTGCGGACATCGTCATCGAGTCCACCGGCATCTTCACCGACGCGACGAAGGCCAAGGCGCACCTCGACGCGGGCGCCAAGAAGGTCATCATCTCCGCCCCGGCGAAGAACGAGGACGCCACGTTCGTCGTCGGCGTGAACCACACCGAGTACGACCCGGCGAACCACCACATCGTCTCCAACGCCTCCTGCACGACGAACTGCCTGGCCCCGCTGGCCAAGGTGCTCGACGAGGCGTTCGGCATCGAGCGTGGCCTCATGACGACGATCCACGCGTACACGCAGGACCAGAACCTCCAGGACGGCCCGCACAAGGACCTGCGCCGTGCGCGCGCCGCCGCTCTGAACATGGTCCCGACGTCGACCGGTGCGGCGAAGGCCGTCTCGCTCGTCCTCCCGCAGCTCAAGGGCAAGCTCGACGGCTACGCGATGCGCGTGCCCACGCCCACGGGCTCCGCGACCGACCTCACCTTCACCGCGTCGCGCGAGACGACGGTCGAGGAGGTCAACGCCGCGGTCAAGGCCGCCGCCGAGACCCCCGAGCTCAAGGGCATCCTCGTCTACACGGAGGACCCGATCGTCTCGACCGACATCGTGACGGACCCGGCCTCGAGCATCTTCGACGCCGGTCTCACCAAGGTGATCGGCGACCAGGTCAAGGTCGTCTCCTGGTACGACAACGAGTGGGGCTACTCCAGCCGCCTCGTCGACCTCACGGTGTACATCGGCGAGCGTCTCTGACGTCCGACCGCACCTGAGCAGGCCGACATGCGTCCGCGTGCTCCGCGCGCAACCGCGCCGGAGCACGCGGACGCCGTCATGCACGGGCCCGACCGGCCCCCGACCCTGAGGACACCGCTGTGAAGACCATCGAGGACCTGGGCGACCTGCGCGGCACGCGCGTGCTCGTCCGCTCCGACTTCAACGTCCCGCTGGACGGCACCACGATCACCGACGACGGCCGCATCCGTGCGGCGCTGCCCACGCTCACCGCGCTCCTCGAGGCCGGTGCCCGGGTCGTCGTGACCGCCCACCTCGGCCGCCCCAAGGGTGCGCCGGAGGCCAAGTACTCGCTCGCGCCCGTCGCCGCCCGCCTGGGCGAGCTGCTCGGCCGCCCCGTGGCCCTCGCGCAGGACGTCGTCGGGGAGTCCGCCCGCGAGACCGTCGCGGGCCTGGCGGACGGCGAGATCGCGCTCCTGGAGAACATCCGCTTCGACGCCCGCGAGACCTCGAAGGTCGAGGCCGAGCGCCAGGAGCTCGCCGGCGAGCTCGCCGCGCTGGCCGACGCGTTCGTGTCGGACGGCTTCGGTGTCGTGCACCGCAAGCAGGCGTCCGTCTACGACGTCGCGCTCCAGCTGCCGTCCGCGGTCGGGAGCCTCGTGCTCAACGAGGTCGACTCGCTGCGGCGCGCCACGGAGGACCCCGAGCGGCCCTACGTCGTCGTCCTCGGCGGGTCGAAGGTGTCCGACAAGCTCGGCGTCATCGCCAACCTCCTCACCAAGGCCGACCGCCTGCTCATCGGCGGCGGGATGGTCTTCACGTTCCTCGCGGCCAAGGGCTACTCCGTGGGCACCTCGCTGCTCGAGGAGGACCAGGTGGAGACGGTGAAGGGCTACCTCACCACCGCCGAGGAGCGCGGTGTGGAGATCGTGCTCCCCACCGACATCGTCGTCGCGGACTCGTTCGCGGCCGACGCCCCGCACGACGTCGTCGCGGCCGACGCGATGCCGGAGGGCCGCATGGGCCTGGACATCGGTCCGGAGTCCGCCGAGCTCTTCGCGTCGAAGATCCGCGACGCGAGGACGATCGTGTGGAACGGCCCCATGGGCGTGTTCGAGTTCGAGGCGTTCGCCGCCGGGACGCGTGCCGTGGCCCAGGCCATGGTCGACGCCGGGCAGGACGGCGCCTTCTCCATCGTCGGTGGTGGCGACTCCGCCGCGGCCGTCCGCCAGCTCGGCTTCGACGAGGCGGGCTTCGGGCACATCTCCACCGGCGGTGGGGCGAGCCTGGAGTTCCTCGAGGGCAAGGAGCTCCCCGGCATCGCGGTACTCGAGCAGAAGACGGAGCAGTGACCATGGGTACCACCCGCACCCCGCTGATGGCGGGCAACTGGAAGATGAACCTGGACCACCACCAGGCCACGCACCTCGTGCAGAAGCTGGCGTGGACGCTCAAGGACGCCAAGCACGACTACTCGGCCGTCGAGGTCGCCGTGCTCGTGCCGTTCACGGACCTGCGGTCCGTCCAGACGCTGGTCGACGGCGACAAGCTCGACCTCGTCTACGGCGCCCAGGACGTCTCGGCGCACACCGAGGGCGCCTACACGGGCGAGATCTCGCCGGTGATGCTGGCGAAGCTGGGCGTCACGTACGTGGCGGTGGGTCACTCCGAGCGGCGCGAGTACCACGGCGAGGACGACGCGCTGTGCGCGGCCAAGGTCCGCTCCGCGTTCGGCCAGGGCGTCGTCCCCATCCTCTGCGTGGGCGAGGGGCTCGACGTGCGCAAGGCGGGGGAGCAGGTCCCCCACACGCTGGCGCAGCTCGACGGGGCGCTCGAGGGCCTGCCGGCGGAGCACGCCGCCCGGATCGTCGTCGCGTACGAGCCGGTGTGGGCGATCGGGACCGGCGAGGTCGCCACCCCCGACGACGCGCAGGAGGTGTGCAAGGCGATCCGTGACCGGCTCGCCGAGCTCTACTCCCGCGAGCTCGCCGACGGCGTCCGCGTGCTCTACGGCGGCTCGGTGAAGTCCGGGAACGTCGCGGCGATCATGGCGCAGCCGGACGTCGACGGGGCCCTCGTCGGCGGCGCGAGCCTCGACGCGGAGGAGTTCGCGAAGATCGTCCGCTACCAGGCGCACAGCACGGGTCTCTGACCCGTCGGCACCGGTCGGCCCCCGTCGTCACGGCGGGGGCCGACCCGTGCCACGCCGAACGATGACCGACGGTGGGTTGCCCGCCGGACGTCGCCTATCCTTGACCGGGCGCCCCTCGGCGCCTGCTGCCGCACGAGTGAGGAACAGACGGTTTCGTGGACGTCCTGCGCATCATCCTTCAGGTCCTGCTGGTGCTCACCAGCTTCCTCGTCGTCGTCCTCGTGCTCCTGCACAAGGGCAAGGGAGGTGGCCTGTCGGACATGTTCGGGGGCGGCATCTCCAGCGGTGCGGGCAGCTCCGGCGTCGCCGAGCGCAACCTCAACCGCATCACCATCGGCCTGGCCGTGCTCTGGGCCGTCATCATCGTGCTCCTGGGCCTGATCCAGCGCGTCAGCTGACAACGGAGGTCAACCGTGGCGAGCGGTAGTGCAATTCGAGGGTCCCGTGTGGGTGCGGGACCGATGGGCGAGGCGGAGCGCGGCGAGTCCGCGCCGCGCTTCTGGGTGTCGTACTGGTGCGCCAAGGGCCACGAGACGCGACCCAGCTTCTCCGAGGAGGCGGGCGCCGAGGCCCCCGAGACGTGGGACTGCCCGCGCTGCGGGTTCCCGGCGGGCCAGGACGAGCAGAACCCCCCGGCACCGGTGCGCAACGAGCCGTACAAGACGCACCTGGCGTACGTGAAGGAGCGTCGGACGGACGAGGACGGCGCGGCCATCCTCGACGAGGCCCTCGCCGCGCTGCGCGCCCGCCGCGGCGGCTGAGCACAGCAGCCTGAGCACAGCCGTCCGTGCACCGGACAGCGGAGAGCCCGGCACCCCCGTGAGGGTGGCCGGGCTCTCCTGCGTCCGCCCCCGCCCGTCCGCGGGACTCAGCCGTCGGCGGTCGGCACCTCGCTCGCGGCCTGGACGTCCAGGAGCCACAGCGTCCGACGGCGGCCCAGGGCGCCCGCAGCCGGCGTGCGCGTGACGTCGTCGCCGGCCAGGCCGCGCGCGGCCGCCTCGGCCTTGTCCGCGCCCGCCACGACGAGCCACACCTCGCGGGCCGCCTCGATCGCCGGCCACGTCAGGCTCACCCGCTCCGGGGGCGGCTTGGGCGAGCCGTGCACGCCGACGACGGTCCGGTCGACGACCTCGAGGGCCTCGTGGCCGGGGAAGAGCGACGCGACGTGCCCGTCGGGCCCCATGCCCAGCAGGAGGACGTCGAAGGACGGGACAGCGGGCCCGGCGTCGTCGCCGGGAGCCTCCCCGGCGAACCGGGCGAGCTCCGCGGCGTAGGCCGCGGCGGAGTCCTCCGGCGTGCTGATCCCCGGGGCGTCGGCGGCGGGCATGGCGTGGACGTTCCCGACCGGCACCGGGAGCGCGTCGAGCAGAGCCTCCCGGGCCTGGGTCTCGTTGCGGTCGGGGTGGCCCGACGGCAGGAACCGCTCGTCGCCCCACCACAGGTGCACGCCGGTCCAGTCGACGGCGTCGCGCAGGGGCGAGGCGGCCATCTCGCGCAGCGTCCGGATCCCGACGGTGCCGCCCGTGAGGCCCACGTGCAGCGGCCGGTGCGTGGCCTGGCCGTCCAGGAGACGCAGGAGCAGGCGCGCGGCCGTGGCCGCGGCGAGCGTGGCTGCGTCGGGGTGGACGACGGCGAGCCGCCCCGGTCCGTCGGTCGCGGTCATGCCGGCACCACCCGCTCGAGCCCGACGGTGAGCACCTCGCCGAAGACCTCGTCCGGGTCGAGCCGTCGCAGGTCCTCCGCGACGCACTCGGTGAGCTGCCGCAGGGGCATCGACACCCGGCGCTCCGGCTGGCCCGGCTGGAGCAGCGTGGCCGTCCGGCCGTCGGGACGGTCGATGACGACGGGACCGGAGGCGCGGTGGAGCTCGACGCGGGTGACCGCCGTGGCGTCGTCCTGCGTGACCACGTCGACGGGGCAGTCCAGCGACTCCGCGAGCCAGGCGGCCAGGAGCCAGACCGAGGCGTGGCGGCCCGCACCGTGCACGGCGGCGTGGGTCACCGGCTCGTGCGGCGGCTGGTCCAGGGCGGCGGCGAGCAGCCCGCGCCACACCGTCAGCCGCGTCCACGCGAGGTCCGTGTCCCCGGCCGTGTAGCCGGCACGCAGCCGCCGGAGGGCGTCCCGAGGGTCCGTGCAGCTCACGGTGTCCGTGATGCGGCGCTGCGCCATCCGGCCCAGCGGGTGCTCGGCCGGCACGTCGGGCATGGCGTCCGGCCACCACACGACGATGGGCGCGTCCGGCAGCAGGAGGGGCATGACGAGGGTGTCCGCGTGCGCCAGCATCTCCCCGGAGGCCCGGAGCACGACCACCTCGCTCGCACCGGCGTCACCGCCGACGCGGATCTGCGCGTCGACGCGGCCGTGGTCGCACCGGGCGTCCTCGGCCAGCACGATCACGCGGCACGGGTGCTCGCGGCTCGCCGCGTTCGCGACGCCGACGGCGTCCTCGAGGTGGGCGGCGTCGACCTCGACGAGCAGGGTGAGCACGCGCCCGAGCGCGACGGCGCCGCCCTCGTCCCGCAGCCGCAGCAGCGCCTTGGCGACGGCCGACGTCGTCGTGTCGGGGAGGTCGTGGATCATCGTCGTCCTCTCTCGCGGCTCACGGCCGACGCCAGGCGCGGCCGTCGCGAGCCATCATCAGGTCGGCGGACTCCGGGCCCCAGGTGCCGGACCGGTACGGGTCGGGCCGACCGTTCTCGGCCCAGTACTCCGTGATCGGGTCGAGGATGCGCCAGCTCAGCTCGACCTCCTCGTGCCGGGGGAACAGCGGCGGGTCGCCGAGCAGCACGTCGAGGATGAGCCGCTCGTAGGCCTCGGGCGAGGACTCGGTGAACGCGTGGCCGTACCCGAAGTCCATGGTGACGTCGCGCACCTCCATCGCGGTGCCGGGGACCTTCGAGCCGAAGCGCATCGTCACGCCCTCGTCGGGCTGCACGCGGATGACGAGCGCGTTGTTGCCGAGCTCCTCGGTCGCGGTGGACTCGAAGGGCAGGTGCGGCGCCTTCTTGAAGACGACGGCGATCTCGGTGACCCGGCGCCCGAGGCGCTTGCCGGCCCGCAGGTAGAACGGGACGCCCGCCCACCGCCGCGTGTCGACGTCGAGGCGGATCGCCGCGTAGGTCTCGGTGGTGGAGTCCGGCCCGATGCCCTGCTCGTCGAGGTAGCCGACGACCTCCTCCCCGCCCTGCCAGCCGGCGGCGTACTGACCGCGCGCGGTGTGCCGGGCGAGGTCCGTGGGGATGCGCACGGCCGAGAGGACCTTCTCCTTCTCCGCGCGCAGCGCGTCGGCGTCGAAGGAGACCGGCTCCTCCATCGCCGTGAGCGCGAGCAGCTGCAGGAGGTGGTTCTGGATGACGTCCCGCGCCGCGCCGATCCCGTCGTAGTAGCCCGCGCGGCCACCGATGCCGATGTCCTCGGCCATGGTGATCTGCACGTGGTCGACGAAGTGGGCGTTCCAGATCGGCTCGAACAGCTGGTTGGCGAACCGCAGCGCCAGCATGTTCTGGACGGTCTCCTTGCCCAGGTAGTGGTCGATCCGGAAGACGGACTCCGGCTCGAACACCTCCGAGACCACGTCGTTGAGCTCGCGCGCGCTCACCAGGTCGTGCCCGAAGGGCTTCTCGACCACGACGCGCCGCCACGCCCCTGCCGGCTGCTGCGAGAGACCCGAGCGCGCGAGCTGACGGCACACGAGCGGGAAGGCGCTCGGCGGCACGGAGAGGTAGAAGGCGTGGTTGCCCCCGGTGCCGCGCTCCGCGTCCAGCTCGGCGACGGTGGTGCTCAGCCGGTCGAAGGCGGCGTCGTCGTCGAACTCGCCCTGGACGAACCGGATGCCCTCGGCCAGCTGCTTCCAGGTGCTCTCCCGGAACGGCGTGCGGGCGTTGGCCTTCACCGCGTCGTGCACGACCTCGGCGAAGTCCTGGGTCTCCCAGTCCCGGCGGGCGAAGCCGGTGAGGGCGAAGCCGGGGGGGAGGAGGCCGCGGTTGGCGAGGTCGTAGACCGCCGGCATGAGCTTGCGCCGCGCGAGGTCGCCGGTCACGCCGAAGATCACCAGACCGCACGGCCCGGCGATCCGGGGCAGACGGCGGTCGCGCGCATCGCGCAGCGGGTTGTGCTCCGCGGTGACGGGGCTCGGGCTCACGCCGTGGTCCCCTCGCTCCCGGACGCGCCACGCAGACCCGTCGTGACGGTCTCGAGCAGCTCCGCCCAGCTGGCCTCGAACTTCGCGACGCCCTCGGTCTCCAGACGCTCGGTCACCTCGTCCAGGTCGATCCCGAGGGCGCCGAGCCGCTCGAGCCGGGCGGCGGCGTCGTCGTAGGCGCTCCGCACGGTGTCCCCGCGGACCTCGCCGTGGTCGGCGACGGCCTCGAGCGTCGTGCCCGGCATGGTGTTGACCGTGTCGGGTGCCACCAGCTCGTCCACGTAGAGGGTGTCCGGGTACGCGGGGTCCTTGACGCCGGTCGAGGCCCACAGCGGACGCTGCGGCTGGGCGCCCGCGGTGGCGAGCCCGCGCCAGCGGTCCGACGCGGAGACCTCCTCGAAGTAGCGGTAGGCGAGGCGCGCGTTCGCGATGGCGATCGTGCCGCGCAGGTCCGCGGCCTCGGGCGTGCCGAGCGCGTCGAGCTGCGCGTCGACCGCCGCGTCCACCCGCGAGACGAAGAACGACGCGACGGACTCGATGGTCGTGAGGTCCAGCCCCTTCGCCCGGGCCTGCTCGAGCCCGTCGAGGTAGGCGTCGACGACGGCCCGG
>NZ_AXCW01000053.1 GCF_000603945.1 Actinotalea ferrariae CF5-4 | reverse complement strand
TGACGTTGACACTGATCCCCTCGGCGATCGCCGCGGTGATGGCGGGCAGACCCTCCACCGTGGCCGGGATCTTGATGAAGAGGTTGGGGCGGTCGACGGTCGCCCAGAGCCGGCGGGCCGCGGCGAGCGTCCCGTCCGTGTCCCGGGCGAGGCGCGGGTCCACCTCGAGGGACACGCGTCCGTCCCGTCCGCCGGTCGCGCGGTGGACCGGGGCGAGCAGGTCGCACGCCTCGCGCACGTCGTCGGTGGTGATCGCGAAGACGGCCTCGTCGACGTCGGCGCCGCCCGCCGCCAGCGCGCGCAGCTGCTCGTCGTACGCGTCGCCCTTGGACAGGGCGGAGGCGAAGATCGTCGGGTTGGTCGTCACGCCGACGACGCCCCGCTCGTCCACGAGCCGCTGGAGCTCTCCGCTGCGCAGGAGCTCGCGGGAGAGGTCGTCCAGCCAGATGGCGACACCGGCCTCCCGGAGTCGGGTGACGGGGGCGGGGCCGGCTGCGGTCTGCTCGGTCATCGTTCCTCCTGCGGGTGCGGGTGGTGCCACGGCGCCCGCCCGGACGGACGGGTGGCAGGTCCTGCGCTGGTGCTGTGTCGGTGGAGTCCGTAGGTGTCGGTGGGTGTCGATGGGTGCGGACGGTGCGCCGACGCCGTGGCCGGGGGACGGGCCCCCGGCCACGGTCGTGCTCAGCGGTCGGCGGTGCCGCCCTCGGTGGGCCGGGGCGGGCCACCGGGGGTGGCCGTGTCCGCACCGGCGAGCGACTCGCGGGCCGCCGCGGCGACCGCCTCCGGCGTGAACCCGAACTCGCGGAACAGGGTCTTGTGGTCCGCCGAGGCGCCGAAGTGCTCGATCGACACGGTGCGGCCGGCGTCGCCGACCAGGTCGCGCCACCCGAGGGAGACGCCGGCCTCCACCGAGACGCGCGCCCTCACCGCTGCCGGGAGGACCTGCTCGCGGTACTCCGCGGGCTGCTCGTCGAACCACTCGCGGCACGGGACCGAGACGACCCGCGTCGCGACGCCGTCGGCCTGGAGGGCCTCCCGCGCGGCGACCGCGAGCTGCACCTCGGAACCCGTCGCGAGCAGGATGACGTCCGGCGTGCCGCCGGTCGCCTCCGCCAGGACGTAGGCGCCGCGGGCCACGCCCTCGGCGGCCGCGAAGGTGTCGCCCTCGGCGGCGCCGGTGCCCCGCTCGTACGTGGGGACGTTCTGACGGGTCAGGACGATGCCTGCGGGGTTCGACGTGCGCTCGAGCACCGTGCGCCACGCCCAGGCGACCTCGTTCGCGTCGGCCGGCCGGACGACGTCCAGGCCCGGGATCGCGCGCAGGGCGGCCAGGTGCTCGATCGGCTGGTGGGTCGGGCCGTCCTCGCCGAGCCCGATCGAGTCGTGGGTCCACACGAACGTCGACGGGATCTGCATGAGCGCCGCGAGGCGCACGGCCGGCCGCATGTAGTCGGAGAACACGAGGAACGTGCCCCCGTAGGCGCGGGTGCCGCCGTGCAGGGTGATGCCGTTGAGGATCGACCCCATGGCGTGCTCGCGGATGCCGAAGTGCAGGGTCCGGCCGTAGGGGTCGCCCTTCCACGTCGCAGTGGAGCGGTGCGCCGGGATGAAGGAGGGCTCGCCCTCCATCGTCGTGTTGTTGGACTCAGCGAGGTCCGCGGAGCCGCCCCACAGCTCGGGCAGGACCGGGGCCAGCGCGGTGAGGACCTTCCCGGAGGCGGCTCGTGTGGAGACCTCCTTGCCGCCCTCGAAGGTGGGCAGCGCCTCGGTCCAGCCGGCCGGCAGCCGACGCTCGGCGAGGCGGTCGAAGAGCTCGGCGCGCTCCGGCTGGGCCGCCCGCCACTGCTGGTAGACCTCGTCCCACGCCGCGTGGGCGGCGCGGCCACGGTCGACGACGCCGCGGGCGTGCGCCAGCACCTCGTCCTCGACCACGAAGGAGGCTGCCGGGTCGAAGCCGAGCAGCTCCTTGAGCGCCGCGACCTCCTCGGCACCGAGAGCGGAGCCGTGGATCTTGCCCGTGTTCTGCTTGGTGGGGGCGGGGTAGCCGATGATCGTCCGCAGCGCGACCAGCGAGGGCCGGCCGGTCTCCGCACGGGCGGCACGCAGGGCCGCGTCGAGCGCCCCGAGGTCCTCGGTGTAGCCGTCCTCGCCCTGCGTCCAGTCCACGCGCTGCGTGTGCCAGCCGTAGGCCTCGTACCGGGCCAGCACGTCCTCGGTGAACGCGACGTCCGTGTCGTCCTCGATGGAGATCTTGTTGTCGTCGTAGATGACGACGAGGTTCCCGAGCTCCTGGTGGCCCGCGAGGGACGAGGCCTCCGAGGTCACGCCCTCCTGGAGGTCCCCGTCCGAGGCGATGACCCAGATGGTGTGGTCGAACGGGCTCTGGCCGGCCGGGGCCTCCGGGTCGAACAGGCCGCGCTCGCGCCGGGCCGCCATGGCCATGCCGACCGCGGAGGCCAGACCCTGGCCCAGCGGGCCGGTCGTGATCTCCACGCCGTCGGTGTGCTTGTACTCGGGGTGTCCGGGGGTCTTCGAGCCCCACGTCCGCAGGGACGCGATGTCCTCGAGCGTCAGGTCGTACCCGGACAGGAAGAGCTGCAGGTAGAGCGTCAGGGAGGAGTGGCCGGCGGACAGCACGAAGCGGTCCCGCCCGGCCCAGTGCGAGTCGCTCGGGTCGTGCGCGAGGAGCTGCTGGAAGAGCAGGTAGGCCGCAGGGGCGAGGCTCATCGCGGTGCCGGGGTGACCGTTGCCGACCTTCTGCACGGCGTCGGCGGCGAGCACCTTCAGGGTGTCGACGGCGCGCCGGTCCAGGTCCGTCCAGGTCAGCTCGTCGGTGGGGGGCACGTTCACAGGACCTCTTTCCCGCCCGGGATCACCGGGGCGTCTGCTCGTCGGCCGGGGACCGGCCGATCGTCGTCATGTCGCGTCGAGCACCGGGGCCGAGCGTACTCAGCGTCCCACTGCGCGGTCGGTCGTGCCGCGTGGTGGGACACCGGGCCCGAGATGTCCCGGCATGCCCCGGACGCCGTGACCTGAGGGGGCCGGACCAGCCGGTCGCCCGGCGGCATACCATGGGAGCCGTACCCCCGACCGAACGGAGTCCCCGCACCGTGCTCAGCGCCAGCCCGACCCCGGTCGAGCGGACGGCACCCGTGGCGCCCCCGGCGCCCGGACGTCCCGCGAGGACCTGGCGCAGCCGGGTCGGTGCGTACGTGGCCCTCACCAAGCCGCGGATCATCGAGCTGCTGCTCGTGACCACCGTGCCGACGATGGTCCTGGCGCAGGGCGGCATGCCGCCGGTGTGGCTCGTCCTGGCGACGCTCGTCGGGGGAGCGGCGGCCGCCGGGTCGGCGAACGTGCTCAACTGCTACATCGACCGGGACATCGACCGGATCATGCACCGGACGAGCCGGAGGCCCCTCGCCACGGGCGAGGTGAGCCCGCGTGCGGCCCTCGTGTTCGGCTTCGCGCTGGGCGCGTTCTCCCTCGTCTGGTTCGCGCTCACGGTGAACCTGCTGTCGGCCGCGCTCGCGCTGGGCGCGATCGTGCTCTACGTCGTCGGCTACACGATGATCCTCAAGCGCCGGACGCCGCAGAACATCGTCTGGGGCGGCGTCGCGGGCTGCATGCCGGTCCTCATCGGCTGGTCCGCCGTGACGGACAGCCTCGCCTGGGCACCCGTGGCGCTCTTCGGCGTCATCTTCTTCTGGACGCCGCCGCACTACTGGCCGCTGTCGATGCGCTTCCGCCGCGACTACGCGGCGGCCGGGGTCCCGATGCTCCCGGTGGTCGCCTCCGACGTCCGCGTGGCGCGGGAGATGCTGGCGCACACCGCGGCGATGATCGCCTGCTCGCTCGTCCTCGTGCCGCTGGCCGGGATGAGCTGGGTCTACACCGCCGTGGCGGTCGCCCTGGGCCTGTGGTTCGGCGGGGCGACCGTCGCGTTCGCCCGGCGCGCGGGCCGCACCGACGTCAAGCTGCGCGAGATGTCGCTGTTCCACCAGTCGATCACCTACCTGACCCTGCTCTTCGTCGCGGTCGGCGTCGACCCGTTCCTGCCCCTGTGACGGGGCGCTGATCCGGTGGTCACGTCCGGGCGCACCGTCGCGCCACGCGCTGCCGCGGGGGCGGCTGCGACCGCTGGGACGGCCGCTGAGGTCCCGGCACCGCTGCGGGACGCCCTCCAGACGTACCTGGACCACCTCGGGGTCGAGCGCGGCCTGTCCGCCAACACGCTCGCGGCTTACCGACGGGACCTCACCCGCTACCTGCGCTTCCTCGCCGGGCGGGGCCTGGGCGCACCGGGCGAGGTCCGCGAGGACGACGTCCGGGCGTTCGTGCTGGACCTGCGGGCCGAGCACGACGGGGCACCCGGTCTCGCGGCGTCGTCGACGGCGCGGGTGGTGGCCGCGGTCCACGGCTGGCACCGCTTCTGCGTCCTGGAGGACCTGAGCGACGACGACCCGGCACGCGCGGTCCGGCCCCCGGCGCAGCCCCGCCGGCTGCCCAAGGCCCTGTCGACGGACGACGTCGAGCGGCTCCTGGAGGCCTCCGGGCTCGGGGACGGGCCCGTGCCGCTGCGCGACCGGGCGCTGCTGGAGCTGCTGTACTCGACCGGCGCACGCATCAGCGAGGTGGTCGGGCTCGACGTCGACGACCTGCACCTCGACCCCGACGCCGCGTCCGTGCGGGTGCTGGGCAAGGGCGGCAAGGAGCGCGTCGTCCCGGTCGGCTCGTACGCCCGCGAGGCGGTCGAGGCCTACCTCGTGCGCGGCCGCCCCGCCCTCGCGGCGGCGGGTCGCGGAGGGCCGGCGGTGTTCCTCAACACCCGGGGCGCCCGCCTGAGCCGGCAGAGCGCCTGGGCGGTGCTGCGGCTCGCCGCGCAGCGTGCGGGGATCGCCCGGGCCGACGACGTCTCGCCGCACACCCTGCGGCACTCCTTCGCCACGCACCTGCTCGCGGGCGGGGCGGACGTGCGCGTCGTCCAGGAGCTCCTGGGGCACGCCTCGGTCACCACGACGCAGATCTACACGCACGTGAGCGTCGACGCCCTGCGCGAGGTGTACGCCGCGGCACATCCGAGGGCCCTGTGACGGGCGCGTGTCCCGCGTCCGGCCTGGGGTGCTGCGGTAGCCTCGGCGCGTGACACGCCAGGCCCCGGACGACCTCGACACCCCGCTGACCGACCCCGTCGGCCGGCCGCTGCCCGAGTTCGCCGAGCCCACGCCGCTGTCCTCCCACGGCCCGGCCCGCATCATCGCCCTGTGCAACCAGAAGGGTGGCGTCGGCAAGACGACGACGACCATCAACCTGGGTGCCGCGCTGGCCGGCTACGGCCGCCGTGTGCTCATCGTCGACTTCGACCCCCAGGGGGCGGCGTCGGTCGGTCTGGGCACGAGCCCGCACGAGCTGGACCGCACGGTCTACAACCTGCTCATGGAGCGCGGCCTGGACTACCGCGAGATGGTGCGGGAGACGGGCGTGGAGGGCCTCGACCTGCTGCCGGCCAACATCGACCTGTCCGCGGCCGAGGTGCAGCTCGTGGGCGAGGTCGCCCGGGAGTCGATCCTCAGCCGCGTCCTGCGGCCGGCCGAGGAGGAGTACGACGTCATCCTCGTGGACTGCCAGCCGTCGCTCGGGCTGCTCACGGTCAACGCCCTCACGGCGGCCCACGGGGTGCTGATCCCGCTGGAGTGCGAGTTCTTCGCCCTGCGCGGCGTCGCGCTGCTGATCGAGACGGTCGACAAGGTGCGGGACCGGCTCAACCCGCGCCTGCAGGTCGACGGGATCCTCGCGACGATGCACGACCCCCGCACCCTGCACTCGCGCGAGGTCCTGGCCCGCGTGCACGAGGCATTCGGCGACCAGCTGCTGCACACGGTGATCGGCCGGACCGTGAAGTTCCCCGACTCCTCCGTGGCCGCCGAGCCGATCACCTCCTACGCGCCGAGCCACGCGGGCGCCACCGCGTACCGCCAGCTCGCACGCGAGCTGGTGGCGCGTGGCGATGCCGCCTGAGGGACCGCAGGACCCTGGGGCGAACGGCACCGCGCAGCGGGGTGGCCACGCCGCCTTCGAGGTGCACCTGGACAACTTCACCGGGCCGTTCGACCTCCTGCTCGGCCTCATCGCCAAGCACAAGCTCGACATCACCGAGGTCGCGCTCGCCCAGGTGACGGACGAGTTCATCGCCGCGATCCGCGCCGCCGAGGCCGGCGACGAGCCGTGGGAGCTCGGGCGCATCAGCGAGTTCCTCGTCGTCGCCGCGACCCTCCTGGACCTCAAGGCCGCCCGGTTGCTGCCGTCCGGGGACGTCGAGGACGCCGAGGACCTCGAGATGCTGGAGGCGCGGGACCTGCTCTTCGCGCGTCTCCTGCAGTACCGGGCGTACAAGGAGGTGGCGGCGCGGCTCGCCGACCGGCTCGAGCAGCAGGCCCGCAGCCTGCCCCGTGCGGTGGGCCTGGAGCCGCACCACGCCGCCCTCCTGCCCGAGCTGGTGCTGGAGATCGGGCCGTCGGAGCTGGCGATCCTCGCGGCCCACGCGCTGCGGCCCCGCGCCGTGCCCACGGTCGACATCGGTCACCTGCACGCCCCGGCGGTGAGCGTGCGCGAGCAGGCCGCGGTCCTGGTGGACCGCCTGCGCCGCACCGGCTCGGCGGCGTTCCGCACCCTCGTGCAGGACGCGGACTCGACCCTCGTCGTCGTCGTGCGCTTCCTCGCGCTGCTGGAGCTCTTCCGCGAGGGCGCGGTGGCGTTCGACCAGGTGAACCCGCTCGGGGACCTGACGGTGCGGTGGACCGGCGGCCAGGACGGTGACGTCGAGGTGACCGACGACTACGACGACGCGACCGACCCCGCGGTCGCGGCCCAGGAGGGACCCGGATGACGGCTCAGGACGACACCGTGCCGGCGCACGCGGACGACACCGAGCAGGAGCACGCGCACGACCCGGTGCCGGACCAGCCGCACGAGCAGCCCGACGGTCCCGACGGCCCCGCCCCGGACGAGCTGGCCTTCGACGTCGACGAGCTGCCCGGCGGCGCCGCGGCGGCCCTCGAGGCGGTGCTCATGGTCGCCGACGAGCCGATCCCCGCCGTCCGGCTCGCCACGGCGCTCGGGCTCGCCACCGAGCGGGTCGAGGCCCTGCTGACCGACCTCGCGGCCGAGTACGCGGGTGAGGTCGACGGCGCCCGTCCCCGCGGCTTCGCGCTGCGCCACGTCGCCGGGGGCTGGCGCTTCTACTCCGCCCGCGCCCACGCCGACGTCGTCGCGCGCTTCGTCCTCGACGGCCAGACCGCCCGGCTCACGCACGCGGCGCTGGAAACGCTGGCCGTCGTCGCCTACCGGCAGCCCGTCACGCGCGGGCAGGTGTCCGCGGTGCGCGGCGTGAACGTGGACTCGGTCGTGCGCACGCTCGTCGCCCGGGGACTGGTGGCCGAGCAGGGCACGGAGCCGAGCGGTGCCGTCCTCTACGGCACCACGCCCTACTTCCTGGAGCGGCTGGGCATGACCAGCCTGGACGAGCTCCCGCCGCTGGCGCCGTACCTCCCGGACCTGGAGGGCCTCGACATCGACGGCGAGGGTCTGGACCGACGCAGTGGAGGAGACGCCTGATGGCCGGGACGAGCGGTGGAGCGGGACGAGGGGGCCGGGCAGGCGGCGGTCGGACCGGTGGCGGCCGGGCAGGCGCCGGCGGGTCGGGCTCGGGCCGGCCGGG
>NZ_AXCW01000052.1 GCF_000603945.1 Actinotalea ferrariae CF5-4 | reverse complement strand
CGCCCGCGTCCGCCGCGCGCTCGTGCCCGTGCTCGTCGCGAGCGCCGCCGCGGCGGCCGCGTGGGCCGTCGCGGTGAACGTGCTCGGGCACACGAACCCGTTCTTCGCGCCGGTCTCGGCGTGGGTGGCGCTCGGCTTCAGCGTGGACCGGCAGCCGCGCCGCGTGGCCGAGCTGGCCGCGGGGGTCGCCGTCGGCGTGCTGCTCGGCGACCTGCTCGTCAACGTCATCGGGACGGGGCCGGCGCAGGTCGGGGTGGTGCTGGCGATCGCTGCCCTGGTGGCCCGGTTCCTGGACCGGGGCGTCCTGCTCACCACGCAGGCGGGGGTCCAGGCGATCGTCATCGTGGCGCTGCCCGCGGCGCAGGCCGGCTCGCCGCTGGGCCGCTGGGTCGACGCGCTCGTCGGCGGCGGCATCGCGCTGCTCGTCACGGCGCTGTGGCCGCAGGACCCCCGACGGCGGGTCCGGCACCTCGCCGAGGAGGGGCTCGAGGAGGTCGCGCAGGTGCTGCGCGACCTCGGGCGCGGGCTGCTCGCGGTCGACGACGAGATGGTGGAGGACGCCCTGGTCCGCGGCCGCGCCTCGCAGCCGACCCTCGACCAGTGGCGGTCCGTCGCGGCGGACGCGCGGGCGAGCGCCCGGGTCTCGCCGGCGCACCGGCGTCACCGCAGCGAGCTGCACGACCTGGAGGGTGCCGCGGTGCGGGCCGACCGGGCGATGCGCAACGCCCGCGTCCTGGTCCGCCGGTGCCGGCCGCTGCTCGAGGGCGGGCACGACCTGACGGATCTCGGCGAGCTCGTCGCGGACGTGGCCGCGGCGACCTCCGAGCTGGCCATCGCCGTCGGCGGCGGGGCGGTGCCCGCGAGCGTGCGGGCCCGGCTGCACGCTGCCGCCGAGCGGACGGACCCGCGGGCGCTGGCGCCCGAGGACTGGCACGTCCAGGGCGTCGTGCTGCTCATGCGGTCCGTGGTGGTGGACCTGCTGGAGGCGGCAGGTGTCCCTCCGGAGGAGGCGCGGTCGCACCTGCCGGAGCTGTGAGGGGGCTCCCGATCCCCGGGTCCCCGACGGCTCCGGGGGCCGTGCGCCCGGCGGCCGTGCCGGGACCTCGCAGCGGCACCTCAGCGCCGTTGCGTACCCTTCGACCGTGGGATTCCTCTCCTCTGCCCAGGCCCTCGTCTTCCTCGCGCTGTCCCTGCTCGTGCTGGGGCTCTGCGTCGTCGCCCTCGTCGACGCGGCGCGCCGTCCCGCGAGCGCGTTCACCGCGGGCGGCAAGCGGACGAAGAACTTCTGGCTCGCCGTGCTCGGTGTCTCGACCGCCATCGCCTTCATCGGCGTGGGCAACTCGGGCTTCCTCTTCTTCGCGGTGATCGCCGCGGTCGCCGCGTCGGTCTACCTGGTCGACGTGAAGCCCGCCATCGCGCCGTACTCCGGGCGGGGCGGGTCGGGCGGGCCGGGCGGCCCGGGCAGGTGGTGAGCCCGGACGTCACGCCGCCCGCCGTCCCGTTCCCGCCGGGCGAGGTGCTCGCGCGGGTGGTGCGCGGCCCGCTCGTCGAGTCGGTCCACCTCGGTCACGTCGTCGTCGTCGGACCGGACGGTGCGGTCGCGTTCGCCCTCGGGGACCCGGGGGTCGTGGTGTGGCCGCGGTCCTCGCTCAAGCCGCTCCAGGCGGTCGCCATGCTCCGCGCCGGGCTGGAGGTCGACGACGACGGGCTCGCGCTGGCCTGCGCGAGCCACAACGGCGAACCCCGCCACCTCGACGTCGTCCGCCGCGTGCTGGCCTCGGCCGGGCTCGGCGAGGAGGACCTGCAGAACACGCCCGACCTGCCCCTGGACCCCGCGGCGTCGTCGGCGTGGCGGGCGGCGGGCGGCGAGGCGTCGAGCCTCACCCAGAACTGCTCCGGCAAGCACGCCGCGATGCTCGTCACCTGTGCGCTGGCCGGCTGGCCGACGTCGGGCTACCTCGCCCCCGAGCACCCGCTCCAGCGCGCCGTCCGCGCCGGGGTCGAGGAGCTCGTCGGCGAGGCGGTCGAGCACGTCACCGTGGACGGCTGCGGCGCGCCCCTGCTGTCGACGACGCTCCTCGGGCTGGCCCACGGCTTCGCCCGGCTGGCGCTCGCGGCGCAGGCCACGCCGGCGTCGGCGGAGGGCCGGGTCGCCGCGGCGGTCCGCACCCGACCGGGGCTGGTCGGCGGGACCGGGCGCGACGTCACCGCGTTCTGCGAGGCGGTGCCCGGGCTGGTCGCCAAGGACGGCGCCGAGGGCGTGTACGCGGCGGCCCTCCCCGACGGGACGGCGCTGGCGC
>NZ_AXCW01000051.1 GCF_000603945.1 Actinotalea ferrariae CF5-4 | reverse complement strand
GCTCAAGCTCGCCGACGGCGGCGGTCGCGGGCGGGCGGCGGTCATGGCGGCGGCGCTGGAGGTCGCGCTCCAGGTGTCGGCGGTGCACGCCCACCGGCCGGTCGACGACGACGTCGTCGCGGCCGTCCGGGCGGTCGGGCGGACCCCGGTCCTCGGGCACGGCGCGCCCGTGGGCGAGGTCGTCACCGGCTGGTCGCGGTCCTGGGCCGCGGACGCCGAGGTCGCGGGCGCCGGGGTCGCGGGTGGACCGCAGGGCGCGGGGGGTGAGCGCTGATGCGCGCGGTCGTGCAGCGGGTCACCCGGGCGTCGGTCACCGTCGACGGCGAGGTGGTCGGGGCCATCGACGAGCCGGGGCTCCTGGTCCTGGTCGGCGCGACGCACGACGACGGCCCGGCACAGGTCGCGCTCATCGCCCGCAAGGTCGCGGAGCTGCGGATCCTCCGCGACGAGCAGGCCGCGGTCGACGTCGGGGCGCCGCTGCTCGTCGTCAGCCAGTTCACCCTCTATGCCGACACGCGCAAGGGGCGGCGCCCGACGTGGAACGCGGCGGCGCCGGGCCCGGTCGCCGAGCCCCTCGTCGAGGCGGTCGTGGCGGACCTGCGCGGGCGTGGCCTGCGGGTCGAGACCGGCCGGTTCGGGGCGATGATGCAGGTCGAGCTCGTCAACGACGGCCCGGTGACGATCCTCCTGGAGGCCTGACAGACGGCACCCGCACGACCCACCCGCGCGCCCCGGCCCCTCATCGAGTCCGCCGGAAAGCGTCGATCCCGCCGGTTGCACCAGGCGGGGTCGATGGGGACCGGCGGACTCGACGGGCCGGGGTGAGCGGGTCAGGCCGCCGCGTCGAGGCGGGTGAGCTCCTCGGGCGTCAGCTCCAGGTCCGCCGCGCGGGCCGAGTCCTGGATGCTCTCCGGGCGGCTGGCGCCCGGGATCGGGATGACGACCGGTGCCTTCGCGAGCTCCCACGCGAGGGTGACCTGCTGCGGGCTGACGCCGCGCTCGGCCGCGACCTCCGCGAAGGCCGCGTGGCGCTCGCCGAGCTCCCCGGCGCGGGCGATGCCGCCCAGCGGGCTCCACGGCAGGAACGCGATGCCCAGCTCCGCGCAGAGCTCGAGCTCCGGCTCGCTGCTGCGGAAGGCCGGGGAGAACTGGTTCTGGACGGAGACCAGGCGTCCGCCGAGCACCTCGTGGGCGAGGCGGATCTGCTGCGGGTCGGCGTTGGAGATCCCGGCCATGAGGATCTTGCCCTCGTCCAGCAGGTCGCGGATCGCGCCGACGGACTCCTCGTAGGGCACCGCCGGGTCCGGGCGGTGGAACTGGTAGAGGCCGATCGCCTCGACGTCGAGCCGCTGCAGCGACGCCTCGCACGCCTTCTTGAGGTACCCGGCGTCGCCCTGGACGTACCAGGAGCCGTCGCCGGGGCGCCGGTGCCCGCCCTTGGTGGCCACGAGGACGTCGTCGGCGGCCGAGCCCGCGAGGCGCAGCGCCTTGGCGATGAGGATCTCGTTGTGGCCGACGTCGGTCGGGTCGAGGTGGTAGGCGTCCGCGGTGTCGATGAACGTCACGCCGGCGTCGAGGGCGGCGTGGATCGTCGCGATCGACCGGGCCTCGTCGTGCCGGCCCTCGATGGACATCGGCATGCCGCCGAGGCCGATCGCGCTGACGGTGCGGTCGCCGATGGTGCGCTGCTGCACAGGTGCTCCTCGAGGTGCTGGGGATGGGGTCGGACCGATTCGATGAGATCACACGTACGGGAGGCGCGCAGTCCCTTCCGCACCCTTGCGCGGCCTGCGCGCGGCCTGTGCGCAGCCCGGCGCAGCCCGTGCGCGGCCCGTGCGCAGCCCGTGCGTGAGCCGCCCGTCGGCTGGACGGTCCTCGGGTCCGGGGGAGACTGGGAGGCATGACGGACGCGACGGTCGAGGCGGTGCTCGGCGACATCACCCGGGAGCGGGTGGACGCGGTCGTCAACGCCGCGAACTCCTCGCTGCTGGGCGGGGGCGGGGTCGACGGCGCGATCCACGCGGCGGCCGGCCCGGGCCTGCTGGCCGAGTGCCGCGCGCTGCGCAAGGCCTCCCTGCCGCAGGGGCTGCCGGTCGGCGAGGCGGTGGCGACCGGCGCCGGCGAGCTGCCGGCCACGTGGGTGATCCACACCGTCGGTCCCGACCGGCACGCGGGCCAGACCGATCCCGCGCTGCTGGCGTCCTGCTTCCGCCGCTCGCTCGACGTCGCGGCCCGGGTCGGCGCGCGGTCCGTGGCGTTCCCCGCGGTGAGCGCCGGCGTCTACGGCTGGGACGTGGCGGAGGTGGCCCGCATCGCGGTCGCGGAGGTGCGCGCGCACCCGGCCGTCGGGGCGGACGTGCAGCTGGTGCGCTTCGTGCTCTTCTCCGGTCCCGCCCTCGAGGCGTTCTCGGCGGCGCTGGCCTCCTGACGCCGTCGCGGGCCGGAGCGCGTGGGCTCCCGGCGCCCGCGGCGCACGCGGGTCCGGTGATCAGATCACGCCTGCGGCGAACACGGGCAGTGCGGCCGGACCCCCGCCGTTAGCCTGGCAGGACGACATCCCTGGCAAGGAGCGCAGATGTTCGAGAGATTCACCGACCGTGCCCGTCGCGTGGTGGTCCTCGCCCAGGAAGAGGCGAGGATGCTCAACCACAACTACATCGGGACCGAGCACATCCTGCTCGGACTCATCCACGAGGGCGAAGGCGTCGCCGCCAAGGCCCTGGAGTCGCTCGGCATCTCCCTCGACGCCGTCCGCTCGCAGGTCCAGGAGATCATCGGCGAGGGCCAGCAGGCCCCCTCGGGTCACATCCCCTTCACGCCGCGGGCGAAGAAGGTCCTCGAGCTGTCCCTGCGCGAGGCCCTCCAGCTCGGCCACAACTACATCGGCACCGAGCACATCCTGCTCGGTCTCATCCGCGAGGGTGAGGGCGTCGCGGCGCAGGTCCTCAACAAGCTCGGCGCGGACCTCAACCGCGTGCGGCAGCAGGTCATCCAGCTGCTCTCCGGGTACCAGGGCAAGGAGCCCGTGGCGTCCGGCGGTCCCGCGGAGGGACAGCCCTCCGGCTCCGCCGTCCTCGACCAGTTCGGCCGCAACCTCACGCAGGCCGCACGCGAGGGCAAGCTCGACCCGGTCATCGGGCGCGAGAAGGAGATCGAGCGGGTCATGCAGGTGCTGTCCCGCCGGACCAAGAACAACCCGGTCCTCATCGGGGAGCCCGGCGTCGGCAAGACCGCCGTCGTCGAGGGCCTCGCGCAGGACATCGTCCGCGGCGACGTCCCGGAGACGCTCAAGGACAAGCAGCTGTACACGCTCGACCTCGGCGCCCTCGTGGCGGGGTCCCGCTACCGCGGTGACTTCGAGGAGCGCCTGAAGAAGGTGCTCAAGGAGATCCGCACGCGCGGCGACATCATCCTGTTCATCGACGAGATCCACACCCTCGTCGGGGCGGGCGCCGCCGAGGGTGCGATCGACGCGGCGAGCATCCTCAAGCCGATGCTGGCGCGCGGCGAGCTCCAGACGATCGGCGCCACGACGCTCGAGGAGTACCGCAAGCACGTCGAGAAGGACGCCGCGCTCGAGCGCCGGTTCCAGCCGATCCAGGTCGCGGAACCGAACCTCACGCACGCCATCGAGATCCTCAAGGGCCTGCGCGACCGGTACGAGGCGCACCACCGCGTCTCGATCACCGACGACGCCCTCGTGGCCGCCGCGCAGCTGGCCGACCGCTACGTCAACGACCGGTTCCTGCCGGACAAGGCGATCGACCTCATCGACGAGGCGGGCGCGCGCCTGCGCATCCGTCGGATGACGGCCCCGCCGGAGCTGCGCGAGCTCGACGAGAAGATCGCCGAGGCGCGCCGCGACAAGGAGTCGGCGATCGACGAGCAGGACTTCGAGAAGGCCGCGCGCCTGCGCGACGTCGAGAAGCAGCTCGGGGTCCAGCGGACCGAGAAGGAGAAGGCCTGGAAGTCCGGCGACCTCGACACGGTCGCGGAGGTGGACGAGGAGCTCATCGCCGAGGTGCTGGCGCTGTCCACGGGCATCCCCGTGTTCAAGCTCACCGAGGAGGAGTCCAGCCGGCTGCTCCACATGGAGGACGAGCTGCACAAGCGGATCGTCGGCCAGGAGGACGCCATCAAGGCGCTCTCGCAGGCCATCCGCCGCACCCGCGCGGGCCTGAAGGACCCGAAGCGCCCCGGTGGGTCGTTCATCTTCGCCGGCCCCACGGGCGTCGGGAAGACCGAGCTCGCCAAGGCGCTCGCGGAGTTCCTCTTCGGTGACGAGGACGCGCTCATCCAGCTCGACATGAGCGAGTTCTCCGAGAAGCACACCGTGTCGCGACTGTTCGGCTCGCCTCCCGGCTACGTCGGCTACGACGAGGGCGGGCAGCTCACGGAGAAGGTGCGTCGCCGGCCGTTCTCGGTCGTCCTCTTCGACGAGGTCGAGAAGGCCCACGCGGACATCTTCAACTCGCTGCTGCAGATCCTCGAGGACGGTCGCCTGACCGACTCGCAGGGCCGGGTGGTGGACTTCAAGAACACCGTGATCATCATGACCACCAACCTCGGCACGCGGGACATCGCCAAGGGCGTCCAGACCGGCTTCCAGGCCGGCGGTGACCTCTCGACGTCCTACGAGCGGATGAAGGCGAAGGTCAACGACGAGCTGAAGCAGCACTTCCGGCCCGAGTTCCTCAACCGCGTCGACGACGTGGTGGTGTTCCCGCAGCTGACGCAGTCGGAGATCATCCAGATCGTCGACCTGATGATCGCCCGCCTGGCGTCGCGGCTCAGGGACAAGGACATGGGCATCGAGCTCACGCCGGCGGCCAAGCAGCTGCTCGCCGAGAAGGGGTACGACCCCGTCCTCGGTGCGCGACCGCTGCGCCGCGCGATCCAGCGCGAGATCGAGGACGCGCTGTCCGAGAAGATCCTCTTCGGCGAGCTCCGCCCGGGCCAGACCGTCGTAGTCGACGCCCAGGGCGAAGGCCTGCTCGGGGAGTTCATCTTCCGGGGCATCGGCAAGGAGGGGCCGGTCGCCGGTGAGCCGGTCGGCGTCGCGGTGTCCTCGATGCCGCCGCTCACGACGACGGACGACGCCCGGGAGACCGGCACGGAGTCCTGACCGCCACCACCGACGACGCCCGGGTCGCGAGCACCGCTCGCGGCCCGGGCGTCGTCGTGCCCGGTCCGTCGCGCGGCGCCCGGCCTCCGGCGACCGGACCGGACAGGATGAATCACCCGACCCGGGTGCCCGATTCGCCCTGGTTGCGCCCGTTGCGGCAGCGAGAGGGAGGAGTTTTCACCCGCCGAGCAGCCGTCGCCCCGCTCAACCGCCGACGTGGGCGTCCCGAAAGGGGTGTGTGCCCCTCCTTCGTCGCCGCCGCCCGAGCCCCGCGGAGACCGTCGTCGACCCGACTCCGGACACCGCTGCGCTCGAGCTGCTCCTCACCTCCAGCTCCGCCCCTGTCGTCGGCCGCCTCCCGCAGGATGCCCCTGACGGCCCCGCGTCGACCGCGCCGTCGGTCCCTGCGCAGCGTGGTGGGCCCGAAGGGGGTGCCGGTCAGGACCTCTCGCCATCGCAGGGCGCCGCGCCACGGTCCTCCGGGGGTCGGTACGTCCCGGTCCACCGCAAGTTCGTCCTCGCAGCCGTCGGCGCCGCCGCGTGGGTCGCGCTCGCCGTCGTGCTCTCCAGGCCCTGGGTGGCCGACCTCGCGCCGGTCGTCGGCCCCGTCGGGGCCTGGACGATCGTGCTGCTCGTCGCGTACCTGCCCGGTGGGATCGTCGCCTTCCTCGCGTTCTCCCTGGCGATGGACCGGCAGCCGCCGCTGCGGGTGACCGACCCCACCGCCCCGGTGACGATCATCATCGCTGCCCGGGACGAGGAGGTCGGCATCGTCCCGACGCTGCGCTCGCTGAGCAGCGTGGCGTACGCCGGACCGGTCCACGTCATCCTCGCCGACAACGGCTCCACGGACGCGACGGTCGAGGTGGCGCGCGCGACCGCCGTCGAGTGCGGGATCGCCCTGCAGGTGGTGCACGAGGCGGTCCCGGGCAAGGCGCACGCGCTCAACGCTGCTCTGGTCCACGTGACGACGCCGCTGGTCATCACGGTCGACGCGGACACGCTGCTCCACCGGGACGCGCTGCGCCGCCTCGTGTCCCGGCTCGAGTCCGCGCCGCCGGACACGGTGGCGGTGGCCGGCTCCGTGCTCGTGCGGAACTCCCGCGAGAACCTGCTGACCCGGATGCAGGAGTGGGACTACTACCTGGGCATCACCGCCGTGAAGCGGATGCAGGGGCTGTACCAGTCCACCCTGGTCGCGCAGGGGGCCTTCTCGGTCTACCGCACGGACGAGGTCCGGCGCGTCGGCGGGTGGCCGGACGCGATCGGCGAGGACATCGTGGTCACGTGGCGCCTCATGGAGGGCGGCCAGCGCGTGTACTTCGAGCCGACCGCGGTCGCCTTCACGGACGTCCCGGCGCGCACCCGGCACTTCTTCCGCCAGCGGGCGCGCTGGGCGCGCGGGATGCTCGAGGGCATCCGAGCCGTGCCTCCCTGGCGTCAGGACCGCACCCTCACGAAGCTCGTCGCCGGGGTGGATCTCCTCATCCCGTTCCTCGACCTGGGCTACGCGCTCATCTGGCTGCCGGGTGTCGTGCTGCTCGCTCTGGGATACCCCCTCATCGTCTCGGTCTGGACCCTCCTCGTCCTCCCGGTGACGCTGCTCGTCTACGGCACGCTGCGGCGTTTCCAGTCCCGGCATGTGTTCGACCCGCTGGACCTCAGGGTCCGGCGCAACCGCGGCGGGTACCTGGCGTTCCTCCTGCTGTACCAGGTGCTGTGCTCGACGGCGTCGCTCGTGGGGTATGCGCAGTTCGTCGCGGGGACGCGGCGGCAGTGGAAGTGACGGAGCGTCACACCCCGCCGGGGAAGCCCAGCTGCCGCCACGCCTCGTAGGTCGCCACGGCGGCGGCGTTGGACAGGTTCATCGATCGCCGGCCGGGGAGCATGGGGATGCGGACCTGCGCGGTGACCTCCGGCCGGGCCAGCACGTCCGGCGGCAGGCCCGTCGGCTCGGGCCCGAAGAGCAGGACGTCGTCGTCCCGGTAGGCGACGTCCGTCGAGCGCGTCGTGGCCTGCGTCGTGAAGGCGAGGACGCGGGCGGGGGCGACGGTGCGCAGCGCGGCGTCGAGGTCGGCGTGCACGACGACGTGCGCGAGGTCGTGGTAGTCCAGGCCGGCCCGCCGCAGCTTCGCCTCGGACAGGTCGAAGCCCAGGGGCTCCACGAGGTGCAGCTCGGCTCCGGTGCCCGCACACATCCGGATCGCGTTGCCGGTGTTGCCCGCGATCCGGGGCTCGAAGAACATCACGCGCAGCACGGACCGATCGTCGCACCCGAGAGCGCCGGCCTTGTCTGGAACCTTTCCAGAATACGTGACAGGGTGAGGCGATGACGACGTCCGCGGAACGGCTCCGGGCGGCCGGGCTGCGGGTCACCACCCCGCGGCTGGCCGTGCTCGACGCCCTGGACGCCGCGCGCGTCGCCGGCAGTGACCACCACCTCACCGTCGCCGACGTCGCCGCCCGGGTCCGGGAGCGGCGCGGCTCGCTGTCCACCCAGGCCGCGTACGACTGCCTCGACGCCCTCGTCGGGGCCGGGCTCGCCCGACGCATCGAGCCCGCGGGCCGGCCGGCGCTCTACGAGGCGCGCGCGGGGGACAACCACCACCACGTGGTCTGCCGGGTGTGCGGCGCGACGGCGGACGTCGACTGCGCGGAGGGGCCTGCGCCCTGCCTGCTGCCCGCGCACCACCCTCCCGGCTTCGTCGTGGACGAGGCCGAGGTGATCTTCTGGGGCCGGTGCGCGACGTGCGCGCCGGGCCCCGGACCCGACGGGGGCCGCGGGGGCTGAGGCCGCCGGTCCGTCCGGGCGCAGGGGGGAAGGGGGCAGGACCGCTCCGCCGTGCGTCACCACCACCCGCACGACGAGAGGAACGGCATGACCGACGTCGCCGACCAGCCCACCACCCCGGGGGACGACCGCCCCGTGCTCACCACCCGGCAGGGTCACCCGGTCCACGACAACCAGAACCAGCGGACGGTCGGTGCGCGCGGGCCCGCCACGCTCGAGAACTACCAGCTGCTGGAGAAGATCAGCCACTTCGACCGGGAGCGGATCCCCGAGCGGGTGGTCCACGCGCGGGGGGCCGTCGCGTTCGGGACCTTCGAGGCGACCGGCCGCTGGGGCGACGAGCCGATCGCCCGGTACACCCGCGCGAAGCTGTTCCAGGAGGCGGGAGCGCGCACCGAGGTGGCCGTCCGGTTCTCGACCGTCATCGGCGGCCGGGACTCCTCCGAGGCGGCGCGGGACCCGCGCGGCTTCGCGGTGAAGTTCTACACCGAGGACGGGAACTGGGACCTCGTCGGCAACAACCTCGGGGTCTTCTTCATCCGCGACGCGATCAAGTTCCCGGACGTCATCCACGCGCTCAAGCCGGACCCGGTGACCTTCCGCCAGGAGCCGGCGCGGATCTTCGACTTCATGTCGCAGACGCCCGAGGCGATGCACATGCTCGTCAACCTCTTCTCCCCGCGGGGCATCCCGGCGACCTACCGCACGCAGCAGGGCTTCGGGGTCAACACGTACAGGTGGGTCAACGCCGACGGGGTCACGCACCTCGTCAAGTACCACTGGGTCCCCAGCGCGGGCGTGAAGAGCCTCACGGGGGCCGACGCCGCCGCGATCCAGGCCGGTGACCTCGGCCACGCCTCGAAGGACCTGTACGACGCCATCGAGGCCGGTGACTTCCCCGAGTGGGAGCTGCGCGTGCAGCTCATGACGGACGGCGAGCACCCCGAGCTCGACTTCGACCCCCTGGACGACACCAAGGTCTGGCCGGAGAACGACTTCCCGCCGCGCCCGGTCGGCCGGATGGTGCTGGACCGCAACGTGACGAACCACCACACCCAGAACGAGCAGATCGCGTTCGGCACGGGCGTGCTCGTCGACGGCCTGGACTTCTCCGACGACAAGATGCTCGTCGGGCGGACGTTCTCCTACTCCGACACCCAGCGCTACCGGGTCGGCCCGAACTACCTGCAGCTGCCGGTCAACCAGCCGCAGGCACCGGTGCGGACCAACCAGCAGGGCGGGCCGATGGCGTACCACGTCGACCCGACGGGCTCGAACCCGCACGTCAACTACGAGCCGTCGATCACGGGCGGCCTGCGCGAGGCGCCGTCCCCGGCGCACGACGAGCAGGGGCCCGAGGTCGTGGGGCGCCTGACCCGCGCGCGGCTGCCGCGGACCGACGACTACACCCAGGCCGGCCAGCGCTACCAGCTCATGGAGCCGTGGGAGCAGGACGACCTCGTGGGGAACCTCGTCGACGGGATCGGCGAGGCGGTCCGGGAGGTGCAGGAACGCATGGTCTGGCACTTCCTGATGTGCGACGACGAGCTGGGGCGCCGCGTCGGCGAGGGGCTCGGCCTCACGGCCGACGACGTCCGGCACCTCCCGCCGCTGGCGGGCCAGACCCTGTCCGACGACGAGCTGGCCCGCCTGGCGAACCTCGGCAAGAACGGGCCCCGCGACGTCACGGGCCTGGAGATGACGCACTGCGTCCCGAACGAGCGGGTCGCGGTCGCGGGCTGACCTCCGGGGCGACGGAGGGGCAGGCAGTCCTGACCCCGCCCGGCTCGTCCGTCCGCCTCCAGCGGAACCCCTCGACGCCCGGACCGCCCGGGGCCAGGGTGTGCTCATGCACCTCCTGGTCCTGGGCGGCACGGGCTTCCTCAGCGGCGAGGTGGTGCGCGCCGCGGTCGCGGCCGGCCACGCCGTCACGACCGTCACCCGGGGGACGCGCCCGGCGTCCGCCGCGCCGTCGTCGGCGGGTCATCCGGGCGCGCCGCCGTCGGTGCGGGCCGTGCAGGCCGACCGGGACGACGTCGCCTCGCTGGGCGCCGCGCTCGCGCCGGTGCTCGACGCGGACCCGCCGGACGCCGTCGTCGACTGCTGCGGCTACACCGTGGAGGGCGCCCGCGCCGCGGCGAGCGTGCTGGGCGCCGTGCCGCGGGACGTCTACGTCAGCAGCATCAGCGCCTACCGCGACTGGCCGCCCGGGCCGATCCCGGACGAGTCGGCGCCCACGTTCGGCCCCGAGGCGCCGACCGCCGAGTACGGACCGATGAAGGCCGAGAGCGAGCGCGTCCTCGCGGCGGCGCTGGGCGAGCGGCTCCTCTGCGCGCGGGCGGGGCTCATCGTGGGGCCGGGCGACCGGACGCGGCGCCTGACGAGCTGGCTGCACCGGATCGCGACGTGCGAGCGCGTCGTCGTCCCTGCCGCCGCGGACGTGCCGGTCGCGTTCGTCGACGTGCGGGACCTGGCCGCGTGGCTGGTCGTCGCCGCCGGCGCGGACTGGTCCGGGCCGGTCAACGCGACCGGGCCGGTGGGGATGACGACGTACGCCGGCCTGCTCGAGGCGTGCCGGGACGCCGTGCTGGCGAGCGGCGCGCCGGCCGCGGAGCTGGTCCCCGTGCCGGGTGACCGACTGCTGGCCGCTGCCGTGCAGCCCTGGACCGACCTGCCGTTCTGGCTGCCCGACGGCGTGGCGGCGACGGCGTGGCAGGTCGGCACCGCGCGGGCGCGTGAGCTGGGCCTGGCGAGCCGTCCCTTCGCCGAGACGGTGCGCGACACCTGGGCGTGGCTGCGGGCGTCCGACCTGGACCACCCGCTCCTCCCGGACCGTCTGGCCCCCGCCGTCTTCGCCTGACCCCACGCGGCGGGCTCGGGTCCTCCTGCCCGGTGCGCAGGTCCGGGGAGGCAGGCTCGGCACTGACGTGCGACCGCACGGGCTGAGAGCCGCCGGGCCGGGCCCGGCGCAGAGACATACGCTCGTGCGGTGGACCTTCCCGAGCTGCAGCCCGCGCCGCCGCCGGACCGGTTCCTCGTGCGGGGGCGGCTCGAGACGTTGCCGCGCCGGCGCGCCGACCGCGACCTCGTGTTCCGCTACCTGGCGACGCGAGTGCTCGCCGTGCACGACCCCGTCGGCGAGCGGGAGCTGACGGACCGGCTCGCCGAGGTCTCGCGCGACCCGGTGGGCCTGCGCCGGGAGCTCGTCGACGCGGGCATCGTGACGCGCACCCGGGACGGGAGCGAGTACTGGCGGACGGTGGTCACGGAGTTCGACGACCTGTCCTGACCGCCGCTCCGGGCAGTCCTCGTGCGGGCGGTCAGCGCCGACGACGGCGCCGGGAGGTGTCCGTCGAGCGGCCCCGGACCCACTGCGCGAGGGCGAGCACGAGGGTCGCTCCCACGGCCGAGCCGATCAGCCCGGTCGGGCGCAGCTCGAGCCCGTCGCCGAAGAGGAGGCTGCCGAGGAGCCCGCCCACGAAGGACCCGACGACGCCCACGAGGAAGAGCCGCGTCCAGTCGGGCTCGCCGCGGCCCACGAGGAGGTGGGCGATCCAGCCGGCCGCGAGGCCGAGGACGAGGATGGCCAGGATGAGCATGGTCGTGCCCTCCGCTCGGTGGGGTCCTCGTGGCCGATCCTGTCCGGTCGGAGCCGCCACGTCCTCACCCCGAAGGGGTGACTGCGCTCAGGGCAGGCACACGTGCTGCGGGCCGAGCTCCTCGACGCGGGCGACCCCCAGCAGCGCCATGGTGCGCCGGACCTCGCGCGTGAGGATCTCCGCGGCGCGGTCCACGCCGCGCTCCCCGCCGGCCATGAGCCCGTAGAGGTAGGCGCGCCCGACCATGGTCGTCGTCGCACCCAGGGCGAGGGCCGCGACGACGTCGGCGCCGCTGAGGATGCCGGTGTCGAGCCAGACCTCGGTGCGGTCGCCGACGGCGTCCACGACGTCGGGCAGCAGCCGCAGCGGCACCGGCGCCCGGTCGAGCTGGCGGCCGCCGTGGTTGGACAGGACGACGGCGTCCGCCCCGGCGTCGGTGACCCGGCGCGCGTCGTCGACCGTCTGGACGCCCTTGATGACGAGCGGACCGTCCCAGACCGACCGCACCCACTCCAGGTCGGCCAGGGTCATCGTCGGGTCGAAGAGCTCGTCGAGGAGCTCGGCGACCGTCCCGTCCCAGCTGGACAGGGAGGCGAACTGCAGCGGTGCCGTCGTCAGCAGGTCGACCCACCAGCGCGGGTGCAGCGCCGCGTCGGCGATGGTGCGGGCGGTGAGGGCCGGCGGGATGGAGAAGCCGTTGCGCACGTCGCGCAGCCGCGCACCGGCGACCGGCACGTCGACGGTGAGCACCAGCGCCTCGTACCCGGCGGCGCGGGCACGTGCCATGAGGTCCTCGCCGGCGGCGCGGTCCTTCCAGACGTAGAGCTGGAACCACTTCCGCGCGTCGGGACCGGCGGCGGCGACGTCCTCGATCGACGTCGTGCCCATGGTCGACAGGGCGTACGGGACGCCCCGGCGCCCGGCGACGCGGACGACGGCCTCCTCGCCCTCGTGGTGCATGAGCCGGGTGAAGCCGGTCGGGGCGAAGGTGAACGGGACCGCGGCGGGCGAGCCCAGGACCGACGTCGTCGTGTCGACCCCGGAGACGTCCCGCAGGACCGCCGGCTGCAGCTCGAGGTCGCGGAAGAGGCGGCGGGCGCGGCGCAGGCTGATCTCCGCCTCGGCGGCGCCGTCGGTGTAGTCGAACACGGACCGCGGCGCACGCCGGCGGGCCGCGCGGCGCAGGTCGAGGATCGTGTGCGCGCTGCTCAGGCGTCGCGCCGTCGGGTCGAGCTCGAGCGGACGGAACCGCACGAGCGGGGCGAGCTCGGACCAGCGGGGCAGCTGACGGGCGGACATGGAGGGGCGACCTCGGCTCTCCTGGGGGACGTCCGCCACGCTAGCCCGACCCGCCGGCCGGTGCCGATGCGTCCGCCGACGGCGGGAGGCGCCGATGCGTCCGCCGACGGCGGGCCGGCGTCCGGGCGCCTACGGTGTCCAGGTGACCACCCACGCCGCCGCCGACGACCGCTACGACGCCATGGAGTACCGCCGCTGCGGACGGAGCGGGCTGGACCTGCCGGCGCTCGCGCTGGGGCTCTGGCACAACTTCGGCCACGGCAAGCCGTTCGAGACGCAGCGGGCGATCCTCCTGCGGGCGTTCGACCTGGGGATCACGCACCTGGACCTGGCGAACAACTACGGCCCGCCGCCCGGCTCCGCCGAGGAGGTCGCCGGGCGGGTGCTCGCGACGGACCTCGCGCCCTACCGGGACGAGCTGGTCGTCTCGACCAAGGCGGGGTACGGGATGTGGCCCGGGCCCTACGGCGACGGCGGCTCGCGCAAGTACCTGCTGTCCTCGCTGGACCGGTCGCTCGCGCGCCTGGGGCTGGACTATGTGGACGTCTTCTACAGCCACCGCTTCGACCCGACGACGCCCCTGGAGGAGACCATGGGGGCGCTGCACTCCGCGGTGACCAGCGGGCGTGCCCTCTACGTCGGGGTCTCGAACTACACCCCGTCCCAGACGCGCGAGGCCGCGCGGATCCTCGCGGACCTCGGCACGCCGCTGCTCGTGCACCAGCCGAGCTACTCGATGTTCAACCGCCACGTCGAGCAGGTCGGCGACGGCGAGAGCGAGACGCTGCTCGACGCGGTCGCGGACCTCGGCGTCGGGACGGTCGTGTTCAGCCCGCTGCAGCAGGGCCTGCTGACCGGCCGTTACCTCAGCGGGGAGATCCCGGAGGACTCGCGCGCGGCCGTCGGGCAGTTCCTCACGCCGGAGCGGATCTCCGGGACGTACCTGGAGCGGGCCCGGGCGCTCGCGGCGATCGCGGAGGGCCGCGGGCAGTCCCTCGCGCAGCTCGCGCTGCAGTGGGTGCTGCGCGACCCGCGCGTCACCAGCGCGATCATCGGCGCCAGCAGCGTCGCGCAGCTCGAGGACAACGTCGCCGCGCTCGCGGGTCCGGACCTCACCGATGACGAGCTCGCCGCGATCGAGCCCCACGCCGTCGACGGCACGGGTCGCTGACCGCGGGTCCGCGCGCGCTTGTCCCCACCCGTGCTCGCGGGCTCGTCGGCTCGTGGGGTGGATCCGTACCGCTGGGCGGCTCAGATCGACCCCGCGGCACGTCGCCGTGGCGCACCGGCCCCCGTGGGGTGGATCTGCGCTGGTGGGCGACACAGATCGACCCCGCGAGACAGCGCTCGGCGAGGGCCCGGCCGGGGCCGTGCGGTCAGGTCGTGGCGGACCGCTCCGCGCGGTCGCGGATGCCGCGCAGCATCCGCTCGGTCATGAGCAGGCTCACCCATGAGGCCGGCTCGACGACCGCCGCCGCCCACGGCGTGAGGTACGCGTAGCGCTCGCGGACGACGAGCCGGGTCCCGAGCGGCCCGGGCCGCAGCACGAAGGCCCAGGAGAAGTCGAACGGCACGGCCGCCTCCTCCGCCGACGGCGCCCGGCCGAGCGCGACGAGGGCGTGCGGCGGTTCGACCAGGGCGACGGACAGCGCGAGGTCGGGGTGCAGCCGGAACGGGTCACCGACCCGCACGTCCTGCCAGGCGGGCTCGACGTGGTCGGCGCTGTGGATGTCGCAGCCGGCGAGGTTCTCGAGCGCGTCGTAGCTGTAGAAGCCGCCGCGGTCCTGCCCGAGCTGGGCGACCCACGGCCAGACGGCCGACGGCGGCGCAGCGACATCGACCGCGCGCGTCGTCACCGCGTCCGCGTCGGGCACGAAGCTGTCGCCCTCGAGGGTCGCCGCGACCTCGGCGGCGGTGGCGCCGAAGGTCCGGCCCCAGTGCCGGGCGCGCGGGTAGGCCGCGGCGGTCGTCGCGACCGCCACACCGACGGCGGCTGCCGTGGCGGCGAGCGTGCGGAGCGGGGACCGGTCGAGGAGAGAGGTGCTCATGCGCCCACGCAACGCCGCGGACCGCCCGGCCGCCAGGGACGACGGTCCCGGCCTTCCCGGCCTTCCCGGCCTTCCCGGGCGCCCGGCCCCGGGCTCCCACGGTCAGCCGACGACGGCGCGCGCCCACTGGTAGTGCTTGCCGTCGTCCTTCCAGCCCCACGTGGCGAAGGCGACCACCTCGCCGAGCGCCTCGAGCTCGGCCCGCAGCTGCTCGTCGGACCGGTGCAGGAAGTAGCGACCGTCGTCCCGGGTCCGCTCGGCGGGGTCGCTGTGGCCCCAGACCCCGATCTCGGCCGTCCCGCCTGCCCGCACGACCCGTCGCAGCTCGCCGAGCGCCCGCGCGAGGCCGTCGCCCGGCAGGTGCATGAGCGTGCTCATCGACCAGGCGGCGTCGAACGTGTCGTCCGCGAACGGCAGGTCCACGGCCGAGGCCTCGACGGCCACGAGCCCACGGTCCCGGCAGATCCGCACGGCCTCGGGGGTGAGGTCGACGCCGGTGTACGCGACTCCGCTCCCGGCCAGGACCAGCCCGTCGCGGCCGGCACCGCACCCGACCTCCAGGACGCTCCCGGCGCCGGTGGCGCGCAGGCGGTCGGTGAACGCCTGGACGCGCCGTAGACGCTCGTCGTCCAGCGCGCGCTCCGCACGATCCGCCATGTCGCCGCTGTAGAAGTCCTTCAGGCGCGCCTCGATGTCGTTCATGGACGGACGATAGCCACGCCGGTCGGGAGCGGGAACGCCCCACGGGTCGGGAGCGGGAACGCTCCGCCGGTCCCAGGCCGCACCGGTTCGGCCGGTCCGGCGTCAGCCCGCCTCCGCCAGCAGCTCCGCGAGCTCCTGACGGAACGCCCGGCGGAAGGCGTCGTCCTCGCGCAGGCGCGCGGGGAAGACCTGGTCCACGCCGAGGACCCGGTCCGCCAGCCCCAGGTCGTCGCCGGCGGTGACGGTCCGCAGGACCGGAGCGAGCGGGTCGTCGAGGGGCAGCGCGTCACCCCGGGCGTCCCGCCCCCGGGCCACGAACGCGGCCCACGCCGCCATGGTGCGCGTGGCGGCGACCGGCACCTCACCCCGGTCGAGCAGGTCCGTGATCGTGCCGACGACGCGCTGGGGGAGCTTCTGCGACCCGTCGCCGGCCACCTGCGCCGTCGTGTACCCCGTCGCCGGGTTCGCGAACCGTTCGAGCACCGCCTCGCCGTACGCCTCGAGGTCCAACCCGTCCGGGGCGTCGAGGGTCCGGCGGGCCTCCGCCTGGAGCTCGCGCACGACCTCGGCGATCCGCGGGTCCGTCACCGCCTCGTCGATGAACCGGTGGCCGGCGAGCGCCCCGAGGTAGGCGACCGCGGAGTGGGTCCCGTTGAGCAGGCGGAGCTTCGCCCGCTCCCACGGCGCGACGTCGGCCGTCAGGACTGCTCCGGCCTGCTCCCAGGCCGGACGGGGTCCCGCGAAGGAGTCCTCGATCACCCACTGGCTGAACGGCTCGGCGACGACGACCCCCTCGTCCCGCAGCCCCAGGAGGGCGGCGGCCTCGTCGCGACGCTGCGGCGTCGTGGCCGGCGTGATCCGGTCGACCATGGTGGAGGGGAAGCGGACGGCCTCGCCCACCCAGGCGCGGTCGGTCTCCGCCCCGGCCGCGGCGAGCACCCCGTCGACGAGACGGCGCAGGACGGCACCGTTGTCGGCCAGGTTGTCGCAGCACACGATCGTGACGGGCGTGCCGTGCTCGCGGCGGCGACGGACGAGGGCCCGGCAGAGGGCCCCGACCGGCGTGCGGGCGGGCCGGTCGTCGGACCGGCCCCGCGCGGCCTCCTCCCGCAGGACGTCGACGTCGGCGGCGACGTCCGGGTCAGCGAGGTCGGGGCCGCCGTCGACGGCGCGGCGGTAGCCCTTCTCCGAGACGGTGAGGGTCACGACGGGCGTGGTCGGCGCGGCCAGGGCGGCGAGGACGCGCTCGGACTCCGACCCGAGGAGCGCCACGTCGCGGAGCGAGCCGACGATGCGCAGGGACGTCTCCGTGCGGCCCGCCGTGAGGACCGAGTACAGGCCGTCCTGCGGCCGGAGCTGCTCCAGGACGCGGGGGCTGCGCGGCGCGACACCGAGGATCCCCCACGAGGTGTCGCCCCGGGCGGCAGCCGCGTCCTCGGTGTGCACCGCCTGGTGGGAACGGTGGAACGCGCCGACACCGAGGTGCACGATGCCGACCGAGGTCGCCGCCGGGTCGACGGCGGGGCCGGTGACGGGTACGCCGGGCCGCGCCCGCTCGCGGGCGCGGGGCAGCGTGCGGAGGCTGAGGCGGTCGGCCATGCCGGTCCTTTCGTGCGCCCCGGTCGGCCGCCGGCGAGGGAGGCAGGTCCCGGGGCTGGTCGGGGCGGGTCAGGTCGTGGGGGCGGCCGTGGAGTCGCGGACCTGCAGCGCCACCGGGACGGTGACGACGCGCTCGTCCTCCTCGGGCGGGTCGAGCAGGAGGTCGATCGCGACGGCCCCGAGCTGGGCCAACGGAGCGGCGACCGTGGTGAGGCGCGGCGAGACCTGCGTCGCGGCGGGGACGTCGTCGAAGCCGACCACGCTGACGCGTCCTGGGACGTCGATGCCGCGCTGCCGCAGCCGGTCCAGGACGCCGACCGCCATGAGGTCGTTGTGCGCGACGACGGCGGTCGCCCCCGAGGCCGCGAGGACGTCCGCCGCTGCGACGCCGCCGCCGAACGTCGTCGCGAAGTGGCCGAGCGGCACGAGCTCCACTCCGGCCAGGTCCCGCGCCGCGGTCTCGAGGCCGCGGCGCCGCGCCCGGTCGGACCACGACCCCCACTGCCCCCCGGCGTACGCGACCCGGCGGTGCCCGAGCGCGTGGAGGTGGGTGAGCGCCTGGCGCATCCCGTCGTCGTTGTCGACCGCGACCGAGGCCCGCTGCTCGGCCTCCCGGTTCACGAGCACGACGCGGCTCTGCGCCGGAAGGGCGCCGAGGGCCCGGTCGGACATGCGGGCCGAGCACAGGACGACCCCGGCGACGGTGGGGGTCATCCCCGCGAGGACCTCCTGCTCGAGGCGGGGGTCCTCCTCGCAGTCCGCGACGACGACGGCGGCCCCGGCCGAGCGCGCGCGCCGCTGGACGGCCTGGACCAGAGCGGCGAAGTAGGGGTTGCCGAGGTCGGGCACGACCACGCCGACGGTGCGGGACGGCCGGGCCGACGGCGGGCCCGACGGCTCCGAGGGAGGGCGGTACCCGAGGGCGAGCGCGGCCCGCTCGACCCGGCCGCGCCGCTCCGGGCTCACCCGGTGGGGGGTCGCGAGGGCGCGGGACGCGGTGGCCGGGGAGACACCCGCGGCTCGCGCCACGTCGCGGATCGTCGCCATGGGGGCCTCTCGCGCCGTCGGAGTGAAACGTGTTCATCAGTGTTTCACAGATCGGGGTCTCGCCGGTGCGGCTCTGGGAGTGGCCGCGGCGTACCGCTCAGAAGCGCGCAGCCCGGTAGAGGGCGAGACCGCACCGGCTTGTCCCGCGGGAGCGACGTGGGTCAGGATGAGACGGTTGTTTCATCACGTCTCTCGAGCGGGGAGGTGTGCGCCCTGCCTCGAGGAGGACCCGTGACCACCCCCGACAGCGCCCGGCCGGCCGGTGCATGGCGCCTGCACCCGGACCGGGCGCTGCCCGCGGAGCCGGGCACCCGGGAGATCGCGCGCGTGATCTACGGTGCGACGCGCGACCTCCCCGTCGTGTCGATGCACGGCCATGTGGACGCTGCCGTCCTCGCGGCCGACGAGCCGTTCCCCGACCCGGCGCAGCTGTTCGTCGTCCCGGACCACTACCTCGTGCGGATGCTCGTCTCCCAGGGCGTGCCGCATCGTGACCTGGGTGTCGGGCGTGACGGCGCCGCCGTCGAGGCGGATCCCCGCGCCATCTGGCGCACCTTCTGCGCGCACTGGCACCTCTTCCGCGGGACGCCGACGCGGTACTGGACGGAGCACGTGCTCGTCGAGGAGCTCGGCGTGAGTGCGCCCCCGTCGGCGCAGACGGCCGACCTCCTCTTCGACGAGATCTCCGAGCGCCTGGCGACCCCGGAGTTCCGGCCTCTGGCCCTGGTCGAGCGCTTCCGGCTGGAGATCCTCGCCACGACGGACCCGGCGACCGCCACGCTCGCCGACCACACCGCTCTCGCCGGCCGCGGCTGGGGCGGACGGATCATCCCGACCTTCCGGCCCGACGCCCTCCTCCACCTCCACCGTCCCGGGTGGGCGGACGACGTCGGCCTGCTGGCCGAGCGCGCCGACGTCGCGACCGACTCCTACGACGGCTACCTGGAGGCCCTGCGCTCGCGGCGGCGCGCCTTCGTCGCAGCCGGGGCGCGGGCGAGCGACCACGGTCACCTCCGCGCCGACACCACGCCGCTGGACGACACCGACGCGCGGCGGATCTACGACGACGCACGCCGGGGGGCGACCTCCCCCGCGGCGGCGGACGCGTTCAGCGCGCACATGCTCTTCGAGATGGCCCGGATGTCGACGGAGGACGGGCTGACCCTACAGCTGCACCCCGGGGTCCTCCGGGACCACAGCGCGCGAGCCGCGGCCCGGACCGGTCACGACATCGGCTACGACATCCCCGTGGCGACCGAGTTCACCCGCGCGCTGCGCCCGGTGCTGGAGGCCTTCGGCGACCACCCCGGCTTCCGGCTCGTCGTGTTCACGGTCGACGAGACGGCCTACTCCCGCGAGCTGGCGCCCCTCGCCGGCGTCTACCCCGCCCTGCGGCTCGGCGCGCCCTGGTGGTTCCTGGACTCCCCGGACGGCATGCGACGCTTCCGCGAGGCCGTGACGGAGACGGCCGGCTTCTTCAACACCTCCGGGTTCGTCGACGACACCCGGGGGTTCTTCTCGATCCCCGCCCGCCACGACCTGGCGCGGCGGGTCGACGCCGGCTTCCTCGCGCGGCTCGTCGCGGAGCACCGGCTCGAGCTGGACGAGGCCCTCACGACGGCCGTCGACCTCGCCTACGAGCTGCCGAAGGCCGCGTACCCGCCCGTGCGCTGAGCCGGCCCACCGCACTCATCCCCTCACCCTCGGAGATCGCCATGGATGTTCTCGATCGGCTGGCCGGGCACCGCGTCGTGCCGGTGGTGGTGCTGGATGACGCCGAGGACGCGGCGTCGTTGGGGCGGGCGTTGGTGGATGGTGGGTTGCCGGTGGCGGAGGTGACGTTCCGGACGGCGGCGGCGGAGCGTGCGATCGGTGTCCTGGCCGAGCGGGGGGACGTGCTGGTGGGTGCGGGGACGGTGCTGACGCCGGGGCAGGTGGACCGGGCGGTGGGTGCGGGGGCGCGGTTCGTCGTGTCCCCCGGCCTGAGCCGGGCGGTGGTCGAGCGGTGCGGGGAGCACGGGGTCCTCGCGCTGCCGGGGGCGGTCACGGCGACGGAGGTGCAGGCGGCGCTGGAGCTGGGCGTGTCGACGGTGAAGTTCTTCCCGGCCGGCACGTCCGGCGGTCCGGCCGCGATCGCCGCGTTGGCGGCGCCTTTCGGCCACGTGCGGTTCGTGCCGACCGGTGGGGTGGGGCCGGAGAACCTGCGGGAGTACCTGGACCTGCCCGCCGTGGCGGCGGTGGGTGGGTCGTGGATGGTCCCGCGGGCCCGGGTCGCGGCGCGCGACACCGCGGGGATCACGGAGCTGGTCGCCGACGCGGTGGCCCGCGCCCGGGACTGACCGCACGCGCCGCACCGACACTGACCGGACCCGCACCGACGGGGACCGCAGCAGCCCAGTCCTGGAGGAGATCGTGACCCTGACCATCCGTCCTGCGGACCAGTGCCGGTACGACGTCGTCGCGCTGGGTGAGGTGATGCTGCGGCTGGACCCGGGGGAGGGGCGGATCCGCACCGCTCGGTCCTTCCGGGTGTGGGAGGGCGGCGGGGAGTACAACGTCGCCCGGGGCCTGCGCCGGGCGTTCGGGCTGCGCGGGGCGATCGTCACGGCGCTGGCGGACAACGAGGTCGGCCGGCTCGTCGAGGACCTCATGCTCACCGGGGGGCTGGACACGACCTTCGTGCGGTGGGTGCCCTACGACGGGATCGGTCGCTCGGTGCGCAACGGCCTGAACTTCACCGAGCGCGGCTTCGGGGTCCGCGGCGCCGTCGGCGTGTCGGACCGGGGCGGGACGGCGGTGTCCCAGCTGCGCCCGGGGGACGTGGACTGGGACCACCTGTTCGGGGACCTGGGGGTGCGGTGGTTGCACACCGGGGGGATCTTCGCGGCGCTGAGCGAGACGACCGCCCAGGTCGCGCTCGAGGCCGTGACCGCCGCGCGGCGGCACGGGACGGTGGTGTCCTACGACCTGAACTACCGCCCGAGCCTGTGGCAGGCGATCGGCGGGCAGGCCACGGCCCGGGAGGTGAACCGGGCGATCGCGGGCCACGTGGACGTGATGATCGGCAACGAAGAGGACTTCACCGCGGCGCTGGGGTTCGAGGTCGACGGGGTGGACGAGCACCTGCGGGACCTGGACGTGGCCTCGTTCGCCGCCATGATCGAACGCGCCGCCGCCGCGTACCCGAACTTCCAGGTCATCGGTACGACCCTGCGCACCGTGCACTCGGCGAGCATCAACGACTGGGGTGCGCTGGCCTGGTCCCGGGACACCGGGGTCGTGCAGGCCACCCACCGGCAGCGTCTGGAGATCCTGGACCGCGTCGGCGGCGGGGACTCCTTCGCCTCCGGACTCATCTACGGGCTCCTGGAGGGCGTGCCGCTGCAGACCGCCGTGGAGTACGGCGCGGCCCACGGCGCCCTGGCCATGACCACCCCCGGCGACACCACCATGGTCACCAAGGCCGAGGTCCTCAAGCTCGCCCGCGGCGGATCAGCCCGCGTCGACCGCTGACGGCCCTGGTGGCCGGTCCTCAGCCTGCCAACGCCGCCAGCACGCCGTCGGCGTAGCGCTCGAGCTTGGCCGCGCCCACCCCCGCGACGGTGCCGAGCTCCTCCCGGGACCCGGGCCGACGCGACGCGATCTCCCGCAGGGTCGCGTCGTGGAAGACGACGTACGCCGGGACGCCCTGCTCCTTGGCGACCCCCGCCCGCCAGGTGCGCAGCGTCTCGAACGTCTGCAGCGTCGCCTCGTCGAGGCCCTCGGCGGCCGCCGCCCGCTTCGCGCTGCCCGACCCGCCCGAGCGGCTCCGACGCGCGCGCTCGACCCGCTCCGGCTCCCGCCGCAGCGGCACCTCGCGCTCCCCGCGCAGGACGGCACCGCTCGCCTCCGTCACGTGCAGGGTGCCGTAGCCGTCGGTGTCGACGCCGAGCAGCCCCTGCGCGAGCAGCTGACGCACGACGCCGCGCCACTGGTTCTCGCTGAGGTCGGCGCCGAGGCCGAACGTGCTCAGGCTCGCGTGCCCGAGGTGGGTCACGCGCGGCGTCTCGCGTCCCAGCAGGATGTCGACGAGGTGCCCCGCGCCGTACCGCTGCCCGCGCTCGCGCTCCAGCCGGACGACGGTGCTGAGCAGCTTCTGGGCGGCGACCGTGCCGTCCCAGGTGTCCTGCGGCTCCAGGCAGGTGTCGCAGTTCCCGCACGGCTCGGCCTCCTGGCCGAAGTAGGCGAGCATCTGCACCCGGCGGCAGGAGACCGTCTCGCACAGGGCGAGCATCGCGTCGAGGTGTGCGCCCAGCCGACGGCGGTGCGCCGCGTCGCCCTCGGAGGTGTCGATCATCCGGCGCTGCTGGACGACGTCCTGCAGGCCGTACGCGAGCCACGCCGTCGAGGGCAGCCCGTCGCGACCCGCACGGCCCGTCTCCTGGTAGTACCCCTCGACGGACTTGGGCAGGTCCAGGTGCGCGACGAACCGGACGTCCGGCTTGTCGATGCCCATGCCGAAGGCGATGGTCGCGACCATGACGAGTCCGTCCTCGCGCAGGAAGCGGGCCTGGTTCTCCGCCCGCACCCGCCGGTCGAGCCCGGCGTGGTACGGCAGGGCGGGGATCCCGTGGGCGCTGAGGTGCTCCGCCGTCTGCTCCACGGACGCGCGCGACAGGCAGTAGACGATCCCCGCGTCCCCGGCGTGCTCGGTACGGAGGAGGTCGAGCAGCTGCGCCCGGGCGTTCGCCTTGGCGACGACCCGGTACCGGATGTTCGGCCGGTCGAAGCTCGCGACGAACTGCCGTGCGTCCTCGAGCTGCAGGCGCGTCGTGATCTCCTGCCGGGTCGCGGCCGTCGCCGTCGCGGTGAGCGCGATCCGGGGCACGTCCGGCCAGCGCTCGTGCAGCATCGACAGGCCCAGGTAGTCGGGCCGGAAGTCGTGCCCCCACTGGGACACGCAGTGCGCCTCGTCGATCGCGAACAGGGCGATGCGGGCCCGGTCGAGCAGCTCCACGGTCGCGGGGACGCGCAGACGCTCCGGCGCGAGGTAGAGCAGGTCCAGCTCGCCGGCGAGCAGCGCCTGCTCGACCTCGCGGCGCTGGTGGCCGTCCTGGGTGGAGTTGAGGAAGCCGGCCCGGACCCCGAGCACGGACAGGGCGTCGACCTGGTCCTGCATGAGCGCGATGAGTGGCGAGACGACCACGCCCGTGCCCGCCCGGACCAGCGAGGGGATCTGGTAGCAGAGCGACTTCCCGCCACCGGTGGGCATGAGGACGACGGCGTCCCCGCCGCCCACCACGGCCCGGACGATCTCCTCCTGCTCGCCGCGGAAGGAGTCGTAGCCGAAGACGGTCCGCAGCACCTCGGCCGGGTCCGGGCGCGGGCCGTCGTCGGGCACGGCTCGCTGCGCCGCCCCGGCCCGCGCCGTCCCGCCGTCGCGC
>NZ_AXCW01000050.1 GCF_000603945.1 Actinotalea ferrariae CF5-4 | reverse complement strand
CTACACCCTCGATTGCGATGAGCCCGTTATCCACAGACCAAGATCGAACTCCTAAAGCGGGTGTCGGCAGTTCGAATCGGCCCTGGGCCGGGACGATGTCGCTTTCGCCTGATGTGCCCGGACGGGTGTGGTGGCGATCCACCTGACTCGTCCAGCTCGGCAGGCGGCCCTAGTGCGGGACTGGCCGTGCGGTGAGGGCGTCGCGGGAGTCGTCGGCGGCGGCGGAGCCGGACGCGTCGGCGATCTCCGCCCAGACCTCGTCGAGCGAGAGGCCGAGGGCTGCGGCGACGGATGCGACGGTGGCGAAGGCCGGGGTGGCGATGCGACCCGACTCGATCTTGCGCAGCGTCTCGGGCGACACCCGGGCGGCGAACGCGACGTCCACCATCGACCTGTCGCCCCGCGCGCGACGCAGGAGCGTGCCGAGGCGTCGACCACGGGCGATCTCGGCGGGCGTCAACGGCAGGCGGACCATGCTCGGATGATAGTACCGGTATAGTAAACCCGGTATTGTATTCCCATCGGACGATCGGCAAGGATGGCTGACCATGATCGAGATCCTGACGGCGGCGGAGGTGGCCGAGGCCGCTCGCACCGGTGCCGTGGTGGGGGACATCCTCCAGGCGCTGAGGCAGCGCTGCGAGCCCGGCACGAACCTGCTGGACATCGACCGCTGGGCCGGGGACATGATCCGCGAGGCCGGCGCGCAGTCCTGCTACGTGGACTACGTGCCGTCCGGCTTCGGTCGCGGGCCCTTCGGCCACTACATCTGCACCGGCGTCAACGACGCGGTGCTGCACGGGCGGCCTCGTGACCAGCGGCTCGCCGACGGCGACCTGCTCTCGCTCGACCTCGCGATCGTCCGCAACGGCGTGGCGGCCGACGCCGCCATCAGCTTCGTCGTCGGCGGCGCCGTCGACGGGGAGAGTGCGGCCCTGATCGCGGCCACCGAGCGCGCCCTGGCCGCCGGGATCGCCGCCGCGCGCCCCGGAGCCCGCATCGGCGACCTCTCGCACGCCATCGGGACCGTGCTCACGGAGGCTGGCTATGCCGTCAACAACGAGTTCGGTGGGCACGGCATCGGATCGACGATGCACCAGGACCCGCACGTGCCCAACTCCGGCCGGCCCGGGCGGGGCTACAGGCTGAGGCCGGGGCTGATGCTGGCCCTCGAGCCGTGGGTGATGGCCGACACCGACGAGCTGGTCACCGACGCCGATGGCTGGACGCTGCGCAGTGCGACCGGCTGCCGGACCGCCCACACCGAGCACACGATCGCGATCACCGAGGAGGGCGCCCGGATCCTCACGATGCCCTCGACCGCCTCGTGACTTCATGCCATTGGATTTGTACTACAGCCTGTAGGTAGAGCACTATGGCGTCATGGCACGTCAGGGTCTGACCGCGGAGCGGCTCGCGAAGGTGGGCGCGGAGCTCGCCGACGAGATCGGCTTCGACCAGCTCACCGTCTCCGCGGTCGCCCGCCAGGTCGGTGTGCAGCCGGCGAGCGTCTACGCCCACCTCAGCGGCACCGGCGACCTCCGCGCCCGCGTCGCTCTGCTCGCGCTCGAGGAGCTCGCCGACCTGGTGTCCGAGGCCCTGGCGGGCCGCGCCGGCATCGACGCCCTCGTGGCCTACGCCGACGCCTACCGCGACTACGCCCGTGCCCACCCCGGCCGGTGGGCGGCCATGCAGACACCGCTGGACCCGGCCACCGCTGCGCGCAGCGCGGGTCCTCGCATCGCGGCCATGACGCGCGCCGTCCTCCGCGGCTATGACCTGGCCGGCGAGGACCAGACCCACGCCGTCCGCCTGATCGGCAGCTCGCTTCGAGGGTTCATCGACCTGGAGGCCGCCGGCTCCTTCGACCACAGCGGACCGGCGCCCGCGGTGTCGTGGCGACACACCCTGGTCGCCCTCGACACCCTCCTGCGTGCCTGGCCGCCGCGCGCGGAGCACGACCACGGCCAGCCGACCCTGGAGGGCCGATGACCACCCCGCTGCCGACCGTCGACCTCACCGACGCCCTGTTCCGCGGGGCCCTGGACCTGGACCGCAGCGGGCGCGGGATCATGCCCCACCGGCTGCCACGCTGGGTCCGGCAGCAGTTTCCCGACCCCCAGCTGCTCATGGCCGCGTCGCAGCCGTCCGGCGTGCGGCTCGCCCTCCGCACCGCGGCGACGGTGATCGAGATCGACGCGCTGCGCACCCGACGGGAGTACGTCGGGATGCCGCCCCGCCCCGACGGCGTCTACGACCTGTTCGTCGACGGCGAGCTCGCCGCCCGGTCGGCTGTCGACGGGGGAGCGGCCGTGCGCATCGACATGGCCACGGGCACGGTCGAGCACGTGGACGGCCCCGTCGGCACGATCCGCTTCGCCGGGCTCCCCGCCGGCGACAAGGAGCTGGAGATCTGGCTGCCCCACGACGAGGCCACCGAGGTGCTGGCGCTGCGCGCGGACGCGCCCGTCGCACCGGCGCCCGACCGACGACGCCCGATCTGGTTGCACCACGGCAGCTCGCTGAGCCAGGGCTCGGGGGCCGCCAGCCCCAGCACCACATGGCCCGCGGTGGCCGCGTCGTCCGGCGGCGTCGAGCTCGTCAACCTGGGCCTGGGCGGGAGCGCGCTGCTCGACCCGTTCCTCGCGCGGACCCTGCGCGACCAGGCGGCCGACCTGATCAGCCTCGCCGTCGGGATCAACGTGGTGAACACCGACGTGATGCGAGCGCGAGCGTTCGTCCCCGCCGTCCACGGCTTCCTCGACACCATCCGGGACGGGCACCCCACCACGCCCCTGGTCGTCCTCACGCCCACCTGGTGCCCGACCCACGAGGACACGCCCGGTCCGGCGGCGCCCGCGCTCGTCGACGGTCAGGTGGTGTTCCGTGCCACCGGCGACCCGGCCGAGGTGGCCCGCGGCCGCCTCACCCTCCGCGTCATCCGCGAGCAGCTGGCCGCGGTGGTCGCGCAGCGCTCGGCCGACGACCCGAACCTGCACCTCGTCCACGGGCCCGACCTCTACGGTCCGGCCGACGCCGAGCTGCGCCCCCTGCCCGACGGGCTGCACCCGGACGCGCAGACGCACCTCGACATGGGCCGGCGCTTCGCCGAGCTCGTGTTCGCCCCGCGCGGACCGTTCGGCCGTGGCCGGTGAGCGGCCGCCCCAGGGTCCTCGGACTCACGCTCGCCGTCGGACTCCTCGTGCTGACCGGTGCGGGGTGTGCGTCGCCGGCGCCCCCGACGGGGCCGGCCGGCGGCGGCTCCACTCCCGAGGCCATTGCCGAGGTGACCCGCGAGCCGACGTCCGAGCAGACCTCCGAGGTGGCCGCCGAGACGGTCGTCGACGTGCCTGCCCTCGCTGACCTGGAGGCGTCCTTCGACGCCCGCCTGGGCGTCGTCGCCGTCGACACCGGATCCGGGCGCCGCGTGGAGCACCGGGCCGACGAGCGGTTCGCCTACGCGTCGACGATCAAGGCGCTGCTGGCTGCCGCGGTGCTGGACAGCACGACGGACGAGGAGCTCGACGAGGTCATCCGCTTCACGTCCTCCGACCTGGTCACGTACTCCCCAGTGACCGAGGACCGTGTCGGCGAGGGCATGACCCGACGCGAGCTCGCCGACGCCGCCGTCCGCTTCAGCGACAACACCGCAGCGAACCTCCTGCTGGAGGACCTCGGCGGACCCGAGGCCCTGGCCCGGGCCCTGCGGGCCGTGGGCGACGACGTGACCCTCCCGGTCCGGACCGAGCCCGCCCTCAACGAGGCGGTGCCCGGGGACGACCGGGACACCAGCACGCCGAGGGCCCTGGCCGCGAGCCTGCGGGCCTTCGCCGTCGACGACGCCCTGAGCGCGACGGACCGGCAGGTGCTCAACGGCTGGCTGCAGGGCAACACGACCGGCGACGAGCTCATCCGCGCAGGCGTGCCCGCGGGCTGGCTGGTGGGGGACAAGACGGGCAGCGGCGGCTACGGCACGCGCAACGACATCGCCGTCATCACCCCACCCGGCCGCCCTCCCATCGTCCTCGCGGTCCTCAGCGACAAGGGCGAGGTGGATGCCGAGTCCGACCCGGCGCTCATCGCTGCAGCCACCCGGGTGGCCCTGGAGGCCCTGGCACCATGAGCGGGCCCGTGACCCTGGACGCCCTGGCACCCTGAGCCGCCCGTCGCCCGGCCGCGCCGCTGAGCCCGGCGCGACGCCTCAGCCGGCGGCGTCGTCGTCGAAGCGCTCGCGGGCCCGTTCGATCTCCTCCAGGTGCTCGTCGCTCCAGCGGAGGATGGCGTCGATCGGGTCGCGGAGGGTCTTGCCCAGCGCGGTGATGCGGTACTCGATCGCGACGGGTCGGTCGCTGATGACGACGCGCTCGACGATCCCGGTCCGCTCGAGGCGACGCAGGGTCGCGGTCAGCGACTTCTGCGTCACCGGGATGAGGCGCCGGAGCTGGTTGAACCTGCGCGGGCTGTCGCACAGCTCCTCGAGGACCAGCACCGACCACTTGTCGAGGACCTGGCCGAGCACCTCGCGGTGCGCGGCGGTGATGTCGAGACGCTCGGCGGTATCGGCCATGAAACCAAGTCTCGTTGAAGTGCCTTTCGGGCACCAGGTATCACTGAGATACCAACACGGAACCCGAAGGAGAAGCCCATGAGCGTCCGCCTCATCAGCCCGCAGGACATGCTGCAGCAGACCCCCTACCACCACGTCTCCGTGGCGACCGGCACCACGCACGTCCACGTCGCCGGGCAGGTCGGCCAACGCGGCGACGAGCCCGTCGCCGCGGACGACCTCGCGACACAGGTCGCCCAGGCGCTGCGGAACACGGACATCGGCCTGGCCGGCGCCGGCGCGACCTTCTCCGACGTGGTCCGCCTCACCTTCTACGTCACCCGGTGGACCCCGGACAAGATCGAGCCCTTCATGGCCGGCGTCCAGGCGGTCGCCGAGGAGGTCGGCCTCCCGATGCCGATGCCCCCCGCGTCCCTCATCGGCGTCGAGGTGCTCTTCGAGCCGGACGTGCTCGTCGAGGTCGAGGCCACCGCGGTGCTGCCCTGACCGCGCCCTCACCGACGACCGGCGCGGCCGTGCCCGACGTGACCTGCGGGGACTGACGTCGGCCCGGCATCGTCGAGCACGGCTCCGGCCATCAGCCTTCGGGCCTCGGGTGTCCCTCCCGGTAGAGGACGAGGTGCTCGTGGAAGAGCACTCCGTCGCGGATGTCCCCGGTGGCGGTGAAGCCCGTGTCGTCGACGTAGTCGAGGTGGGAGCCGGTCACGGTGTAGCTGCCGGTGTAGGCGCTGCGCCTCGTTCCCCGGGCTTCGTCGTAGCGACCGTCGGCGCGGAGCTCCTGACGGATGTGGCCGTCGGCGGTCACCCACATGCCGGTGACGTCCATCGCCTCGCTCCCTCGTGCGGGTCGGGACTCCTGCGGCTGGTCCAGCTCTTGCGGCACGATGCGCTCCTTCTCGTCTCGTCGGTCTCGTGCAGCAACCACGCTCGGATGGACGTCCGGCCCGACCCGCCGTCATGGCAGATGCGTCATCTCCTCGTGCGGACATCGTGCGCTCTCCTCAGCGTTGGTCGTGGTGTCCGGCGAGCGCTGTGCTGGGCGCAGGGCTCGTCACGGGTGTCACCTTCGGACGCCGCCGACGGCGACTGCTGACACCGGGTGGACAGCTGCTCGTGGTCTGCGGCGCTGGACGCTGAGCCGCTGGTGGCTGCGAGCGCTTGAAGGCGGGCGCGGGTCATCGACTCGACCGCGACGACGAGACCGGCCCTGACCCCCACGGCGAGAAGCGCCTCACGCGCTTGGGCGACCGAGCGGATCACCGTCCCGGCCGGGACGTGGTCGGAGAACTCCTGGGCCAGCGACACGCTCAGCGCGTTCAGGGGCTCACGGGTCGAGCGGCGGACCTGGAACCCCGTCATCCCGTGCTCCCGCCGGTCGGGGGCGTGCGGCGTCCTGCCTGGCGGTCGGAGATGTCCCGGGAGGTGCGTGCGGGGCCTGTGCGCCGCGTCGTCCACCAGAGGACGGTCGTGATGACGACCAACGCGGCGCTGGGGATGAGGTACGTGATGGAGCCGGCGGTCTCCTCCCGGCCGCTGAGCGCCCCGGCCACATCGGTGTGCAGGGTGGTGGCGAGCACCAGGCCGGCGACGTTGTAGACCGCGTGGAGGGCGACGGCGACCTCGAGGCCACCGGTGCGCCACGTGATGACGGCCATCGACCCGAACAGGACGAGGTAGGAGGTGAGGATGTAGGGGTCGAGCGAGCCGTGGAGCAACGAGAAGAGGACGGTCGTGACGACGACGCCGAGTACCGCACCCGAGCGGGCACCGCGGGTCCAGCCCCCGACGACCCGGAACATCAATCCACGGACCCCGTACTCCTCGCCGGCGGCCGCCAGCGGCGTCAGCAGCATGCCGATCACGAAGTACGCGACGAGGTCCACCGTCGTCCACGGGACCTGCTCGCCGGGCTCCAGCAGGGAGCTGACGGAGACCGTGACGAGCAGCAGCGGACCGAAGACCAGCAGCGACCGGGCCAGGAGCCCGTACCGGAAGCGGCCGACCACGGAGTGCAGCGAGCGGGCGGGCAGTCCGTAGAGCCAGCGTTGCAGCAGCATGGAGTAAGGGATCAGCACCGCGAGGGAGAGGGTGCCCGCGGCATGCTCGAGCGTGGTGGACCTCGCGCCTCCCAGCAGGTTCGTGTCGACGAGGGACGCGCCGAACCGGAACAGCTGTGCGAAGCCGATGAGTCCGGCGAGCAGCAGCACGATGGCGAGCAGGCCGCGCGGGATGCGGCGCGTGGCGCCCGCGTAGACCCGGTGGTACTCGACCTCGGCGGGCACGGCGAGTGGTGTCGGCTCGTCGAGCGGGCGGAGCGGGTTCAGGGTGGCGTGAGGCACGGTTTCTCCTTGTGGGTTCAGCTGGCGAGGTCGTCGAGCCAGCCCGAGCGCATACGGAGGGCGCGTTCGGTGCTGCCGATGACCGCGGCGATCCCGACGAGCGCGTTGCCCATCGGGGGAAGGCGGACGGGCGAGGTGAAGGTCCCGATCGAGTCGGCGATGAGCGGAGCCTGGGAGAGGGCCTCGATGACCTGGGGGACGGCGACGCACAGCCCGGCGAGGACGAACAGGGTCGAGGCGAGGCCGACGAGCCGGCTCAGGCGGGGACGCTCGTGGTGCAGACGTGCGCGGCGCCCCTCGGCCGAGGCGGGGTCGGGGATCAACGGCACCTCGCCACCGTCCGCGGGTACGTAGTGGCAGCGTCGGAGTCCGAAGGTGCCGACGGCGACCTCGACGTGGCCGCCCGGCACCACGAACCGCGCCGGCAGGGTCGAGTAGGCCAGCAGGGCGCCGTCGAGGTAGAGGCGCGCCCGGACGGCGCCGTCGGACGCGTCGCCGCCCCGGCGGACGTCGACGGCGTAGGTGGCGGCAGCGCCTCCCGGTGCGCGCAGCGTCAGCGTGCGCAGTGACCTGCTCGGAAGGTGCCACCAGCGGAAGCGCGGCAGCGGCTCGCCGGCCCCAGGACGCACACGCCAGCCGGTGAGGCGGTTCCGCGTTCCGTCGAGCATCGTCGTGCTCGCCTCCCTCGCTCTAGTACGCTGTGCTAACAACGCAGGACGCTATCACACTGTGATAGCGAGTCCAGTCGAGGAGGACGGGCATGGGTGCGCGCACAGAGGAACCAGGGACGAGGGCCAAGATCCTGATCGCCGCGGCGACGATGCTCGCCGAGGACCCGACCGCCCGACTCAGCGTCCGGGCGGTCGCCGCTCGGGCTCAGGTGAGCACCGGCTCGCTCCGGCACTTCTTCCCGACGCAGCGCGCGCTCATCGACACCGTGATCGCCGGGCTCTACGAGGTCGACATCCCCGACGACCCGATCGGCGACCGCACGAGGACGCCGAGCGGACGTCTCCTCGCGGGTCTGCAGCTGCTCCTGGCACAGGTGGGCGCCGGGGACAGCGCGCGACAGCACTGGGCGGCGCTGTACGAGGCCTACGTCGCCTCGCCTCCCACCGACGACGAGGCCGCCACCTACTTCGCCCTGGAACGCCTGGGCCGCGAGCGCATCGAGCGTTGGCTGACGACTCTCGTCGAGGAGGGCGCGATCCTCCCCGGCGACATCGCGCAGCGCGCCCGGTTCCTCATGACCGTGCTCAACGGCCTGATCACAGAACGCGCGCTGCCCGCCGACGCGCTGCAGGTCCAGACCGAGACCGAGACGCTCCGCCTGGCGGTGCATGCCGTCATCGCTGCACCGGTCCAGGAGCCGGGACCCGACACCTGACCCCGACGAGTTCTGGCTCCGCGACGAGTCCACCCGATCTTCCCGCACCTGGACGTCTTCCCGACCACCACGCCGGCTCACGCCGAACGGTGGGCCGCAGACATCGGCGGGCCGGCGTACGCGATCGACGAGCAGACGGCCGTCGTCGTCGTCGACGGTTCCGTCGAGGTGGTGTCCGAGGGGCAGTGGGTCGACTTCCCGGCCTGGCCGCCGTCGTTCCGTAGCGACGGTCATCCCGCGGTGGCAGGCTTCCGCCATGACGAGCCCCGGCATCCCCGAGACGCGGTTCGCGCGGTCGGGGGTCGTCGACATCGCGTACCAGGTGGTCGGCGAGGGCGAGCGCGACATCGTCGTCGGGATCGGGTGGGTCTCGCACCTCGAGCTGTTGTGGGAGCTGCCGGAGACCGTCCACTTCCTGCGTCGGCTCCAGTCGTTCGGTCGGCTCGTCCTCTACGACGCCCGAGGCACCGGCCTGTCCGACCGGCCCGCCCGCCCGGCCACGCTGGAGGACCTGGTCGAGGACCTGGTCGCCGTTCTCGACGCCGTCGGGAGCACGCGCGCCGTCATCGTGGGCTGGGTCGACAAGGCGGCTGCGGCGGTCGCGCTGGCCGCTCGTCATCCTGAGCGCGTCGAGGCGCTCGTGCTCGGGGAGGCCATGGCGACGACCGTGGACCGGGAGGGTGACCCGGGCGGGCTCGACCGCGCCGTGGTCGAGCGCCTCGCGGCCGCTGCCGAGCAGGGGGCGTGGGGGACGGGCGTCCTGCTCCCGGGGATCGCCCCGAGCGTCGCCGACGACCCTCGTATCGCCGCGTGGTGGCGCCGGTGGGAGCGCATGTCCGCGACGCCCAACATGGCGGCGACATGCTGCGGACACTGGTCGACCTCGACGTGCGGGCCCTGCTGCCCGCGGTCACCGCCCGCGCCCTCGTGCTGCATCGCGTGGACAACGCACTGGTGGGTGGGGCCGCGGTGCGTCGGCTGGCCCAAGGCCTGCCCGACGGGCGCCTCGTCGAGCTGCCGGGAGCCGACCTGCCCGCCTTCTTCGGCGACACGGACGCGCTTCTCGACGAGGTCGAGGAGTTCCTCACGGGCACCCGCACCGGCGCCGACGCGGACCACGCGGTGCTGACCCTGCTCGTCACCGACCTCGTCGGCTCCACGTCGCGCGCCGCCGAGGTGGGGGACCGCCGGTGGACGGAGCTGCTCGACTTCCACCACCACGAGGTCCGGGCGGCTCTCGCGCGCCACGGCGGGACGGAGGTCGACACGGCAGGTGACGGCTTCCTCGCCGTCTTCGCGCTGCCGAGCCGCGCCCTCGCGTGTGCCCGCGAGGCGCGGGACCGGCTCGCCGCCGGCGGTCTGACGATCCGCGCCGGCCTGCACGCGGGCGAGGTCATCCGCTCCGGCACGGGCGTCCGCGGCCTCGGGGTGCACATCGCCGCGCGGGTGGCGGCGTCCGCCGGCCCGGGCGAGATCCGCGCGTCGGGCACCGTCGCGGACCTGGTGGCGGGCGGCGGGACCACGTTCGCGGAGCTGGGGGCGACCGAGCTGGCGGGAGTGCCGGGCCGATGGCGGCTCGTGCGGGTGGTGGAGCCCCCGGGCGGTCACGCCTAGGCGGAGACCACGACGAGGCCCTGACGCTCCCGAGAGGGCCTGGTGCCTCTCTGATCCCTGACCTCAGCAGGCCGCCCGAGGCGTCAGCGCGAGGGTGAACAGGCCGGAGTTGGTCTGCGGTCCGACGATCGGGATGAAGATCGTGACCTCCCACTCGCCGTCGAGCGTCCCGGCCGCGCCGCCCTCCGGCAGGGCGAGCGTGTAGGTCCCGGCGCCGCCGACGCTCAACGGCGCGTTGCCGACCACACCGTCGTAGGTGAACGTGCCGGCCGAGGCGCTCGTGGGGGTGAACGACGCCGTGCCGACCAGGTCCCCCGTGGTGGCGAGGGTGAACGGCTTGTCCGGCCCGCAGATCGTCCCGGTGAAGGCGATGCCCGAGGGCTGCGACGGCGCGGTGCCGCTCACGTCGAACGCCTGCGGCGAGGTGTCGAACGTCAGCGAAGCCTTCCCGACGCCTCGGCGCGAGCGCGCCTCGAGCGCCACCGTCGCGGACTGGCCGACCTCGCCCGGGGCGACGTGGGTGAACGTCGCGTCGGCCGGCACCTTCGTGCCCGCCGGGTCGAGCGACGAGTCCCCGCTCAACGTGCCGGTGACCGTGCCACCGGTGCTCGCCGCGTCGATCTTGCTGTAGGGGGCCGCGGTGATCGTCACGGTGGTCGACGGCTCGAGGCCCGACCGCGCGGCGGGCTGCGTCGTCGGCTCCAGGGCCACGCACCGGCCGGACTCCCACCCCTTCTGCGCCGCCTCGAGGATCTTGGGGGTGACCATCATCTGCACGATCATCGACATGTTGGCCCACTGGTCGGCGAACCCGGCCGGGACGGTGCCGGCCGAGCGCCCCGGCGTGCGGGTGTAGCTGTTGATGGTGGAGCCGGTGCGCGACTCCCGGTCGGTGGACTCGGCCCACACGTTGTTGCCCGATCCGAACTCGGCCGCCTCGGAGGTGGTCTCCACCTCGTACCCGACGAGCCGGGCGTCGTCGTCGATCTGGCCGTTCAGGGCGATCGCGACGGTGTAGTTGCTGCCCACCCGGCCGCCGGACGAGGTCGAGCTCGCGGTGATCCGGGCCGTCGCGGTAAAGCTACCGTCGGGCGCGGGGCACGGGTTGATCGTCATCTGGACCCGGATCTTGCCGGTGATCCCGCCGGCGGTCGTCTCCACGGTCCAGTCCATGGAGGTGGAGTCGACCGAGGCCTCCCGCGTCATCGTGCTGCTGTTGCCGTCGCGGCTGTCCTCCCGCACATCGCGTGCCGGCTCGCCCGCCTTGACGTCGTTCGTCGACGTGACGAGGTCGCCCGGCGCGAGGGTGGCCATGAGCATCGAGCCGAACATCATGGCGCCCAGGCTCCGCTCGCCGCCCGCCGAGCCCCTCGGCTTGCCGGCGCCGAAGGGCGCCGCGTAGTCCGGGTCGATGGTCCGCTGCCGTACCGCCTCCGTGAGCGCGGCCGTCAGGGCGTCGTAGGCCTCACCCGCCGCCTCCGCCCCGCCGAGCTCCTCCTCCAGCCCCGACAGCGCCAGCGTCTCGCGCTCGAGCACGGACGCCTCCGCCACGAGCCGCTCCTCCTGCTCCTCGGGGCTCAGGGCTGCGACCTCCGCCGCGAGCGCCTCGACCGCCGACGACGGCGTCGGCTCCGGCTCCGGCGCGCCCGCGCCCCCGGGCGTGCACCCGACGAGCGTCAGAGCGAGGACCGTCGCGAGGGCGAGCACCGCCGCCGCGGGCCCACGACCGTGACCACCCTTGACCATGCGTCTCTCCGTCCGCGCAGCCGCCGACCCGAGCGCGACACCCGGACGGACGCGTCCTTGATCACGCAGTGCGCCGATCGTGGCACGGTCGCCTCCCTGCCGGAAGAGCCATCAGGGCCTCGTCCGGCACCGGCCTCGACCACGTCACTGCCAACGCCGACCAGAGCCCGTGGGAGCGGGGACCGGAACGTCTGTCGTCGTCGTGGTGAACAGGGCGTCGTGCCTGCGTGAACGCGGCGCGATGGCCCTTGGCCGGCGGCGTCGAGCCGGTAATGTCCGGTCCGTGGAAAACGCCTTCGGGCTGGCGCGCCGGGACGACGACGTCCCGTGGTCCAGGCCGGCGGACTTTCCTCAGCCACGACCTCGACGCCGCCCGCGATGCAGCGGGCTGCCGTGCGGGGTCCGCCCGGCTCGACCTGGAGGAACTCTGTGACCGCTCGACCTACACCGTCCCGTCACGCAGCACGGACCACAGCGCGATCCGCTGTCGCCGTCGCTGCGCCGCTGGCCCTGGTCGCCAGCACGCTCGTCGCGATCCCGGCGGCGGCCATCGCCCCCGACACCCCCGTGTTCATCAACGAGCTCCACTACGACAACGTCGGCGACGACGCCGGCGAGTTCGTCGAGGTCGCCGGCCCGGCCGGGACCGACCTGACCGGCTGGTCAGTCGTCCTGTACAACGGGTCCTCGACCAGCAGGGCTTCCTACGACACCGATGCGCTGTCGGGCACTCTGTCGAACGACACGGGGACCGGCTACGGGTTCGCGACGATCAGCTATCCCAAGGACGGCCTCCAGAACGGGTCCCCGGACGGCGTCGCCCTGGTCGACGGCGCCGGCGCGGTCGTGCAGTTCCTCTCCTACGAGGGCGCGTTCACCGCCGCGAACGGCCCGGCCGCCGGTCAGACCAGCACGGACATCGGTGTGGTCGAGGGCAGTGGGACCCCGGTCGGCCACTCCCTCCAGCTCACGGGCACCGGCGATTCCTCCGGTGGCTTCACCTGGGCACCGCCCGCTGCCGCGACCCCCGGCGCCGCGAACAACGACCAGACCTTCGTCGCCTCGGGCGACCCCCTGCCGCCCGGGCTGACCTGCGCGGCCGACCTCGAGACGAGCACCGGTGAGCCCACCACCACCACGGTGACGGCGTCCGACGCCGACAGCGGCATCGCGAGCCTGGCGATCACCTCCGCTGCGGTCGACGGCATCACGCTCGAGGACTCCACCGCGCCGACCGGCGTGGGCGAGGCCGCGACCGCGACGCTCACCGTGGCCGGCACGGTCGCCGCCGGCACCTACGAGGTGCAGGTCACCGCGACGTCGGACGACGGCGCGCAGGCCCTGTGCGCCGTCACGGTGACCGTCACGGCGCCGCTCTCGACCAGCCTGGTCTCGGACGTCCAGGGCTCGGGGAGCGCCTCGCCGCTCGTGGACCAGGAGGTCCAGGTCGAGGCGGTCGTCACCTCGCTGATCACCAGCCGCGACGCGCTCGCGGGCTTCTTCGTGCAGGAGGAGGACGCCGACGCGGACGCCGACCCGGCGACGTCGGAGGGCGTGTACGTCTTCTGCGGCTCGACCTGCCCGACCGGCCTGGCCGCGGGTGACCTCGTGACCGTGGTCGGCACCGTCGCCGAGTTCTCGGGCAGCAGCACCCAGATCGACGCCACGGGCGGTTCTGTCGAGGTTCTCGCCTCCGACCAGGCGCTGCCGACGGCCACCGTCGTGACCCTGCCGGCCGCCGCGTCCACCCGCGACGCCGCCACGTTCGAGCCCGTCGAGGGCATGATCACGACCATCTCGACCACGCTGGTCGTCAGCGAGTACTTCAACCTCGCGCGCTTCGGCGAGATCGTCCTCACGGCCGACGCTCGCGGCTACCAGTACACGCAGACCAACACCCCGAGCGTCGAGGGCTACCAGGCGTTCCTGGACGACCTCGCCAAGCAGCGCATCGTCCTGGACGACGACAGCAACGACCAGAACGACGCCACGAGCGGCATCCTCGACAACGAGCCGTACTTCTACCCGACCCCCGGTCTCAGCACGGACAACTCCGTCCGTGGCGGGGACACCATCACCGGCTTGACCGGTGTCATGGAGTACTCGTTCGGCGCCTGGAAGCTGCGCCCCGTGCCGGGCGTGGACTACACCTTCGAGTCCGCCAACCCGCGACCGGCCACGCCCGACGACGTCGGCGGCCGCCTGCAGGTGGCCAGCTTCAACGTGCTGAACTACTTCGCCACGGTCGACACGACGTCCTCGGACAACACGGGGCCGTGCGGCCCGACCGGGACGGACGACTGCCGCGGCGCGGACTCCGAGTCCGAGCGCGAGCGTCAGCTCGCGAAGATCGTCGCCGCGCTGGTGACGATCGACGCGGACGTCTTCGGCCTCATCGAGATCCAGAACGACGGGGGCCTGGCCACCCAGCAGATCGTCGACGCGCTCAACGCCGCCACGGCGCCGGGCACGTACGCCTACATCGAGACGGGCGTGATCGGGACCGACGCCATCAAGCAGGCGTTCCTCTACAAGCCGGGGACCGTCAGCCCGGCTGGCGACTTCGCGCTGCTGACCGAGGAGGACGACCCGCGGTTCGACACCGACCGCAACCGCCCGGCCCTGATCCAGACGTTCGACGAGATCGCCACGGGTGAGCGGTTCACCGTCGCGGTGAACCACTTCAAGTCCAAGGGCTCGGGCTGCGGCGCGGGCGACGACTCGCCCCAGGACGGGTCCGGCAACTGCGACCTGACCCGCACGCAGGCCGCCGCCGCGCTGGCGGACTACCTGGCCACCGACCCGACCGGGAGCGGCGACCCCGACTTCCTGGTCATCGGGGACCTGAACTCCTACTCGATGGAGCGTCCGATCAGCACGCTCGAGGCGGCCGGCTACGTCGACCTGCTCGAGCGGTTCGAGGGCCTGGAGTCCTACGGGTACCTCTTCGACGGCCTCCTGGGTCACCTCGATCACGCCCTGGCCACCGAGTCGCTCACCGCCCAGGTGACCGGCGCCGGCGGCTGGAAGATCAACGCCGACGAGGTGCCGCTGTTCGACTACAACGACACCGTGCGGGACGCGGGCGAGGCGGCGTTCGAGCGGGAGTCGACCGCACTCCCGCTGTTCGAGCCGAACCCGTACCGGTCCAGCGACCACGACCCCGTGATCGTCGGCCTGTCGCTGGCAAGCAACGAGGCCCCCGTGGCCGACGCCGGGGGGCCCTACGTGGTCAAGCCGGGCGCCTTCCTGGTGCTCGACGCCTCGGGCTCCGTCGACGCCGACGGCGACACGCTCACGTACGCGTGGGACCTGGACGGTGACGGCGCGTTCGACGACGCCACCGGCCCGACGGCGACGATCCACGCGCACCGGCCGCCCGGGTCCTACCCGGTGGCGGTGCAGGTGAGCGACGGCACCGAGACGGTGACCGCCGAGACGATCGTCCGCGTCGTCCCGCCGGGGCTCATGCCGCGCTGACCGTCCGAGACCGACCGAGCCCCGTCGTGCGTGCGCACGGCGGGGCTCGGTCGTCAGGTCACATGGTACGTTCTGTCTAGTCAGACTAGACAGGAGGGGCCATGCCGTGGCAGGTGCAGGAGGCGAAGCAGCGTCTCAGTGAGGTGCTGCGGGCCGCGGAGGGCGGCCAACCCCAGGTCATCACCCGGCACGGGCAGGACGTCGCGGTGGTGATCGACATCGCGAGCTACCGCCGACTCGCCGGCGTGCAGGTCGAGCTGGCGGACTTCCTGCGCCACGGGCCCTCCTTCGACGACCTCGACCTCCGCCGCCCGAAGGACCGCCCGCGCGAGGCCGACATCGCCTCGGTCACAGATCGATGAAGCGGTACCTGCTCGACACGAACGTCGTCTCCGAGCTGCGCCGAAGCCGGCCCGATCCCGCCGTCGTCCGGTGGTTCGACTCCATCGCGCCCGCTGATCTCTTCCTCAGCGTCCTCACGATCGGCGAGATCCGGCTCGGCGTCGTCCGCCTGCGACGCCGCGATCCCGACCAGGCGGCAGCCATCGACGCGTGGCTGAACCGGCTCGAGTCCGGGTACGCCGACCGCATCCTGCCGGTCACACCCGCGGTCGCACGCCGGTGGGCCGAGATGAACGAGGACCGACCCCTGCCCGTGGTCGACGCCCTCATCGCGGCGACCGCCGTGGAGCACGGTGCCGTCCTCGCGACGCGGAACGTCGCCGACCTCGCGGGAGCGGGGGTCCGACTGCTGAACCCCTTCGACGCGTCTGCCTGAACGAGGGGCGCAGAGGGAGAGCGACCGGATCGCGGAGGTCCCGCCCGCTCTCGCGACGTGAGAGGCGTCCGGCGGGTGCGGGTCGAGCTGCCGATGTCGAGCTGCCAGGCAGGATGGACCGCATGAGCATCGTGAAGATCAACGCCATCACCGTCGCCGAGCACAGCGGCGACGAGCTCGCGCAGCGCTTCGCCGCCCGTGCGGGCGCGGTCGACGGGCAGGACGGCTTCGAGGGGTTCGAACTCCTGGCCCCGACCGACGGCCGGACCACGTGGCTGGTGGTCACGCGGTGGCGCGACGAGGAGGCATTCCAGGCCTGGACGGCCTCGCCGGCGTTCGGCCACGGCCACCGCGGGGGAGGGGCGCAGAGCGCGGGGTCGACCCAGGAGGGCGACGGCTCCGGTGCGGCTCACGGCGCGCAGCGTCCCGTCGGCGTCAGCAGCGAGCTGTGGTCCTACCGGGTGGCCGGCGGCTCGGGGGCCGCCGGTTCCTAGGCGGTCGTCTCGATCTCGTACGTCACCCAGCGGGTGCGGGTCGCCACCTGGTCGTAGAGGCGCTGCGCCGTGTCGTTGTCGTCCGCGGTGAGCCACCGGACCGTCCCGCCACCGTGCGCACGGGCGTGCTGCTCGACCGCGGCGATGAGCGCCCGTCCGGCGCCGGTGCCGCGGTGGGCGGGATCGGTGAACAGGTCGTCGAGGAACCAGCCCGGTCCCGCGGTGAACGTGTCGGGCTGCTCCCGGTAGTGCGCGAAGCCGACGACGACGCCGTCGCGCTCGGCGACGAGGCACCGCACCGGGTGCGCCTCGTCCAGCAGCCAGGCCCACACGCCCGCGAGGACGTCGTCGTCGAACCGGGTCCGGTAGAAGAGCCCGTACGCGACGAAGAGCTCGCGCCACCGGTCGTGGTCGCCGGCGGCGACCGGCCGGACGTGCACCGGGGCGGCTGACGGGAGGGCGGCGTCGGGGCTCACGTCCATCCGGTGATCGTGCCAGAGCGGCCCGGCGGGCCGGGCAGGTGCCGTCGGCGGGCGTGGGCGGCTGCCAGCGCGGCGGCCACCACGCCCCCGGTCGCGGCGCCGCCGACGACGAGCGCGCGGAGGCTCGCCGTCGTCGGCCCACGCTCCAGGGAGACACTGGCGTGCGTCCCGCCGTCGGGGGCGGTGCGGAGGTGGACGGTCAGCACCCGTCCCGGACGCGTCGCGACGACGTCCCAGGTCCGCCCTGACTCCGTGACGGTCCAGCCCTGCTCCTCGAGCGCCGCGACGACCGCGGTGCCGGCGGGGGAGAGGGGCGTCGGCGACGTCGTGTCCCAGTGGACGACGCCCCGAGCGGACGACGGCGCCCACGCACCCGTGACCTGCGGCTGGTCCTGGCCCGCGAATCCCGGGAGGCCCACCGTGCGTGCCGTAGCGACCAGCTCGGCGTCGGAGGGTTGCACCACCCACCAGTGCACGGCCGCTCCGAGGAGCGCGCCGGCACCCGCGAGGACGAGGGCGAGCAGCACGCGCAGCACCGCGACGTTCACCACGCGCATCCCCCTTCGCAGCGCCGGCGCTGCGGATCGCACGGGGCTCGGTGGCGCCCCGTCCAGCGGTGAGCATGGCACCCCGGGCGCGTCGCCGGGCCCGATCCGGAGCGTTCGGAGACGTGTCGTCGTCGGCGCCGGGTCCACAGTGTGAGCCGCGAGCGGCTGCCTCATGGTCATCGGGCGCCATCTCTTGCGAAAACGTTATCGACATCGTTACGTTTCTCACGCCCGGATTAGTTTGACGGATGACCAAAACCGTCGGACACACCCGATCGGAGAGGAACGACGATGTCCCATCCAGCAACCCTGAGGCGGGTGACCGCCATCGCAGCGACGGCGATCACGGCCGTCGCCCTGTCGGTGCCCGCAGCCCAGGGCGCCCCGCCGGAGGAGACCCTGCGCTCCGAGGCTCCGCGTGACCTCAAGATCGGCAGCGCCGTGTGGGGTCAGAACGAGCTCCTGGACTACGACCGCAAGAACCCGACCGAGTTCCAGCGCATCCTCGCTGCCGAGTTCAACTCGATCACCCCCGAGAACGACATGAAGTGGGCCGAGATCCACCCCGAGCCCGGCGTCTACGACTTCTCCGGCGCCGACGCCGTGGTGGCGTTCGCCCAGGCCAACAACCAGGAGGTCCGCGGGCACACGCTGCTCTGGCACAGCCAGAACCCGCAGTGGGTCATCGACGCCAGCGCCAGCTGGACCTGCCAGGAGGCGCGGGACGTCCTCGAGGAGCACGTCCGGACCATCGTCGGCCGCTACGCCGGCGAGATCTACGAGTGGGACGTGGCCAACGAGATCTTCCAGGACGACTGGGACAACGGCGGCGTGCGCCTGCGCACCGAGGCCAACCCGTTCCTCAAGGCGTGCGCGGAGGACCCGGTCGCGCTCATCGGTGACGTGTTCCGCTGGGCGCACGAGGCGGACCCCGAGGCCCTCCTCTTCCTCAACGACTACAACGCTGAGGGCATCAACACCAAGACCGACGCGTACTACGCCCTGGCGCAGGAGCTCCTCGCCGACGGCGTGCCGGTGCACGGCATGGGCGCGCAGGGTCACCTGAGCCTGCAGTACGGCTTCGACACCTCGATCCAGGCGAACTTCGAGCGGTTCGCGGCCCTCGGGCTGAAGGTCGCCGTCACGGAGGCCGACGTCCGCATGCCGCTCGGCGACGACGGCGAGCCCACCGCCGAGCAGATCGCGCTCCAGGCGGAGCGGTTCGACGCGATGCTGCAGGCCTGCATCAACGTCGCTGCCTGCACCAGCTACACGGTGTGGGGCTTCGACGACGCCCGCTCGTGGGTCCCCGGGGTCTTCCCGGAGGGCTACGCGACGATCATGACCGAGGAGTTCGAGAAGAAGCCGTCCTACTCCGCGCTGCTCGAGAGCCTTCGGGACGCCACCCCCGGCAAGTCCCCGCGCACCCCGCCGGGGCTGAACACGCTGAACCGCTGACACCCCAGCGTCGACGTGCCGATGGCGCGTGGGCCCACCCGGGTCCACGCGCCATCGGCGCGCGACGCGGCATCGCTCGTCGCTCCGTCTCGGTCACGCACGGGCGAGCACCGCGTCCGCCAGGCGCGCGGCTCCGGCCGGGGCCAGATGGAGGTACAGGATCGGCTCGATGAGCTCCAGCTCGAGCACCGCAAGCCTCCCGTCGAGGCGCAGGAGGTCGACGCGGGAGTAGGCGACGTCGAACGGCACGCGGCCCAGGAGGTCGTCGACACACCGCCGGTCGTCCTCACCCGGGTGCACGGCCTCCAGGGTGCCGCCGTAGATGCCGTGGGCCCGGTAGTCGCCCGACGCCGGTCGCTTCCGCAGCACGTGCTGGAGCTCCCCGTCGACGTGGACGAACGACCACTCGCCCTCCCGCTGCACCGAGGCGATGAACGGTTGGGCGATGAGCCCGTCCAGCGTGCCTGCTCGCCGCTCGGCGTCGAGCACGGCATCGAGGTCGCCCGCGACGACGCGACGGACCCCGGCGGCTCCGGCTCCGAGCAGCGGCTTGAGGACGACCTCGCCGCTGCCGTCCGCGAGCAGCCCGGACGCCTGGGCAGCGGGCACCGTCGGCACCGTGCGGACACCCAGCTCGGCCAGATCCGCAAGGTACGTCTTCGTGGCGTTCCACCGGACGGCGGCGAGCGGGTTCAGCAGTCGGCAGGACGACGCCTCGATCCGGTCGAGCGCTCCGAGGAAGGCCCCGGGCGAGTCGATGTAGTCCCAGGTGCTGCGCAGGACGGCGACGTCGAACGCGTCCCAGTCGAGCGGCTCGTCCCAGGGCACCCAGCTGACGTCGGCTCCCCGCGCGGCCAGCTCGGCGAGGAGTCGGTGGTCGTCGTCGTGCAGCGCGTCGACGTCGGGGATCTCCCAGGTGACGAAGCGGGGCAGGCGGCGGTTGCGCAGGACGGCCACGCGGGGGCCGCTCACGCCGGCGCTCCTCGGCCGGCCCTGCGGTGCGCGCATCTCGTCCTCGTCGTCGTCGCCCATCGCCTCGGGCTGCGGAACGCCACCCGGGGCGGCCGGAGGTCAGGAGTCCCCGTCGTCGCGATGCTCGACCGCCCGATGCGGAGCGTCAGGTCCTCCGGGTCGCCGTCGTCGGGGAACCGGTAGGTGACCTGCGCCGCGAAGGCGCCCCGGTAGAACGAGGACCGGCCCCACCGCGTCGACGTGGAGGATCGGGAAGGCCTCGCCGCGGCTCATCCCGTCACGGTACGCCGGGCCAGACCTACCCGACAGGAGTCGACTGACCCCGGTGGGTCCGTCCCCGCCCAGCGGTCTGCACCTCCATGACCACCCACCTGACCGAGACCCCTCAGACCCTCGACCGCCCCGCGCAGCCGACCCGGACGAGGACCTCCTGGGTCATCGAGACCGAGTCGTCCGGATGACCGAGCCACGAGAAGCGAGGCGGCCCTGCAGCAGCACGGCGTCGGTGACCTCCCCGACGCCGGGCACCGCCTCGACACCGCTTGCCCCTGGTCGGTGACCTGGTCGATCGTTTCCATGGTGACCGCGCGGCGCAGAGGGGGAGACGTGAGCATCCGGCGGTCCGCCGTAGCCGTTCCCGTGGTCCTGGGGCTGCTCGCGCTCGGTGGGTGCGGGCAGCCCCGCGACCTGCCGACGTCCGACGACGGCGTCGTGGGCACCGTCGTCGCGGTCTCCGACGTGTCGGGCATCCCTGACGCCCCGGACCCGGACGGCTGGGTCGTCACGCTGCCGACGGCCGCCGTCGACGACGTCCTCGCGCTCGCGGGGGAAGGGACCTTGGAGCGGGAGCTGCGGTACTCGCGGTTCACGATGGCCCCGGAGACGGTCGACGAGCTCGGCGGCACCGTGGCCGAGGTCGACGGCGCGGGGCGGTTCCGCCTCGACGTCGTCGGGGAGCGCCTGGTCTGCAGGCTGTCGGCGAGCCGGTGGAACGGGGAGGTCGGGGCGGCGGGGTGCGTGCGCGCCGACCTCCCGGCGGGCGGTGTCGTGCGGGTGACGCTCGGGGAGGCCGGGCTTGCCGTCGAGGTGGAGACCTGAGACCGGCCGCCACAGAGGGCGATGTCGCCCCCAGCGCGACGACCAGCCGCCGTCGGACGCGATCGCCTGGCCGGTCACCCACGCGGACTCGTCGCTGAGGAGCCAGCCGACCAGGCGGGCGGTGTCGTCGGGCCGGCCCCAGCGGCCGCCCGGGTTGGCCGCGGCGACGGCGGCGTGCTCGCCGGGCATGCCGCCGTGGTACTGGCCCGACGTGAACAGGACGACGCGGCCTCCCGCCCGCGCGTCGTCGTGCTGCTCCGCGAACGCCTTGACGAGGAGCAGCGTCGCGCCGGTGTTCACCGCGGAGGTGAGGTCGAGCTCCTCGGCGGTGAGGTGCTCGAGGTCCAGCGAGCCCGACCTGGCGTGGTTCGCCACCACCCCGACGCCGGACCGTGCCCGGCGGCGGCGTCAGTGGCAAAGGAGGGTTCACTCCTCGGCGGTCTCCGCTGCCTCGGCCGCGGCGCCGTCGCTCGCCGTCGCCACCGGCAACCCCGCGCACAGGGCGATGGCCACGGCTGCCCGGTCCTCCCATCCCTCGACGCGGTCCGCCGTCGGGCCGGGCCGGCCGACCGACTCCTCGCACGCGGCCAGGCGGTCGAGCAGGGCGACGTCGGCCTCCGGCTCCTCCGTCTGCGTCGGCGGCTCGCCGCCCGGCGGGGTCCCGTCCTTGGTCACGAGCCGGCCCCGCTCGTCGCAGGAGTAGCCCGCCAGCTCGGCACCGGCCAGCGCGACGAGCTTGTCGGCACAGGCGAGCTGCGCCGCATCCAGGGCCCGCGCACCACGGCTGTAGTCGGCGACGACGAACAGGCCGACGATCCCCACGGCGACGACGATGCTCAGGCCACGCGACCACGGGCCGTGGAACACCCGACGTTGCCGGGTCTCCAGGACGCGGACGGCAGCCGTCACCCCCGCGGCACGGTGCGCAGCAGCCAGCCGGTCCGCCTCGGCCTGCAGCCGCTCGGCGCGCCTGGTCGCGTCGTCCCGCTCCGAGCCGGCCTCGAGGGTGGCCGCGAGCGCGGCGTACCGGCGTGCCGACCGGGCGAGCCGGCACTGCCGCCGCTCCACCGCGGCGACGTCGGCGGCCAGCTCCTCGTCGGCGAGGTCGTCGAGCGGACCGCGCGCGGCTCGGGCCTCGCGGCGCGTCAGGTCGTTGCGCTTCCCGGCCGCCTTGTCCTCCGCGCTCCACGGGGCCTGGACCTGCGGGATGGTGTCGGTGTCGACGACGATCCGGCGCTGCGCGGCGAAGAAGAGGCCGACGAGAAGGACGGAGCCGCCGAGGGCGACGAGGGCGGACGCCCCGGCGACGGCGATGAGCACCTCCCGGCCCTCCGGCACCGGCGCGATGTCCTTCAGGGTCGCCCAGCCGACGCCGGTGAGGACGGCCGTGGCCAACGCCGCGACGGCCGAGCCGTACTTCGTGAGGTGCTCGCGCATCTTCTCGATCTGCGCGCGCTGGTGGGCGATGCCGGCCTCCTGGGGGGAGGTGGCGGGCGGATCGGCTGCCGGCTTCTCGGCCTCCTTCCCGGCCTCCTTCTCGGTGGCCGGCGTCCCGAGCAGTCGATCCATGAGGCCCCTCAGCCGGGTGCCGATGTTCATGGGAGGGGTCGACGCGTCGCGAGGCCGGCGAGCCGGAAGAGGATGTCGTCGAGCTCGTCGGCGAGCCCGGCGAGGTCGTCCGCGACGTGGGGGTGGCCGGTCGCCGTGTCGCGCAGCTGGGCGCGAAGCCGTTCGCCCTGCGCCACGAGGTCGGCGATGCCCGGTCCGACGGGCGTCTCGGGCGGGTCCTTCCGCGTGCTGTGAGCCATGACGCCTCCCCCTGGTGGTCCGGTGACCTCTTCGAGCATGGCCCTGTCAGCGGGCCGACGGAAGAGGCCGTCGTCGGCATCCGGTCGAGGTGGTGGAGACGGTCGCCGTTGTGAGGCACGCCTGCGGGACCGGTCGCTAGCGTTGAGGACGAGGGGAAGCGAGGTCACATGCCCGGGCTCGACCGCCGCGCCGCCACCGCCATCGCGCTCGCGGTGATGCTGTCGGCGTGCGCGCCCGAGGCGCCGGATCCCGTGGCGAGCGGAGCCACCCCGCCCGGGACGAGCGCGACACCCACGCCGGACGTGTCGCCCACGACCACCCCGGGCAGCACCCCGGCACCGGAACCGACCGCGCCGGAGGCGTCCGGCCCGTTCAGCCTCGCGCCGGCCGACGCCGACGTCACGGCCGCCGACCTCGCCCTGGTGGAGCGCCTCATCACCTTCAGCCTGGACCCCGACGACGACGCCGTGCCCGCCCTCGGTCTGGCACCGGAGGGCGTGCGGCTCGGGCTGGCCGACCGGCTCCTCGCCGCCCTGCCGGTCGCGTCGGCCGCCGACCCCGCCGCCTGGCGGATCCCCGAGGAGGAGTTCCGCGCGCACAGCGGACCGTTCTCCGCGCTGGACGTCCTGCGTCACCGGACCACCGGCGCAGAGGGGTCGCCCGCGGTGCCCGACGGGCTGCCGCTGGTCGTCACCGTCGGCGAGCACCCGCACTGCGCGGCGCCACCCGTCGCGCCGCCGGCGGAGGTGGCCGCGCTGCGCCGCGTCGCCGTCCAGCCCGCGGAGGCCGCGATGAGCTCGTGCCTGGACTGGTTCACCGTGGACCTGTTCGTCGACGACGGCGGCGTCGTCCGCGCGGTCACCCTGGACCTCTGGGAGCCCTGAGGCGGCCCCGACCGGGTCCGGCCACGCGGCCTCGCACTGCCGTCCACCAGTGCCATACCGGTGAACCTCCGGTCCGCACCTCGTGCGACGGGCACGACCTGCCGATGAGGTGGCGTGACCCAGGGGACGGCGTACCAGTACCGCTACCACCAGCCGTCCGTCCTGACCGACGCCGCCACGGCGCCGGTCCTCGGCCTGAGCACGACGGTCGGCCCCGGCGCCCCCGCCGAGGACGCGGTCTTCCTCGACGCCTTCGCCGAGCGTGCCGACGTGCTCGCCGTCGGGCTGCTCCGCGTGGCCGACGTCGCGGCGAGCCGGTTCTACGTCCCGCCCGGGGCGGCGAGCCGCCTGGCCCGGACGGACCCCATCATCACCGCCGGCCGCGGCGTCGCCCGCTTCGAGAGCCTCTCGGCGTGCTCGGGCGTCGCCGCGCGGCTCGACGTCCTCCCCGCCGGGCTCGACGTGGCGGCCGAGCGGGCCGGGACCACCAACGTCGACGTCGGCCCGGACCTGCGCCACGTCCTCGCCGGGGTCCGCCGCCGCGAGCCGCTGCGCCTCGTCGCCGGCGCCGACGGGCTCGGCGTCCGGACCCTCGACGGCGCCGTCCACGAGCGCGTCGTCGACCTGCCCGAGCGGTGGGTCCGGTCCCTGGCCGCGCTGCACGTGCTGACGTCGGTGCTGGTCCCCGTCCAGGACCTCGACGCCGCGGGCGCGCGCCGCTTCGTCGACGCGCTGCCGCGCCAGACCCCCTCGACCGCGACCTTCTGGGTCAACCCGGTGGCCGGCGGGCTCCGGCTGGCGCAGTCCGCCGCGCCGGGCGGCTTCCGCGTCGCCGGGCCCGAGAGGCTGCGCCTGCTCGCACCCGTGATGCGCCTGGCCACCGGCCTGCGGGTGTACGCGGCCGACGGCGGCGCGTGCGTCACCGCGTGGGAGGCCGCCCTGCCCGGTGCCCGCCTCGTCCTGGTGCTCAGCCCGGCCGCGTCCCGCGGGTTCTCCGGGGAGGGAGCGCTGCTGGAGGACCTGGCCGCCGGGTCGCCCGAGGCCGAGCTCGCCGCGGCCGGGCTGCTCGGGTACGACCTGGCGACCGGCCTGTGGTTCGAGCGTCGGCTGCCCTTCGGGCTGGACCTCCTGCGCGCGAACCCGCGGCTGGCCAAGGCCCACCGACTGGTCGACGACGGTGCGGTGCAGCTCTCCGACGGCCGGGCGGTGGTGCAGGGCACGACGGGTCGGCACCTCGTCCGCCTCGGCGACGACGGGGCCGGGCGCTGCACGTGCGCCTGGTACGCCCGCCACGGCGGGGACCGCGGGCCGTGCGCCCACGTCCTCGCCGTCCGGATCGCGCTCGGGACCCCCGGTGCCGAGCGGGTCGAGGCATGAGCACCACCGACGGTGGGGCGGCCGGGCACCGGTCGCTCGCCGACGCCGTCGTCGCGCGCGTGGTCGCGGGCGACGGGGACGGGGTCCTCGAGCTGCTCACCGGTGTGCCGGAGCGCCAGAGGGAGGCGCTCGTCCGGCCCGTCCGGGACGCGGTCCGCGCGGCGCTGCCTGTGCTGGCCCGGGACCGTGCCGAGGAGGTGCGCTGGGCGGACGAGCTGGTGACGCTGTGCCTCGCCGGACCGCGGGACGTCTTCCTCTCCGCCCTTCCCTCGGCGC
>NZ_AXCW01000049.1 GCF_000603945.1 Actinotalea ferrariae CF5-4 | reverse complement strand
CGGACCGCCCCGCCGGCCGCCGCGGCGCTCGCCCGTGCCGCTCGCGCCGCCGCCTCCCGGCCACCCGCGTGGCGGACGCGGATGCTGCGCGGCCTCCTCGTCCTCGGACCGGACGGCGTCGCGTGGGAGCTCGCGAGCCGGCTCGGCGAGGCGGGCGCCCTGGAGCCGTTCCCCGACGGGGCGCACCTGCCCGGTCTCTGGGCGGCGCACACCCCCGCGACCCTCGCCGTCGCGATCGGGCGACGGCCGGTCGTGCGCGAGGAGGCGTGGGCCTCGCTGCGCCTCGACGCGACGAGCACCCAGTTCTTCTACCTCGCCGGCCCGGACCCCGACTTGGAGGCGTGGTTCGCGGACCTCTTCCGTGCCCTGGACGTCGACCGGCCCGAGAACCGCGACCGCCTCGTCGGCGAGTGCCTCGTCCGGCTCCACGCGGTCCGGACCGTCCCGCAGGCCCGCCTCTTCGTCGAGGTGCTCGCCCACCTGCGGCTCGAGGACGACGAGGTCGCCGCACGCCAGGACCGGTACCTCGCGCTCCTCGCGGCGTCCTGCCCGAGCGGCGTGAAGGTCGCGCACGAGGCGCTGCGCCGCCTGCTCGCCGCGGGCCGGCTCGACGGGACCGGGCTGGCCGAGGCCTCCGCCGACGTGCTCACCCGCCCCGAGAAGGGCCTGGTCAAGGCGCACCTCCGGCTCCTCGCCGACGCGCTCCGGGCCGGTGCGGTCGCACTCTCCGCGGCGGCGGCGGTCCTCGCGGAGGCCCTCGACCCCGACCGCCCCGACCTCGCGGTGGCGGTCGCCGCCGTCCTGCGCCGGT
>NZ_AXCW01000048.1 GCF_000603945.1 Actinotalea ferrariae CF5-4 | reverse complement strand
CCCGGCGCCGCGGCCCGTCCGCACCGCCCAGCCCCGCCTGACCGTCCCGACGGCGGGGACGACGGCCGGCCCCCCGCGCTGGACGGCCCCCGGGCGCCGTCGTCGGCCTCACTAGACTCCAGGGGTGACCGACACCCAGCCGCAGTCCGGTGGCACCGACGCCCGGCCCGTCCTCGTCGTCGACTTCGGGGCCCAGTACGCGCAGCTCATCGCCCGGCGCGTGCGCGAGGCGAACGTGTACTCCGAGGTCGTCCCGCACACGTGGACGACGGAGCAGATCCTCGAGCGCGACCCGGCGGCCGTGATCCTCTCCGGGGGGCCCTCCAGCGTGTACGCGGACGGGGCCCCGACCGTCGACCCGTCGCTCTTCGACGCGGGCGTGCCGGTGCTCGGCATCTGCTACGGCTTCCAGGCCATGGCGCAGGCGCTCGGTGGCACCGTCGCGCAGACCGGCCAGCGGGAGTACGGCGGCACGCACGTCGAGGTGCCCGAGTCCGGCGTCCTGCTCACCGGATCGCCCACCGAGCAGTCCGTGTGGATGAGCCACGGCGACGCCGTCCACGAGGCCCCCGACGGCTTCCACGTGCTCGCGACGTCGGCCGGCTCGCCCGTCGCCGCGTTCGAGGACCGGGACCGGCGGCTCTTCGGGATGCAGTGGCACCCCGAGGTCAAGCACTCCCCTCTGGGGCAGCACGCCCTGGAGAACTTCCTCTACCGGGGCGCGGGCCTGCGCCCGGACTGGACGCCGGGCAACGTCGTGGCCGAGCAGGTCGACCGGATCCGCGCCCAGGTCGGTGACGGGCGCGTCATCTGCGCGCTGTCGGGCGGCGTGGACTCCGCCGTCGCCGCCGCCCTCGTGCAGCGCGCCGTCGGCGACCAGCTCACCTGCGTGTTCGTCGACCACGGCCTGCTGCGCCAGGGCGAGCCGGAGCAGGTGGAGCGCGACTTCGTCGCCGCGACCGGCGTGGTCCTCAAGGTCGTCGACGCGCGGGAGCAGTTCCTCGGGGCGCTCGCCGGAGTGACGGACCCCGAGGAGAAGCGGAAGATCATCGGCCGCGAGTTCATCCGCGTGTTCGAGCAGGCCGCCCGCGAGGTCGTCGCCGAGAGCGGCGCGCACGGCGAGGAGGTCCGATTCCTCGTCCAGGGGACCCTGTACCCCGACGTCGTGGAGTCCGGCGGCGGCGAGGGTGCGGCCAACATCAAGAGCCACCACAACGTCGGCGGGCTGCCCGACGACCTGCAGTTCGAGCTCGTCGAGCCGCTGCGGACGCTGTTCAAGGACGAGGTGCGGGCCGTCGGCCTCGAGCTGGGCCTGCCGGACGCGATCGTGTGGCGCCAGCCGTTCCCCGGCCCCGGCCTGGGCATCCGGATCATCGGCGAGGTGACCGGCGAGCGCCTCGACCTGCTGCGTGCGGCCGACGCGATCGCCCGCGAGGAGCTGACCCGTGCCGGCCTGGACCGGACGGTGTGGCAGTGCCCCGTCGTCCTCCTCGCCGACGTCCGCTCGGTGGGCGTCCAGGGCGACGGCCGCACGTACGGGCACCCGGTGGTCCTGCGTCCCGTGACGAGCGAGGACGCCATGACGGCGGACTGGGCGCGCGTGCCCTACGAGGTGCTGGCGCGGCTCTCCACCCGGATCACCAACGAGGTGCCCGAGGTCAACCGCGTCGTCCTCGACGTGACGAGCAAGCCGCCGGGCACGATCGAGTGGGAGTGAGCGGGCGCTGACGCCGGCCGGGCCGGCCCGACCCGGCCGGCCCGGCCCAGGTCGGGCCGTCAGGCCTCGGACGGCCCTGAGGTCGCCGTCGTGGTGAGGGCGTCGTCGGGGGCGCAGCGGGCGGCCCGCCGGAGACGCTTGCGCTCGTACATGCCGGCGTCGGCGGCCCCCAGCAGGTCCTCGGTGCACGTCTGCTCGCCCCGCGCCACGGTCGCCACCCCGACGCTGCCCCCCACCGGGAGCACGTGCGGGCCGACGCGGACCGGGGCGCCGAACGCCTCGTGGACGCGGCGGACGGCCGTCGCGGCGAGGCCGTCGGGTTCGCCCTCGAGGACGAGCACGAACTCGTCGCCGGCGAACCGCGCCACGAGGTCCTTGCCGTCGCTGCGAGCGCAGGCCCTCAGCCGCGCCGCGACCTCCGCGAGGAGCCCGTCGCCGACGGCGTGACCGTGCGTGTCGTTGACCGTCTTGAAGTCGTCGAGGTCCACGAAGACGACGACCGCCCCCGGCGCCTCCGCCAGCGCCACCCGCTCCCCGAGCCGGTCCAGGTGACGCTCCAGCGCCCGGCGGTTCGGCAGGCCGGTGAGGGGGTCGTGGTCGGCGAGGTGGGCGAGTCGCCGCTCCGCGTCGGCGTGCAGGCGGGCGAGCTGCCACACCCGAAGGAGCACCAGCGGGACGAGCACGAGGGAGCCGAGGCTGAGGAGCAGCCAGTCCGCCTCGCCCCCGCTGAGCTCCCGCGCGGCGGCGACGAGCGGGTTCGCGGCCAGCGCGAGCCCGAGGTACACGAGGCGGCGCGTGGTCAGCCGCCCCTCCCACGGACGGCCCGGCGCGGCCAGGGCGGCGCTGGACGGGTGCGCGGCCGCGGCGGCGAGAGCGATGTACCCGACGACCCAGAGCACCCCGAGCCACGCGGGCGTCGTCCCGGTGACCGGGTCCGTCGTGACGACGGCGGCCGCGTTCCCCGCGAGGGTGCACAGCACCGCGACCAGGATGTACGACAGCGACGCCCGCGCCTCCCGGGCGGACGCGATCGCGCGCACGACGGCGCCCGTGATCCCGCTGACGACGAGGATGACGATGAGGTCGTACGCCCGGACGCCGATCGCCACGTCCCGCGCCTCCAGCGCGGGGTACAGCCAGAGCGTCCACAGGACGATCGCGCCGCCGACCGCGATGAGCGCCGCGTCGAGCACCCCGCCGAAGTCCCGCCGAGCCGTCGGCACGATGAGCGCGACGCTGCCGACCAGGAGGCACACGTAGCCGAGCGGCAGGGCCAGGAGGGGCACGAACCCGGACGCGGTCGCCGCGCCGCCCAGGTCCACCTGGACGAACCACACCGCGTTGTTGACGGTGAGCAGCCCGACGCCCGCCGCGACCCACCACCACGGGCGGGGCACGGCGAGCTGCCGCCGCACGAGCATCGCGACGACGCGCACGGTGACGCCGGCGCTGGTCAGGAGCATGAGGGAGTCGCGGATCGGCTCGAGCCCGGCGGCGTGCACGAGGACCACGGCCAGGCTGAGGGCCAGGAAACGCAGGTCCACCCCGAGGCGGGACGCGGCGGGGCGGGGTGCCGCCCCGGCGGGGGTCGGCGCGCCGGAGGTGGTCACGGGGGCTGATCGGCGCGGACACGGCGTTCGGGAGACTTCTCGGGGCACGACACGTCGCCGGGAGCGCGCACCGACGCACCCGTTCGGCTGCACTCGATTGCGCCGACCCTTGACAACCGGCGCGACGGTGGCTCAACTAGTGTTCAGTGAGGCTGAACAGCCGAGGAGCGACGTGGCTCCTCACGGGTGCTGCGGCCTTCGAGCGTCAAGGAGCCGGCATGGCCAGGTTCGTCGTCAGACGCGGGACCGAGGCGGACTACCGCGACCCGGGCCCGCTCGCCCCCGGTGCCGTCGGGCTCACCCGGTGGCGGGCGGTCGGGGAGGACGACGGGGCGGCGCACACCGACTTCGGCATCTCCCGGCTCGAGCCGGGGGGGCGGACCGCGACCCACGTGCACTCCTTCGAGGAGAGCTTCCACGTCCTGCGCGGCGAGGTCGTCCTGGCCACCCCCGAGGCGACCGTCCGCCTGGTCGCGGGGGACTACGGCGTCATCCCGATCGGCGTGCCCCACGCGTGGCGCGCCGTCGGCGACGAGGCCGCGGAGTGGAGCGACCTGTTCACGCCGCCGGCCCGGGCGCGCCACGGCTCCGACACCTACCGTGTGCCCGAGCTGCCGGAGATGGCGCCCGTCGCGGTGGACCCGCGGGACCCGCGGACGCGGTCCTTCGGCACGATCACCGCGGACCACATGGTGCCCGGCCGGCAGTCCCAGGAGCTCCTCGCGGTCTCGGCGTCCATGCGGACCGCGCTGCTCGTCTACTCCGGGATCTCGCTGAAGATGATGGTCGACTCCGACCTCGGCGCGACGCTCGGCACGATGTTCATGGTCCAGTACGAGCCCGACGGCAAGGCCGGGCCGCACGACCACCCGCTCGAGGAGGCCTACCTCGTCACCGAGGGCGAGGTGCTGGCGACCTTCGACGGCCAGGAGTTCCTCCTGCAGACCGGCGACATCGCCTGGGCCGCCGTCGGCTGCGTGCACTCCTTCGCCGCGACCGGTGCGGAGGTGCGGTGGCTCGAGACGCAGGCGCCGCAGATGCCTCCCCGCCACGCGTACCGCTTCGTGCGCGACTGGGACTACCTGACCGAACGACTGGAGGAAGAGCTGTGAGCGACCGCACCATTCTCATCGTCGGAGGGTCCTCGGGCATCGGCCTGGCGCTCGCGGAGGACCTCGTCGCGGGCGGCGACCGCGTCATCGTCACCAGCCGCAGCGCCGAGACGGCCGACCAGGTCGCCGCTCAGCTGGGCGAGCGCGCCAGCGGGGTGGCGGTCGACATCTCCGAGCCCGAGTCCATCGCCGCCGCGCTCGCGGGCGTGGGCCGGGTCGACGGCCTCGTGCTCGGCGCGATCGAGCGCGACGCGAACACGATCCGGGAGTACGACATCGCCCGGGCACGCCGGCTCGTCACCCTCAAGCTCATCGGCTACACCGAGGTGGTCCACACGCTCCTGGACCGGCTCGAGCCCTCCGTCGACACGGGCATCGTCCTGTTCGGCGGCCGCGCCAAGGACGCGCCCTACCCCGGCTCGACGACCGTCTCGACGATCAACGGCGGCATCGACGGGATCATGAACACCCTCGCGCTCGAGCTGGCCCCGATCCGGGTCAACTCGCTGCACCCGGGGATCATCGGCGACTCCCCGTTCTGGGCGGCCAAGCCGGCGGGCGTCCTCGACCTGTACGAGAGCCGGACCCCCGGCGGCAAGCTCGCCACGGTCGACGACGTCGTCGACGCGACCAAGTTCCTGCTGTTCAACCGCGGTGTGTCGGCGCACTCGCTCTTCGTCGACCGCGGGTGGCGGATCACCTGACGCGACCCCGGCCCCGGCCGGACAGAGCCACGAGCAACGACCGACGAGGAGGACGAGATGGCTGTCGCCACACGCGGGAACATGGGCGTCGACTGGGAGGCCCGGGTCGACTTCGGCCGGCTGCGCGAGGAGCGGCTCGCCCGGCTGCGCGCCCAGCTCGAGCAGTCGGAGGTCGGCGCGCTCCTGGCGTTCGACTTCGGCAACATCCGCTACGCCTCGGCGACCCACATCGGGACGTGGGCGATGGACAAGCTCATCCGCTTCTGCCTCATCACGCGCCACTCGGACCCGATCGTCTGGGACTTCGGGTCGGCCGCCAAGCACCACCACCTCCTCAACCCGTGGCTCCACGAGACCCACCTCGAGGCCGACGCCGACCCCCACGCCCCGCACCACGGCGCGACCCGTCCGCGGGCCGAGTCCGGTGCCCGGGCGGGCATCTCGACGCTGCGCGGGGCGTTCCCGCCGGCGGCCGGCATCGCCGAGGAGGTGGCGCGCAAGGTCAAGCGGGAGCTGGAGAAGTTCGGCCTGGCGAACGAGCCGCTCGGCGTCGACCTCGTCGAGCTACCGGTCCTCTTCGCCCTCCAGGCCGAGGGCATCCAGGTCGTCGACGGCCAGCAGGTGTTCCTGGAGGCCCGGCGGATCAAGACCGCTGACGAGATCACGCTGCTGACGACGGCGGCCTCCATGGTGGACGCCGCGTACGACCGGCTGTACGAGTTCCTGCGTCCGGGCGTCCGGGAGAACGAGTGCGTCGGCCTGGTCTCCAAGGTCCTGTACGACCAGGGCTCGGAGTACGTCGAGGGCGTCAACGCGATCTCCGGGGAGCGCTGCGCGCCGCACCCGCACGTCTACTCCGACCGCGCCGTGAGGCCGGGGGACCCCGCCTTCTTCGACATCCTGCACAGCTTCAACGGCTACCGGACCTGCTACTACCGCACGTTCGCGGTCGGCTCCGCCAGCCGCGCGCAGGTCGACGCGTACAAGCGGGCGCGGGAGTACATGGACGTCGCCATCGCGGCGGTGCGGCCGGGGGCGACCACGGCCGACGTCGTGAGCCTGTGGCCGAAGGCCCAGGAGTTCGGCTTCGCGGACGAGGAGGCCGCCTTCGCCCTGCAGTACGGCCACGGCGTGGGCCTGTCGATCTGGGAGAAGCCGATCTTCTCGAGGCTGACGTCGCTGGACCACCCCGAGGTGCTGCAGGAGGGCATGGTCTTCGCCCTCGAGACCTACTGGCCGGCGGCCGACGGCTGGGGTGCGGCGCGCATCGAGGAGGAGCTCGTCGTCACCGCCGACGGGTGCGAGGTCATCACGAAGTTCCCCGCCGAGGACCTGCTCGTCGCCGGTGGCGGCCGCTACTTCACGGTGGACGGCCCGTTGCCGGGCGTCCGCGACTCCCAGTCCCACCTCAACACCGCCGCGGGACGCGGCGAGACGGCCTGACCGGACGCGCGTCACCGCGCGACCGGTCGTCCGGTCCGACGGAGGGCTCTCCCGCGGGGGAAGCCCGTCCGTCGACCATTGGCACTCGTTTGCAGAACGGCGGGGTCCCCAGGAGAGAGAATCCGGGTCCCTGAGGCCTGGTTGACGCTCAGAAGTCACCCTTGCCAGCAATGCAATCGGTTGCGTACCGTAGACGACATGGTGGGGCTGCCCCACCGAGACTCCCCGATGATGTGGAGGTCTGGACCCCGGTGTTCGAACCAGTGTTCCTAGCGCAACAGGCGCTCAACGGGCTGAGCTTCGGCGCCCTGCTGTTCCTGCTGGCGAGCGGTCTGACGCTCGTCTTCGGACTGCAGCGCATCGTCAACCTCGCGCACGGCGCCTTCTACATGCTCGGCGGGTACATCGGCCTCGTCATCGCGACCCTCACCGGCAACCTCCTGCTGGCCGTCGTCGTCGCGATGATCGCCGTCGGGGTGACGGCGTTCGTCGTCGAGGTGGGCCTGCTCCGCTTCGTGCGCGGGCAGGAGATGCCCGAGGTCCTCCTGACGATCGGCGTCATGTTCGTCGTCGCCGACCTGTGCCTCGCGATCTTCGGCGGCGACCCCAAGACACTCCCCGCCGCCGCCTCCATCCAGGGCGCCATGTCGATCGGTGGGCTCATCTACCCCTGGTACCGGATCTTCGTCATCGGCGTCGCCGTCGTCATCGGGATCGCTCTGGCTCTGGTCCAGACGAAGACGCGGGTCGGGGCGATCGTCCGGGCCGGCGTCGACGACCGGGAGACCATCTCCGCGATGGGGGTCAACATCGGGTGGGTGTTCACCGGGATGTTCGTGGTCGGCGGTGCGCTCGCCGCCCTCTCGGGGACGATCGGCTCCGGGGTCATCAGCGTGCGGCCGGGCATCCAGAACGAGGTGCTCATGTACGCCCTCGTCGTGATCATCCTGGGGGGTCTCGGCTCCATCAAGGGCGCGGCGGTGGGCGCCGTCCTCATCGGCCTCATCGACGCCTTCGCCAAGGCGTGGATCCCGGAGCTCGCGTACTTCACGATCTTCGCCCCGATGGCGCTCGTCCTCGTCTTCCGTCCGTCCGGTCTCTTCGGGAGGGCCACATGACCCGCGACCGGAAGGTCGGCCTCGGCGCGATGGCGCTGCTGCTCCTCGCCCTCGCCTCGTACCCCTACCTCGGCACCTCCGGGTACCAGGTCTCCATCGCCTCGACGGTCCTCATCGCGGCGATCCTCGCGTCCACGGTGAACTTCCTCGCCGCCGACGGCGGGATGGCCTCCCTCGGCCACGGCGCCATCGCCGGGGCAGCGGCGTACGGCGCCGGCTGGGCCTCGCTGCAGGGGCACTCGATGGCGACGCAGATCGCGCTGGCGATGGTCGTGGGCATCCTCGTCACGACCGTCTACGGCGTGCTGTCGATGCGCACGAACGGCATCTACTTCCTCATGGTGACCCTGGCCCTGGGCATGGTGGTCTTCGGGCTGGCCTACCGCCTGTCGAGCGTCACGCGCGGGGAGAACGGCATCACCGGCATCGAGCGGCCCGAGGTGCTCGCCGAGCCGTGGGCGTTCTACCTGTTCCTCGTCGGCTGCTTCGCCGTGACGACCGCTGCGCTGTGGGTCGTCAGCCGGTCCCCGTTCGGCGCCACGCTGCGGGGCATCCGCGACTCCGAGAGCCGCATGCGCAGCCTCGGCTACTACGTCCCGGCCTACAAGCTGGGCGCGTTCATGATCTCGGGGACGATCGCCAGCCTGGCCGGTCTCCTCGCCGTGTGGCACACGCACTTCGTCAGCCCGTCCGCGACGGAGCTCGGCCGGTCCGTGCTCCTCATCGTCATGGTGCTCCTCGGCGGCCTCGGCACCACGCTGGGCCCGCTCGTCGGAGCCGCCATCGTCATCCTCGTCGAGAACGTCGTCTCCAACTCCGTCGAGCGGTGGCCGACCGTCCTCGGCCTCATCTTCATCCTCACGATCCTGTTCGCCCGAGCAGGCCTCGTCGGGAGCGCCGCGAAGGTGCTGCGCCGTCGGCGGCGGGGCACCGACGCCGGCGAGCCCGACACCGCGGAGCCTGCCGGGCTCACCACGACCACCACCATCCCCTGACCATCCCCTGACCCGTCCCCTGCACGACACGAGAGGAACTGCCATGAGGTCGACAACGATGTTGACTCTTCCGCGGTGGAGCGCCGCCCTGAGCCTCGGGGTGGTGGCCGCGCTCGCGCTCACCGCCTGTGCCCCCGCCAGCTCCGAGGACCCCACCGAGCCGCCCGCCGAGACCGCCGGCGCGTCCGACGACGAGACGGGTGACGAGGCGCCCGCCCAGGCCGAGGGCACCCTCAAGGTCGGCTACATCTCACCGATCACGGGCAACTTCGCCGTCGCCGGCCAGGAGATGGTCGACGGCTGGAACCTGTACTGGGAGATCAACGGCAACGAGGTGAACGGGGTCACGGTCGAGACCATCGTCGAGGACGACGCGGGCAACCCGGAGATCTCGCTGACGAAGGCCCGCAAGCTCGTCGAGTCCGACCAGGTCGACGTCGTGGTCGGCCCGCTGCTCGCCAACACGGCGCTCGCCGTCGCGGAGTACACCTCGTCGGTCGGCGTCCCCAACCTGCACCCGGTCGCTGCCGCCGACGACCTGACGCAGCGCGCCGCGAACGACTTCACCGTGCGCTCCGGCTCGATGTCGGGCTCGCAGGCGAACTACCCCGGCGGGGTCTGGGCCGCGGACCAGGGGCACGAGACGGCCGTCACGCTCTGCCCGGACTACGCCTTCGGGTGGGAGTCCTGCGCCGGCTTCAAGCAGGGCTTCGAGCAGAACGGCGGCGAGGTGACCGCCCAGTTCTGGTACCCCAACGGCACGTCGGACTTCAGCACCTACGTCTCCCAGCTCCAGTCCGCGGGCGCCGACATCGCGTACGTCGCCACGGCGGGCGGTGCGCCCGGACCGGACTTCATGCGCAGCTTCCTCGGCCTCGGCCTCAAGGACACGCAGCCGCTCCTGATGAACTGCTGCTCCATGGACCAGGCGACCCTGCGCGCGATGGGTACCGAGGTGCTGGGCATCCACTCGGTCAGCAACTGGGCCGAGGGTCGCGACGCCCCCGAGGTGGCGGAGTTCAACGCGGCGTACGCCGAGCGCTACGACGGCAAGATCCCCTCGCTCAACGTCGCGGGCGGGTACGTCACCGCCAGCCAGGTCGCCCAGGTGCTCGCGGAGAACGGCCTCGTGACCGGTGACGAGCTCGTCGCCGCGATCTCGGCCACCACGTTCGAGGACTCGATCCTCGGCAAGACCGTCTTCGACGAGTACAACAACCCGGTCAGCCCGGTCTACATCCGGGAGGTCCAGGAGGTCGACGGCCAGCTCCTCAACGTGCCGATCGAGACGTTCGACGCGGTCGACCAGTGGCTCGGCATGGACCCCGAAGAGGCGATGGCCCGTCCGAACTACTCCCAGCAGTTCCAGGGCTAGCAGTCATGGCTGCAGCGGTCAGGACGGCTCCGGGCCCGCGAGGGCCCGGAGCCCCCGTCCTCGTCGCCGACGCGGTCGGCAAGCGCTTCGGCGGCGTGCAGGCGGTCGACGGCATCTCGCTGACGATGGCGCCCGGTGAGCGCATCGGCGTCATCGGTCCGAACGGGGCGGGCAAGACGACGCTCTTCAAGCTCCTGGCGGGGGACGAGCTGCCCACGGCAGGCACGGTCGAGCTCTTCGGTCAGGACGTCACCCGGGTGGGCACGGCACGCCGTGCCCGCCTCGGGCTGGGCCGGACCTTCCAGGTGTCGAACCTGTTCCGGGACATGACGGTCCTCGACAACGTCCGGGTCGCCGCTCGCGGCGGCACGCCGCGGGCCCGGGTCTTCTGGCGGCCGCAACGCCCGAAGGACGAGATCTCGCAGCGCGCCCTCGCCTCGCTGGAGTCGGTCGGCCTCAGCCGGCGGGCGCAGGACACCGTCGCCGACCTGTCCCACGGCGAGCAGCGCCAGCTCGAGATCGCGATGGCGCTCGTCACCGAGCCGGAGATCCTCCTGCTCGACGAGCCCGCCGCGGGCCTGTCGGCCGTGGAGCGCTCGACGCTGCGGCGGCTCATCGAGGAGCTGCCGCGGACCCTGCCCATCCTGCTCATCGAGCACGACATGTCCCTCGCCCTCGGTCTGACAGACCGGGTCATGTGCATGGAGAACGGCCGGCACGTCGTCACGGGCACCCCCCAGGAGGTCCGGGACAACGAGACGGTCAAGGCCATCTACCTCGGAAGGCGTGACAAGAAGTGACTCTCGAGGTCTCGGACCTGCACGTCGGCTACGCGACGGCCGCTGTCCTGCACGGCGTCGACCTCACGGTCGGCGACGGGCAGTCCGTCGCCCTGCTCGGGCGCAACGGCATGGGCAAGACGACGCTCGTGCGCTCGATCTGCGGGCTGCGGCCGCCGACGGTGGCGCGGGGCTCCATCGTCTTCGGCGGGGAGGACATCACCCGCAAGGCGCCCTTCCAGATCTCCCGGGTGGGGATCGCCCTCGTCCCGCAGGGCCGACGCGTCTTCGGCTCGCTGACCACCACCGAGAACCTCACGGTGGTCCCCCGGCGCAGGGCGGCGTCGGCGGGCGAGCCGTGGACCGTCGAGCGGGTCTTCGAGTTCTTCCCGCGTCTGGCGGACCGCTCGAAGCAGATGGCCCGCTCGTTGTCCGGCGGGGAGCAGCAGATGCTCGCGATCGGCCGGGCCCTCATGACGAACCCTCGTCTGCTGATCATGGACGAGCCGAGCGAGGGCCTGGCCCCGGCCATCCTCGACATCATCCAGGACCGCCTGGCGGAGCTGCGCTCCTCGGGTCTGTCGATCCTGCTCGCCGAGCAGAACGTCGACCTCGCCCTCGACATCGCCGAGCACGTGGTGATCATCGACGACACCGGCCGCAGCACGTGGACCGGCACCGCCGCCCAGCTGCGTGCCGACACCTCCCCGCTGGAGCAGTACCTCGGCATCTGACGACCGTGTGCCCGCGACCCGGCCGTCCAGCACGGCGACCGGGGTGGTCCACGACGGCACATCGACCGCCCGACGGAGCAGCGTCCGTCCGAACAAGGAGCAGCAATGAGTGACACGAAGCCCACCGTCGGGTGGATCGGTGCGGGCCGCATGGGGTTCCAGCTGGCCAAGCGCCTGCTCGACGCCGGCTACGACGTGGCGGTCTACAACCGCACCAAGGCCAAGGCGGAGCCGCTGACGGCGTCCGGCGCGACGCTCGTCGACCGTCCGGTCGAGCTGGCCACGCGCGACGTCGTCTTCTCCATGGTCTCGGCGGACAAGGACCTGCAGGACGTCATGCTCGGTGAGGGCGGCCTGCTGACCGACCCCGACCACGCGCCGCGCCTCGTCGGGGACGCCTCGACGGTGTCGGTGGAGGCCAGCGAGGTCGTGCGCGCCGCCGCCGAATCGCGCGGCGTCGGCTTCCTGGCGACGCCGGTGTCCGGCAACCCCGCCGTCATCGCCGCGGGCAAGCTGACGGTCGCCGCGTCCGGTCCGCGGGCGGCGTTCGACGAGGCGGAGCCGCTGCTGCGGACGTGGGGCCGGGGCGTGACGTACGTCGGCGAGGGCGAGCTGGCGCGCATCGTCAAGATCGCCCACAACGTCTTCCTCGGCGTCGTCGTCCAGTCGATGGCCGAGGTCACCGTCCTGGTCGAGGGTGCCGGCGTGAAGCGGGCCGACTTCCTCGCCTTCCTCAACGACTCCGTCATGGGATCGGTGTTCACCCAGTACAAGACGCCGGCCCTGGTCCACCTCGACTTCACGCCGACCTTCACCCCGGTCCTGCTGCAGAAGGACTTCGACCTCGGGCTCAAGGCCGCGGCACGGTCCGGCGTCGTCATGCCGGTCGCCTCGGTGACGCGCAACCTCGTCGCGCAGGAGGTCGGCAACGGCAACACCCAGCAGGACTTCGCGTCGCTCATCCTCACCGTCGCCCGCGGGTCCGGTCTGGACATCCAGCCGGAGGACGCCGACGTCAGCGACGGCCTCGAGGCCGAGTGACATGACCCACCGCCACGGTCCGGGCGGGGAGCGCGCGTTCGAGCGCCCCAGCGCCCGCCCGCCCGGGGTGCGTCCGCTGGGCGCGCCCGGTCAGGTCGCCGTCGACTACGAGCACCGCGTCGACTTCGAGCGGCTGCGGCGCTACCGGCTGAGCCGGGCGCACGCCGCGCTCGAGGCGAGCGGGTGCGGCGCCTTCCTGCTCTTCGACTTCTACAACATCCGGTACACGACCCAGACGTGGATCGGCGGGGCGCTCGGCGACAAGATGATCCGCTACGCGCTGCTGCTGCCCGGGCGTGACCCGATCCTGTGGGACTTCGGGTCCGCCGTCCGGCACCACCGGATGTACTCGGACTGGATGCCGCAGGAGAACCACCGGCCGGGCTTCCTCGGCTTCCGGGGCGCGGTCGCCCCGGAGGGCGGCGCGGACCTCATGAAGGACGCCGTCACGGAGATCCGGGGGATCCTGGCCGAGGAGGGCCTCGCGGACGCGCCGCTCGGCCTGGACATCGTCGAGCCGCCCTTCCTCTTCGAGCTCCAGCGGCAGGGGATCCGCATCGCGGACGCCCAGCAGTCGATGCTCGACGCGCGGGTCATCAAGAACGTCGACGAGATCATGCTGCTCAACCAGGCGGCCGCCATGGTGGACGGCGTCTACCAGGACATCGTCGACGCGCTGCGGCCCGGGGTGCGGGAGAACGAGATCGTGGCGCTGGCGAACAAGCGGCTCTACGAGTACGGCTCGGACCAGGTCGAGGCGATCAACGCGATCTCCGGCGAGCGGTGCAACCCCCACCCGCACAACTTCACCGACCGCATCATCCGGCCCGGTGACCAGGCCTTCTTCGACATCATCCACTCCTACAACGGCTACCGGACCTGCTACTACCGCACCTTCGGGGTCGGCTGGGCGACGCAGAGCCAGCGCGACGCCTACACGCAGGCCCGGGAGTGGATGGACGTGGCGCTCGACGCCCTGCGCCCCGGCGTCGGCTCGGACGAGGTCGCGGCCGTGCTGCCCCGGGCGCAGGACTTCGGCTTCGACAACGAGCTCGCCGCCTTCGGGCTGCAGTTCGCCCACGGGCTCGGGCTGGGGCTGCACGAGCGGCCGATCATCTCGCGCCTGAACTCGATGAAGGACCCGGTCGAGCTGCGGGCGGGCATGGTCTTCGCGATGGAGACGTACTGCCCCGCCTCCGACGGCATCTCGGCGGCCCGCATCGAGGAGGAGGTCGTCGTGACGGACTACGGCATCGAGGTCCTCACCAGGTTCCCGGCGCAGGACCTCTTCATCGCCAACCCCTACTGACGTGGCCGTCACCGGCTCCGTGCTGAGCACGCCGCGGCTCGCCGTGGCCGCGCGCAGCGCGGGGGAGGGCGAGCTGCTGCTCTTCCTCCACGGGATCACGGCGGGGGCAGCCGTCTGGGACCCGGTGCTGGAGGACCTCGGCCGGGAGTACCGGTGCGTCGCGGTCGACCAGCGCGGGCACGGCCGCTCGGACAGGCCGGCGCACGGGTACACGGCCGAGGACTACGTCGCCGACGTCGCGGCGGTGCTCGACGTGCTCGGCCCGGCGCGCGCCGTCGTCGGGCACTCGCTCGGCGCCCGGAACGCGATCCTCGCGGGATCGGCCCTGCCGGAGCGGATCGGGGCGGTCGTCGCGATCGACTACGCGGCCGGCATCGAGCCGGAGGTGTTCGAGCGGCTCCGGCAGTCGCGCTCCGGGGGAGAAGGCCCGCTCCCCGACGAGGACGCCGTCCGGCGTGCGGTCCTCGCCCGCTCCCCGCGACTTCCCCCGGACGCCGTCGAGCGTCGCGTGCGCCACCTGTACGAGGCGGTCGACGGCGGCTTCGTCCCCCGCGCCGCGCCGTGGGCGGTCGACCAGACCCTGGCCGCGATGGACGTCGACCTCACCGGGGCACTGCGCGGCACCACCGTCCCGACGCTGCTCGTGCGGGGCGCAGAGAGCCCGTTCCTGTCGGAGGCGGCGTTCGCGACGAGCCTGGCCCTGCGCCCCGACCTGGGCGCGGACCCGCGCGACGACCTGCGCTCCGACCTGCGCTCCGACCTGCGCGCGGACGTGCGCGGCGCCGTCGTCGCCGGCACGGACCACTTCGTCCCCGAGGAGGCGCCAGGCGAGGTCGCCGCGCTGGTGCGGGGGCTCCTGCGCGGCTGAGGGAGGGCTGTTCAGCAGGGCGGTACATTGCGGCAAGGTCTGCGCAGGACGAGGCGAGGAGGTCGGCCGTGGCGGGCGACGAGCCGGGTACGACGACGCGCGGGCGCGAGTGGCGCGGCGTGACGGGCAAGCTCGGCCAGCGCATCCGCGAGGCGCGTCTGGCGCGGGGGATGAGCCTGCGCGAGACGGCGGCGCTGGCCGGCGTCTCGCCCAGCCTGCTGTCGCAGGTCGAGACGGGGAAGGTCCAGCCGTCCGTCACGACCCTCTACGCCGTGGTGACCTGCCTCGACCTGTCCGTCGACGACATCCTCGACCACCGGCCCGGCGCCGGCTCGCTCCCGGACTCCCGGTCCGCCCACCCCGTGCAGCGTGCCGCGGAGGCGCCGGCCATCACGATGGGGGACGGGGTGACGTGGCAGGGCCTCGCGGTGATGCCCGGCCCCGATCACGTCGACGGCGTCCTCGCGACGTACGCGCCGCGGGCGTCCAGCTCCGGCCGGGAGGTCCTGACCCGGCATGCGGGGGTCGAGCACGGCTACGTGCTGTCGGGGGAGCTGACGCTGCGGCTCGAGTCCGAGACCTACGTCCTGCGCGCGGGGGACTCGTTCTGCTTCGACTCGATGCGCCCGCACCTCTACGTCAACCACACCGACGAGGAGGCGCGGGGCATCTGGTACATCGTCAACGGCTCGCCGCGCCCGGCCTCGACCGACGACCGGGTGGGGTCCGGGCTGGTCCGGCTCGAGGGTGCCGGGTCGGTCGGCGGCGGGTCAGTCGGTGGCGGGCACGACGGCGCCTGAGCTCCACACCACGTCGCCGCCGAGCAGCGTCAGCTCCGACGTGATCGCGGGCAGCCGCTCGATCGGGACCTCGAAGTAGTCCTCGGAGAGCACGGCCAGGTCGGCCAGGAACCCGGGGACCAGCTGTCCCCGCTCGTGCTCCTCGCTCGAGAACCAGGCGGTGTCCCGGGAGTAGCCCGCCAGGGCCTCCTCGCGGCTGAGCAGGTTCTTGCCCTGCAGGGTGGGCGTGCCGCCGACGGTCAGGCCGGTGATGAAGTGCTGCATGCTCGCCCACGGGTTGTAGGACGACGCGCGCATGCCGTCGGAGCCGAGCCCGAGCGGGATGCCGGCGTCGAGGAGCGCGCGCAGGGCCGGGGACCCGGCGACCCGCTCCGCACCCCAGGCGTCGAGCAGCTGCTGCCCGTTGAACCGCAGGAGGGCCTGGTGCAGGACGCCGACGCCGAGCGCGCGCAGGCGGGGGACGTCGGCCGCCGTCACGGCGTTGGCGTGGATGAGGGACCACCGCAGGGTGTCGATCGGCACCTCCGCGTGGATCTCCTCGAACAGGTCCAGCAGGCCCTCGAGGAACTCGCGGTTCATGACGTGGATCTGGACGGCCCAGCCCTTGCGCGCGAAGGGGAGCAGGATCTCCTTGGCCTCGGCGAGGGCCTCCGGCGAGAAGTCGGCGGGCTTCCCGAGGTCGTCGTGGCTGCGGTACAGGATGATCTCGCCGATCCCGGACCACTTCAGCATCCCGTCACCGAAGCGCGGCTCACCGAAGCGGGCGTACCCGGCGAAGTCCTCCGCCTCGGTGCCGCGCCGGGTGGCGTGCTTGAGCAGCCGGACGCGCGTGCGCAGCAGCCCCTGCCGCCACGCCTCGTGGAGCGCGCCGTAGACGTCGGGCCCGGAGTTGACGCCACCGCCGTCCATGGCGCCGACCAGGCCCAGCCGGGCGAACTCCCGCGACAGCCGGCCGGTCGAGACGACCTCCCGCTCGAAGGGCGGCGGCGGGAGCTGGTTGTAGAACCACGAGAGCTGGGCCATCCGGCCGTTGCCCCGGCCGTTCCAGGACCCGTCCGCGTCGCGCTCGAACTGGTCCGGGGTGGGGGAGGCGGCGATCCTGGCCTCGTCGAGTCCGAGCGCGGCGATGCCGGCGCTGTTGAAGACGGCGTACTCGTAGAGCGCCTGGACGAACACGGGGTTGTCCGGCGCGACGGCGTCGAGCTCGGCGCGCGTGGGACCGCGGCGCTCGGCGAACTGGTCCTCGGACCAGCCTCCGATGACCCGGATCCACGCGCCCGGCTGGAGCTCCGCCGCACGCTCGGCCACGGCCGCGAGGGCGTCCGCGAGGCTGGTCATGCTCTCCCAGCGGACCTCGTCGTCCCAGGTGCGGCCGGCGCGCATGAAGTGCACGTGCGAGTCGACGAGACCGGGCACGACGCGCCGCCCGCCGAGCTCGACGACCCGGGTGGCGGGTCCGACGTGCGCCCGGACCGCGTCGTCGTCGCCCGCGGCGAGGACCCGTCCCGACCGGACGGCGAGCGCGCTCACCTCGGCCGGCGTGCCCGGGTCGAGGCTGAGCGTCGAGATCCGGCCGCCGAGGAGCACGAGGTCGGCGTCGGGCTGCTGCTGCGTCATGGCACGTCTCCCTCGCCGCGCCGGGGACGACAGCGCTGTCGTCCGGGCGGCCGCACGGTGAACAAACGATTGCGAAGCAGGCTAACACCGCGTGCTCGGTGCGTGGAAGGGGGCCCGCGCGGGTGCTCTCAGGCTCCGGGGTGCGGCTCAGGATGCGGGCCGGGCTGCAAAGGATTGCAAGTGGCGCTCACGGCGTGATTGACTGTGAGGACCCCAAGCGACGAGCAATCGAGTGCATCGCCCGACGGCCAGCAAGGACGCTGGTGCAGCCCGGCCGCCCCCGGCGCGCCGGAGCCGACCGGAGCCGGGCAGGAGGAGGACGTGCCGTGAGCAGCTCGGACGAGCGCCTCGAGGTCATCCACCACGAGGGCTGGAGCCCCGACATCAAGCAGGTCTACGTCCCGGCGATCCGCGTGCACGGGGGCCGCACCGTCTACATCTCCGGCATCACCGCGGCACCGCCGTACCACGACCACCCGCACGTCCCCGAGCAGTTCGCGGCGGTCCCGACGGGCATCGAGGGTCAGGTCGATCGGCTGTTCCGGCACCTGGACCTCGCCCTGGAGGCGGCCGGCTGCCGACGGCAGGACATCGTCCGGATGGACCGCTTCTTCACCCACGTCGCCGAGGACCAGGACGTCGTGAACGCCCACCAGGGGGCGTGGCTCGGCGGGCACGTCCCGACGAGCACGTCGGTCGAGGTCGTCCGGCTCGCCACCGACCCCGGCCTCCGCCTGGAGATCGCCGTGATCGCCGTCGCCCCGGAGTGAGCGACGCGCCGCAGCATGGGACGATGATCACGAACGCCGTGCCCTCGTCCTGACCGACCCGTGACGCAGAGGAACGAGGACACACCGATGACCCAGACGACGCTCGAGGACCTCGTGACGGGCCTGCGGGTCCCCACCGACCTCTACGTGGGCGGCCGCTGGACCGCGGCCGAGGACGGCGGCCGGTTCGCCGTCGTCGACCCCGCCACGGGCGAGGAGATCGCCCAGGTCGCGAACGGGACCGTCGAGGACGCGCGTCGGTGCGTCGACGCTGCTGACGCCGCCGCGGCCGGGTGGGCGGCCACGTCGCCACGGCAGCGCTCGGAGATCCTGCGCCGGGCGTTCGAGCTCATGACAGCCCGGGGCGAGCAGATCGCCGAGCTCATGGTCCGCGAGAACGGCAAGGCGCTCGCCGACGCCCGCGGTGAGGTGGCCTACGCCGCCGAGTTCTTCCGGTGGTACGCCGAGGAGGCCGTGCGCATCGCGGGCGACGTCCGCACCGCGCCGTCCGGGAACAACCGGATCGTCGTGCTCCGCCAGCCCATCGGCATCTCCCTGCTCATCACGCCGTGGAACTTCCCGGCCGCGATGGCGACCCGCAAGATCGGACCAGCCCTTGCCGCCGGCTGCACGGTCATCCTCAAGCCCGCGTCCGAGACGCCCCTGACGGCGCTCGCGCTCGCCGAGGTGCTCGCCGAGGCCGGCGTCCCGGCCGGGGTCGTCAACGTGCTGCCCTCCCGCCGGTCCGGCGCGGTGGCGCAGGCGGTGCTCGCGGACCCGCGGGTGCGCAAGCTGTCCTTCACGGGCTCGACCGAGGTGGGGCGCACGCTGCTCAAGGTCGCCGCCGACCAGGTCGTCTCCTGCTCGATGGAGCTCGGCGGCAACGCGCCCCTCGTCGTCCTGGAGGACGCCGACCTCGACGTCGCCGTCGACGGCGCGATGGTCGCGAAGATGCGCAACGGCGGCGAGGCGTGCACGGCTGCCAACCGGATGTACGTGCACCGGAGCATCGCGACGCAGTTCACCGAGCGGCTCGCCCGGCGGATGGCCGACGTGACCACCGGGCCCGGGCTCTCCGGCGCCGCGCTCGGCCCGCTGGTCAACGCCGAGGCCGTCGAGAAGGTGCACGAGCTCGTCCAGGACGCGGCCGGCCGGGGCGCGCGCGTGCTCGTCGGCGGACGGCCCGGCGACGGACCGGGGTACTTCTACCCGGCGACGGTCCTCGCGGACGTGCCGGCCGGGGCGCGGATCCTGGACGAGGAGATCTTCGGCCCGGTCGCCCCGGTCGTCGTCTTCGACGACGACGAGGAGGCCGTCCGCCTGGCCAACAACACCGAGTACGGGCTCGTCGCGTACGTCTTCACGCGCGACCTCGCCCGCGGCCTGCGTGTCGCCGAGGCGCTCGACTGCGGCATGGTGGGGCTCAACCGCGGCGTGGTCTCCGACCCGGCGGCGCCGTTCGGCGGCACCAAGCAGTCCGGGCTCGGCCGGGAGGGCGGTCACGAGGGCCTCCTGGAGTACACCGAGTCCAAGTACGTTGCCGTCGACTGGTGAACCGAGCCGAGCCACGTCCGGAGGGGGCCGAGCAGTGAGGACCGACAGCGTCGAGGGCGCCGGCAGGGCCGGCCGTCTGGGCAGTGCCGACAGTGCCCGCAGTGCCCGCAGTGCCCGCAGTGCCCGCAGTGCCTACGGTGCCCACACGGTGGGGTGGGCACGTGTCCGGTGACGTCGCGACGGGAGCGACCCTCAAGGACGTCGCCGAGCGGGCGGGCGTCCACCCGGGGACGGCGTCGCGCGCCCTCAACCCGCTGACGCAGGGCCTGGTCAGCGAGGCGACGGTGCGGCGCGTCCAGGCCGCCGCCAAGGCGCTGGCCTACCGGCCGAACTCCATCGCGCGCGGGCTGAAGACGAACCGGACGATGACGGTCGGCATCGTCGTGCCCGACCTCTCCAACCCCGTCTTCGCGCCCATGGTGCGCGGCGCGGCGGCGGTGCTCACGCAGGCGGGCTACAGCTCGGTCATCGCGGACACGGACAACGACCCGGTGAAGGAGGCCGAGGCGTTCGACACGCTCCGCTCCCGCCAGGTCGACGGCCTCCTGGTCGCCTCGGCGCGGCGCGAGGACGCCGCCGTCCGCGCCCTGGCCGACGCAGGCGTGCCGACCGTGCTGCTCAACCGGCGCACCGACCGGACCACGCTGCCGTGCGTCATGGGCGACGACGTGTGGGGGATGGAGCAGGCGGTGCGGCACCTGCGGGCACTCGGGCACACGCGCATCGGCCACCTGTCCGGGCCGGTGACCATGTCCACCGGCGTGGAGCGGGCGCGGGCGTTCCGCCAGTTCATGCTCGAGCTCGGCGGGGACCTGGACCCGGAGCTCCTGGAGGAGTGCGTGACGTACTCGGTCGGCGAGGGCGCCCGCACGGGGCGGCTCCTGCTGGACCGCGCGCGTCCGACGGCGATCATCGCGGGCAACGACCAGATCGCCGTCGGCCTGCTGGACGTGCTGGAGGAGCGGGGCCTGCGCTGCCCGGAGGACGTGAGCGTCGTCGGGTACAACGACATGCCGTTCGTCGACAAGCTGTCGCCGCCCCTGACCACGGTCCACGTCCCGCACTCCGCCATCGGTGCGGAGGGCAGCCGCATCCTGCTGCGGTGGCTGCGCGACGGCGCCTCGGCCACGACGACGCTCTCCCTCGGCGTCGACCTGGTCGCCCGGGGGTCGACGGCACCCGTGCCGGAGGCTCCCGCGCGGTAGGGGCGGCCCGGCTCCCGCCGAGGCGCGGGTGGAATCGCTCAGGCGCGGTAGGCGACCCGGTGCAGCCACGTCGCCGCGACGCCCAGCGCGGCGGACAGCACCGCGCCCGCGACCAGGTAGCCGGTGAACCGCCCGGAAGCGAAGGGCGCCGCGCCGAGCGCGGTCCACGCGGCGCCGCCCAGGAAGAGGCCCGAGGCGAAGAGGCTCACGGCGGTGGCCCGCGCGCCGGGAGCGACCTCGGTGATCCAGCTCTGCAGCGCCGTGTGCATGAAGGCCCACGCGCCGGCCAGCAGGACGCACGCGGCGAGCACCCCGACCCACTCCTGGTCGAGCAGCAGCGCGACGTAGGCCGCCGTGGCGAGCACCCCGCCGGTGCCGAGGCGGAGCGGGGCGGACATCCCGGCGCGCGCGAGCCGCTTCACCAGCGGTGCGGCGAGCAGGACCGCGACGCCGTACCCGGCGGTCACCAGACCCGAGCCCGTGGCGCTCATCCCCGCCCGCTGCAGCAGCGCCGGGAGGTAGGTGAGCACGCCGACCAGCACCATGCCCTCGACCAGGACGAGCACCAGGACGACGACGGGCCACGGCCGCAGCAGGACCGCCGCGAGGGAGGCCCCGGGGCGCTGCCGGGGCGCGTCGCCGGCGGGCTCCGGGACGCGGCGCAGCAGGACGACCAGGACGACG
>NZ_AXCW01000047.1 GCF_000603945.1 Actinotalea ferrariae CF5-4 | reverse complement strand
CCGCCGTCGGCGCGGCGAAGGCCGCCCGCCAGCCGCTGAGGTCGGCGATCCCCGCGGCCACGAGGGTCGCGGTGGCCATCCCGACCGCGGACACGGCCATGAGGTCGGCGAGCGGCCCGTGCCGACGGTGCGCCGGCAGGGAGTCGCCGATGTAGATGATCGCGGTGGGGAACACGGCGGCGTAGGCCGCGCCGGCGACGAGCCGCGCGACGGCGAGGACCCCGACGGTGGGCGCGAGGATCCCGACGACGCCGGACAGGACGCTCAGCGCGAGGGCGATCCGGACCGTCCGCACGCGGCCGAGGCGGTCGGACGCGAAACCCCACAGGACCTGGGTGGCGCCGTAACCGACGAAGTAGAGCGTCGCGACGGCCGCGACCTGCTCGACCGGGACGTCCAGGTCCAGCGCGATCGGCAGGAGGAGGGGGGCGATGGCCAGCCGGTCGAACGACGCGAGGAAGACGGCGGAGTGGAGCAGGCGGAGGGCGCCGCGCAGCTCGCGCTTCTCGGGCTCGGCCGAACGGCTCCCGGGCGCCTCGCTGTCCCCGGGCACCTCGCTGTCGCCGCGCACCGACCGGTCCCCGGGCTCAGTCGGTGTCGAAGACATCGGGGTGCCGCGCCAGCTCGACCCGCGTCCGCCGGATGTGCAGCTCCAGCACGTGCGCCGCGTCCTGCGGGTCGCGTCGGCGCAGTGCCTCGACCAGCAGCGTGTGCTCGGCGTGCGTGGCCGGGCTGTCGGCCACCCCGACCAGGACCGCGTACGCGCGCCGGTAGGGCTGCGTGGAGTTCCACAGCCGGCGGACGATCTCCTCGATCGACGGTGCCGCCCCGCCGCTGTAGGAGAGCAGGTGGAACTCCCGGTCCAGCCGCAGGAACGTCTCGAGGTCCGCGCCCTGCATGCGGGTGGCCAGGTCGGCGAGCCGGTCGACGACGGCGTCGTCGAGGTGCGGTGCGGACAGCGACAGCAGCAGGGGCTCGAGGCGCTCGCGGATGAGGTACGCCTCGGTGCACTCGTGGACCGACAGCGACTCGACCCAGGCGCCGGTGTTCGCGACGAGCCGGACCAGGCCCTCGCCCTCGAGCCGGCGCAGCGCGTCGCGCACGGGCAGGCGGCTGGCATTGAACTCCCGCGCCAGGTCCTCCTGGAGGATGCGCGTGCCCGGCGCCCGGGCACCGGTGAGGATCTGCCGGCGCAGGCCGTCGACGATGCGGTCGGAGGCGGGGCCCGTGTCGGTCGTCGGGGCGTCGGCGGGCTGCGTCGTCGTCATGCGCGGCATCCTCCCTTGCTTCCTCCCCGGCTCCCCGGGGATCCGGCTCAGGCCGTCGGGTCCGCGGGGTGCCACAGGAGCGTCGTCGTCCCGGGGTCCTTCTCGTAGGCCTTGCCCTCGGGGTAGCTGACCAGCTCCAGCTGCATGCCCCACGGCGACCGGAAGTAGACCCAGCGCTGGCCCGCCGAGTGGCGGGTGCTCGCCGTCGGCTCGCCCATGACCTCGACGCCCTGCTCGCGCAGGTACGCCACGGCGGCGTCGAGGTCGTGCACGTAGATCGCCAGGTGGTGGCCGCCGATGTCGCTGTTGCGCGGCTGCGGCGCCTGCCCGTCGGCGGCCTCGTACTGGAACACCTCGAGGTTCGGTCCCGTGCCCAGGCGGTAGAAGCGCAGCTCGCGCATGACGGTGCGGGGGTGGACCCCCAGGTGGACGGCCATCCAGTCGTCGTCGCGCTCGAACGGGCCCAGCGAGTAGACCCGCGTGCAGCCGAGGACGTCGACCAGGAACCGCTCAGCCTCGTCCAGGTCCGGCACCGTGACGCCGATGTGCTCCGTGCCGACCAGACCGGGAAGCGCCATCGCTCCTCCTTGGGTTGTATCCGACCATCACCGATACGGCCGTGAATCGTGCTCATGGCGGCACGTGGTCTTGTGAATGTATCCAATCACGCCTTAGGCTCGGGATCCAGAGGTTCGTTTCGAAGGAGAATCGACCATGCGCAGGACGCCCCTCGAGCCCGGTTCGCCCTGGGTCCAGCTGGAGACCACCCCCGAGGACTGGGCGGCGGCCGACCCGGGCCTGCTGGCGACGATGCTCGGCCAGCTCCACCTCGTGCGGGCGTTCGAGGAGACGGTCCTCGACCTCGCCGGGCAGAACCTCGTCCACGGGCCCGCCCACTCGAGCATCGGCCAGGAGGGCGGCGCGGTCGGCTCGGTGCTCGCGCTGCGGGCGTCCGACGGCGTCAACGGCACGCACCGCGGCCACCACCAGTTCCTCGCCAAGGTGATCTCCTACGTCACCCCCGAGCTGGACCTCGAGGCCCTCGTCCCCGACGACCTCGCGGCGGTGCTGCGGCGGACGCTCGCGGAGATCCTCGGGCTCGACCAGGGCTGGTCGCGCGGCCGCGGCGGCTCGATGCACCTGCAGTGGATGGAGGCCGGGGCGCTCGGCACCAACGCGATCGTCGGCGGCGGCGTCCCCCTCGCCGCCGGCAACGCGTGGGCCCAGCGGCACAGCGGCACCGACGACGTGACGGTCACCTACTTCGGGGACGGGGCCATCAACATCGGCTCGGTGCTGGAGTCGATGAACCTCACCGCGGCGTGGGACCTGCCGCTGTGCTTCTTCGTGGAGAACAACCGCTACGCCGTCTCCACCACCGTGGAGGAGGTCACGGGCGAGCCGCGCCTGTCCGCGCGCGGCCCCGGCTTCGGGCTCGCGTCGTGGCGCGTGGACGGCATGGACCCGCTCGCCGTCCACCTGGCGATGACGGAGGCCGTCGAGCACATGCGTGCCGGCAAGGGCCCGGTGCTCGTGGAGGCCGAGGTCTACCGCTTCTTCCACCAGAACGGCCCGTACCCCGGCTCCGCCTTCGGTTACCGCAAGAAGGAGGAGGAGGCGCAGTGGCGCGCGCGCGACCCGCTCGAGCGCGTCGCCACCGAGATGATCGCGCGCGGCCTCGTCGACACCGACGCGGTCGCGAAGGTCCGTGCGCAGGCCACGGAGGCCATGGCCGCCGTCGCCGCCGCGCTCGTCGAGCCCGACCCGGAGGGCAAGCCGGGGACGCGGCGGATCCGGCCGGAGCTGTGGCCGGACACGAAGTTCGTCGACGTCGGCATCCGCAGCGACCTGTCCGAGGTCGCCGACGCGCGCACCGCGGAGGCCGAGGACTTCGCCGGGTCGATGGTCACCAAGCGGTTCGTCGAGGCCGTCGCGGGGGTCATGCACCGCCGGATGTCGACCGACGAGCGGATCGTCGTCCTCGGCGAGGACGTCCACCGCCTCGGCGGCGGCACGAACGGCGCGACCAAGGGCCTCGTCGAGGCGTTCCCCGGTCGCGTGCTCGGCACGCCGATCAGCGAGAACGCGTTCGTCGGCCTCGGCGGCGGCATGGCGCTCGACGGGCGGTTCCGCCCGGTCGTGGAGCTGATGTACCCCGACTTCCTGTGGGTGGCCGCCGACCAGCTGTTCAACCAGATCGGCAAGGCGCGGCACATGTTCGGCGGCCAGAGCGCCGTCCCCTTCGTGCTGCGCACCAAAGTGGCGAAGGGAGCGGGCTACGGGTCGCAGCACTCCATGGACCCGGCGGGGTTGTTCGCGACGGCCGCCGGCTGGCGGGTCGTCGCGCCGTCGAACCCGTTCGACTACGTGGGCCTGATGAACACCGCGCTCGCGATCGAGGACCCGGTGCTCGTGCTCGAGCACGTCGGGCTCTACCAGACGACCGGCGAGATCCCCGAGGACGACCTCGACTACCACCTCCCGGTCGGCCGGGCGAAGGTGCGCCGTGAGGGCTCCGACGTCACCGTGATCACCTACCTCAGCATGGTCGGGCACGCCCTCGAGGCGGTCGAGCAGACCGGGATCGACGCGGAGGTGATCGACCTGCGCTGGCTCGACCGGGCCAGCATCGACTGGGACACCATCGGGCAGTCGATCCGCAAGACGAACGCGGTGCTCATCGCCGAGCAGGGGGCGATCGGCACGTCCTACGGCGGGTGGCTCTCCGACGAGATCCAGCGCCGGTTCTTCGACTGGCTCGACCAGCCCGTCCAGCGTGTGACGGGGCGCGAGGCGTCGCCGAGCATCTCCAAGGTGCTCGAGCGGGCCGCCATCGCGGAGACCGCCGAGGTCGTCGAGGGCCTGCGGCGCGTGACCGAGGGGATGGGTGGCTGACGTGGCGACGCTGATCCGGATGCCGGCCGTCATGACGGGCGCCGGCGAGGCCGTCATCGCCACCTGGGTGGCCGCCGAGGGTGCCACCGTCGCGGTCGGCGACGTCCTGGCCGAGGTCGAGACCGAGAAGGCCGTGGTCGAGCTCGCCGCCGAGACCGCCGGCGTGCTGGTCCGCCGGCTCGCGGCCGAGGGGGACACGGTGCAGGTCGGGGCGCCCGTCGCCGTCCTCGGCGACGCGGGGGAGGACGTCGACGTCGACGCGCTCCTCGGGGCCGCCGCCTCCCTGGCCTCCGAGGCCCAGGGCTCCGCCGACGACGGCGCGGCGGTCGGTGGTGCGGCCGAGCTCGCCGGGGCTGCCGAGGAGGCGGGCGCTGAGCCCGCGCCTGCTGCCGCCCCGGCAGTCGCTGCCGAGGAGGGTGGCGCTGCCGAGCCGAAGGGCGATCTCGAGCCGGCTGCCGGAGGGACGGCGACGTCGCAGGCCGAGGCCGGCGCCGCCGGGCAGCGGCTGTTCGCCAGCCCCCTCGCCCGCAAGATGGCCCGCGAGGCGGACGTGGACCTGGCGCGACTGCACGGGACGGGGCCCGGCGGGCGGATCGTCCGGCGGGACGTCGAGGCGGCCATCGCAGCCGGACCGGCCCCTGCTCCCGCCGCCCCCGCTCCCGCGGCTGCTG
>NZ_AXCW01000046.1 GCF_000603945.1 Actinotalea ferrariae CF5-4 | reverse complement strand
GGCCGGCGAGAGCCGGCGACGACGGCGCGCCGGCCCCCTGCACCGGCGCGACGACGACCCACGGGCGGGCGAGGGCGCTCGACGGACCCGCCCGCCCGCGGGTCGGCTCAGGCCTGGACCAGCCGCAGCATCGTCCAGGAGACCGGGGGCAGCACGACGCGCGCCGCGGCGCCGTCCACCGTGGCCGACGTGTTCGGCACCGGGGCGAGCGAGGCGTCGTCGTCGACCGTGGCCCGCGCGTACGCGTCCGGGTTGGCGAGGGTCAGCGCCTCCGCGACCCGGAGGTCCCCGAAGGCACGCAGGTCGACCTCGAGCGTCGCGTCGTCGGAGAGCGAGCGGTTGACGACGAACACGGCGACGTCGCCGGTCTCGGCGTCGTGCGTCGCGACGGCGTCCAGCAGCGGGGTCTCGCCGAACTTCGCCGTCTCGTGCGTCGGCGACGCGAGCTCGACGGCGAGCACCTCGCCCACCGCGTGGCGGGCGGTGAGGGCGAAGGGGTGGAACGTCGTCTGCCGCCACAGCCGGCCGCCGGGCTCGGTCATGATCGGCGCGATGACGTTGACCAGCTGGGCGAGGCTCGCGGCGTGCACCCGGTCGCTGTGCCGCAGGAGGGAGATGAGCAGGTTCCCGACGACGACGGCGTCGGCCACGTTGTAGTGGTCCTCCAGCAGCGCGGGGGCGACCGGCCAGCTGTCCTTCGGGGGCTCCGACGGCGCCGCGTGCTGGTACCAGACGTTCCACTCGTCGAAGGAGATGTGGATGCGCTTGGTCAGCTTGCGGGCGGCGCGCACCGCGTCGGCCGTCGCGGCGACGTCGTCGATGAACGCGTCCATGTTCATCGCGGAGGCGAGGAACGAGGCGAGGTCGCCGTCCTCCTCGAAGTAGTAGGCGTGGGCGGAGACGTGGTCGACGTGCTCGTAGGCCTCGGTGAGGACGATGCGCTCCCACTCCCCGAAGGTCGGCATGGCCGAGCTGGAGCTGCCGCACGCGACGAGCTCGAGGTCCGGCTGGACCATGCGCATGGCGCGGGCCGTCTCGGCGGCGAGCCGGCCGTACTCCTCGGCGGTCTTGTGACCGATCTGCCAGGGTCCGTCCATCTCGTTGCCGAGGCACCACATCGTGATGCCGTGCGGCTCCGGGCTCCCGTGCTGCCGGCGGAGGTCGGACCAGTGCGTGCCGCCGTCGACGTTGCAGTACTCGAGCAGGTCGAGGGCCTCCTGGACGCCCCGGGTGCCGAGGTTGACGGCCATCATCGGCTCGACGCCGGCCTTGCGGCACCAGCGGACGAACTCGTCGACGCCGACGGTGTTGGGCTCGGTCGAGTGCCAGGCCAGGTCCAGCCGTGCGGGCCGCCGGTCCACCGGGCCGATCCCGTCCTCCCAGCGGTAGCCGGAGACGAAGTTGCCGCCGGGGTACCGGACCGTCGTGACCCCCAGCTCCTGCACCGCCTGCACGACGTCCTTGCGGAAGCCGTCCTCGTCCGCCGTCGGGTGCTCGGGGTCGTGGATGCCGGTGTAGACGCAGCGGCCGAGGTGCTCGACGAACGAGCCGAACGTGCGGCGGTGCACCGGCGAGACGACGAACGCCGGGCTGAGGGACAGGGACGCGTGCAGCATGAGGGGCCTCTCGGTGAGGGTCGTGCGAACGGGTGAGGAGGTGCGCGGGGCCGCCCGTGCGGGCAGGCGCGCGTCGATCAGGGGGCGACGGCGGTCATTTGATGGCGCCGAGGGTCAGGCCGCCCTGCCAGTACCGCTGCAGCGCGAGGAAGGCGACGATCAGCGGCAGGATCGAGACGAACGCGCCGGTGACGATGAGGTTCCAGACCTGCTCGCCGCCCGCGCCGGCGTTGGACAGCGCCTGCCAGTTGTCGAGGCCGACCGTGATGGGCAGCAGCTGCGGGTCCCGCAGCATCGCGAGGGCGAGGAAGTAGTTGTTCCACGTCGCCACGACGGACAGCAGGAGGACGGTGACGATCGCCGGCCGCAGCAGCGGGAGCGCCACCTGGAGGAAGAGCCGCAGCTCCCCGGCCCCGTCCACGCGTCCGGCGTCGAGCATCTCGTCGGGCACGACGTCCTGGGCGTAGACGCGGATGAGGTAGACGCCCAGCGGGCTGAGCAGGGACGGCAGGATCACGGCCCAGCGGGTGTTGACGAGCTGGAACTCGGCCAGGAGCACGAAGGTCGGGATGACGAGCGCCGTCAGCGGCACCATGACGCTGCCCAGGAGCAGGGCGAACGAGAGGTTGCGGCCGCGGAACCGGTACTTCGCGAAGCCGTACCCGGCGAGCAGCGCGAGCACGGTCGCCCCGACGCCGGCGGACATCGCGTAGAGGAACGAGTTGCCCAGCCACGTCCAGTAGATGCCGCCCTGGTAGCTGCTCAGGTCGCGCAGGTTCTGCAGGATGTTGATCTCGTCGTTGAACCAGAGCGGGCCGCCGGACCCCACGAACAGGCCGGAGTTGCTCTTGGTGCTCGCGACGACGAGCCACCACAGCGGGGTGATGAAGTACAGGACCAGGGCGAGCAGGAAGAGGTGCGACCCGATCCGTGAGGTGCGCGGCCCCCGGCCGGCGGCCTCGCTCGCGGGGCGCTGCGGCCGACGTCGGCTGCTCAGGGTGGTCTGCGGGGCGCCGGCGGAGCCGCCGGCCGTCTGGACGCTCATCACTTCAGTCCGCTCTTCTTGCGGGTCAGGTACAGGAACACGTACGAGAAGACGAAGACGACGATCCCCAGCGCGAACGCGATGGTCGACGCGTAGTTGAACTGGCTGTACGCGAACGCCAGGGAGAAGGCGTACATGTTCGGCGTGTAGTCGGCGGGGATCGCGCCGGGGGCGACGGTGCGCAGGACGGCGGGCTCGGTGAAGAACTGGAGCGTGCCGATGAGCGAGAAGATCACGACCATGACCAGCGCGGAGGCGATCATCGGGACCTTGATCCGGACCGCCGTCTGCCAGCCGGTGGCGCCGTCGATGCGCGCCGCCTCGTAGATCGCCGGGTCGATGCCGCGGAGCGCGGCGAAGATGATGATCATGTAGTAGCCCGACCACTGCCAGGTCACGATGTTGACGAGGCTCCCGAACACGGTGCCGGTGCCGAGGAAGTTCGGGGCGGTGGCGCCGACGAGCTCGAAGAGGTCCGACGCCGGTCCGAAGCGCGGGCTGTAGAGGAAGCCCCACATGAGCGCGCCGATCATCCCGGGGATGGCGTAGGGGGCGAAGATCATGAGGCGCGAGAACTTCGACAGCCGCGTGGCGAGGGTGTCCAGGACGAGGGCCGCGGCGAGCGCGACGCCGATCTGGATCGGCACCATCACGGCGACGAACTTCCCGACGCGCAGCAGGCCCTCGAGGAACAGCGGGTCGGAGAAGGCCCGCTGGTAGTTCGCGATGCCGGTGAAGGACTCCCCCGCCGCCAGCGTCTTGGTGTGCAGGCTCATCCAGAACGCGTACCCCAGCGGGGCGACGAGGAAGACGAGGAAGATCACCGCGAACGGGGTGAGGAAGAACCAGCCCCAGCGCTGACGGTTGTGCTCGATCCGGCTGCCGCGGTGGTGCGTCGCGCCCTGCCGGGTACCGGCCGCGGGCGGGGTGACCGTGGAGGTGGTCATCGTTGACTCCAGGGGTGGGGGGCCGGGCCGGACGGTGTGCCGTCCGGCCCGGCCCGCGGTCACTCGGTGACGGTGAAGCCCTGCCCGGTGGCGTAGTCCACCAGGCTCTTCTCGAAGGCGCTCAGGGCGCCGGCGGCGTCGACCTGTCCCTCGACCATGGCGAAGAGCTGCTGCGTCTGCTGGTCGTAGACGTACGTCTGGAACGGCGCGAACGTGAAGCCGGGGTAGCCCGAGGCCGCGTCGAGGAAGACGTCCTTCTGGATCTGCTGGCCGTCGAAGAACTCGTACTCGCGGCTCGCGAAGCCGTCGGACTCCAGGACCGGGCGCCACAGCGGGAACAGCGCCGCCTCGCCGATGCCGATCTCCCACGACTCGTCGGTCCCGAAGATCTCCTGGGCGACGCGGGCGGAGAGCTCGGGGTCGTCGGCCTGGGCGGTCACGGCGAAGGTCGAGCCACCCCAGTTGATCTGCGTCGGCTCCTCGCCCTCCCACTGGGGGATGGGCGCCGCGCGCCACGTGGCGCCCTCGTCGGCGTCGGACAGGCCCTGGAGGTAGCCGGGGCCCCAGGCGGCGGCGAGGTAGACGGCGTAGGTGCCGTCCACGAGGCTCGTGTTGTAGTCGGCCGTGAACGCCTCGTCGGTCGAGACCAGGCCCTGGTCGACCAGGCCCTCCCAGTAGGACAGGACCTCCTGCGCCTCGGGGGTGTCGACGTCGATGCCGATCTCGGTGGGCGCGGCGGCGTCGTACGTGAACGGCGCCCAGCCCTTCTGGGCCATGAGCGCGTGGATGAACGCGTTGCCGTTCGTCGGGAAGTTGGTGATGTAGCCCTCGTAGCCGGCGTCCTTGAGCTGCTGACCGGCTGCGGCGAACTCCTCCCACGTGGTCGGGACCTCGACGCCGTACTCGGTGAAGATGTCCTCGCGGTAGAGCATGCCCATCGGCCCGCCGTCGACGGGGACCGCGTAGATCGCGTCGCCGTTCGTCACGTCGCTCCAGGCGCCCTCGGTGAACTGGTCCTCGAGGTCGCCCACGCCGTACTCGGAGAGGTCGACGAGCGCGTCGCGGATCGTGAACGTCGAGAGCACCTCGGCCTCGAGCATGATCACGTCAGGCGCGCCGGAGCCGGCCTCGATCGCGGTCGAGAACGCGGTGTACTCGTCGGCGCCCTGGCCGGCGTTGGTCCAGCAGATCTGGACGTCGTCGTGGGTGTCGTTGAAGTGGTCGACGACCTGCTCGAACGCGGGGTACCAGGCCCACACGGAGACCTGGGGGGCGTCGTCGACCTTGATGCTGTTCGTGCACGAGCCGCTGCTGGCGCCCGAGCCTCCCGAGCCTGCGCCCGCCTCTGCGGTGCCGTCTCCGCCGCCGCACGCCGACAGGGTGGCGACGAGGCCGAGCCCGACGACGGCGGTCGCGCCGCGGCGGCGACGCACTGGGGTGTTGCCGAGCATGCGAATCCTCCTTGATCCGACCTGGCGGGGGCATCGGGGCCCGCGACGCTCAGGCGTTCTACATCGATGTAGAGATGATTGCATCGATGTAGAACTGCCGTCAAGAGGTCTGAGGGTGTGAATGTTAGCGCTCACATCGGGAGCGGGACGGGGTCCAGGAGGATGTGCCGGCGTCGCGCCAGGTCAACGACCGAATGGTCTTGGACGCAGGGCGGAGAACCGCGGGGGCCGGGTGGTGATCGGTGGCCGCCGACCATGGATCGGCGCGATGAGCTCCGCTCGACCTCGAGGAGGACGCCCCGCCGGGACCGGACGGCGACCGGTCAGGGCTCGGACGCGGACCGCTCCCGACCCGGCTCCGTCGAGCCCCCGACGAGGATGCCGAAGGGCGGCGCGACCCGCTGGGGCTCCCCGGCGGCACCGCGGGTGCGCCCGTGCAGCAGGCGCACGGCCGTCCGGGCGATCTCTTCCCGGCCCGGGTCGACCGTCGTGAGGGTCGGGTTGGAGTACCGGCCCTCGTCGATCGCGTCGAAACCGACGACCGCGACGTCCTCCGGCACGCGGAGGCCGCGCACCTGCAGCTCGTGCATGGCCCCGAGGGCGAGGGCGTCGTTGAAGGCGAAGACGGCGTCCGGCCGTGCGCCGCGGTCCAGGACCTCGGCCATCGCCTCCGCACCCGTCCTGCGGTGCCACAGGCCGGCCTCGCCCTCCAGCGCGGGGTCCGGCCGCACGCCCGCGGCGTCGAGGGCCGCGCGGTAGCCGTCCAGCCGGAGGGCTGCCGAGCCGACCTCCTCCCCGGGGTGGACGCCGACGGCGGCGATCCGGCGCCGGCCCAGGCCGAGGAGGTACTCGGTCGCGGCCCGCGCCGCGTCCGTGTTCCGCATCGTCACGTGGTCCACCGGGCCGTGGAAGATCCGCTCACCCAGGAGGACGAGGGGGTAGGGGACGTCGAGGAGCCGCTCGTCGCCGGGCCCCAGGGCCAGCGGGCTGTAGATGAGGCCGTCCGTGAGGTGGCGCCGGGAACCCGTCAGGATTTCCACCTCGCGCTCACGGCGGCCGCCGTGCTGCTCGATGATCACGGTGAGCCCCTCGGACTCGGCGGCCTCGATGACCGAGTCGGCGAGCTCGGCGAAGTAGGGCAGGCTCAGCTCCGGCACCGCCAGGCCGATGATACCCGTCCGTCCGGTGCGGAGGTTCCGCGCGGTGAGGTTGATCTGGTAATCCAGCTCAGCGATCGCGGTCAGCACGCGGTCCCGGGTCGCGGGCCGGATGTGCGGGTACCCGTTGACGACGTTCGAGACGGTCTTGACCGACACGCCGGCACGCCGCGCGACGTCCTGCATGGTCGCGGCCACGATCACCTCCCGGGAGTCGCGCTCGGCTCGTCGCGTTGCTGGACGGCGGCGATCCTACAACGTTGTAGAGCAGGGCAGGCAGTCGCAGTGGAGCAGGCGAGGCGGAGCAGGCGAGGCGGAGCAGGCGTGCAGTCGCCGAAGCTGGCGAGGCGGGGGCGAGGCGAGGCAGGCGAGGCGGGCCGCGAGGCCCCCGGGCCGCCGGGCCACGGGCTACCCCGCACCGTCCGGCGGAGGCGCCCAGGCGCTGCGGTCGTGTCGGCGGTCATGCCGACGGCGGGACGTCATGTCGGTGGTCGACCTTAGGGTCGTACACATGTTCGATCGAGTGCTGGTGGAGCGGACCGCGGAGGACGACGTGGCGGCCGCGCTGGCGTTCGCGCGCTCCCACGCAGGGCGGTCCATCCCGGCACAGGAGATCGCGGTGCGGTGGGCCCTCAACCATCCGGTCGCGGCCCGGCTCGCCGCCGCCCGTCCCGGCCCGGCGCTGGTCGACGCGCTGGACCACCTGGCCGTCGCGGACGCCCCGAGCGAGGACCTCCTGGAGGCGGTCGGCGCGTGGGACCGGCTGGCCGCGTGGGTCGCCGCCGGACAGGCGAGGGTGCTGCAGGAGCTCCACCGGCGGTCCGCGGGGTCGACGTGGGCGCAGAAGGGCCTGCTGGACGAGGTCGCCGGAACGCTGGGCGCCTCCGGGCGAGCCGCGCGGGTCCTCATGGACCGGGCCATCGCACTCGGCGAGGCGCCCGAGGTCCACGACGCGCTGCGCGAGGGCCTGGTGTCGGTCCGCAAGGCCGACGTCCTGCTGCGGGACACCGGCACCCTGACGGGCGAGCAGGCCCGCGAGGTCCACGACCGGTTGCTGCCCGACGCGCCACTGATGACCGCACCTCAGCTCAGTGCCGCGGCTCGGCGCGCCGTCCTGGAGATCGACCCAGAGGCCGCCCAGGCACGCCACGAGCAGGCGCGTCGGGACCGGTGCGTGGTCATGGAGCCGTCCGGCGACTGCATGGCCACCATCAGCGCGTTCCTGCCCGCGGTGGACGCCGTCCGCGTCATGCGGGGCCTGGACACGATCGCTGCCATCGCCGACCCTGACGACCCTCGCGGCATCGACGCCCGCCGTGCCGACGCCCTCGTCGACGTCCTCGCCGACGTCCTGGAGGGCGGGCGCGTCCTGCGCGGCCCCGCCCCCGACGGCCGGTCACGCCGGCGCAGACAGCGTGCCGTGAAGCTGTCGATCACGGTCAGCGCCGACGCGCTCGCCGGTGCCTCGAACAGCCCCGCGGAGCTGGACGGGTACGGGCCGGTCCTGCCTGACGCGGCTCGGCAGCTCGCTCGCGAGGCCGCGTGGCACTTCCAGCGGACAGACCCCGTCACTGGCGAGGCGCTCGAGCAGCCGGGCAGCCGCTACCGGCCACCGGACGCGCTCCGTGCCGCGGTCGTCGCACGCGACGTCACCTGCACCTTCCCCGGGTGCCGCGTGGCGGCGAGCACCTGCGACCTGGACCACACCATCCCGTTCGACGGCTCCCGCGACGCAGCGGAGCAGACCTGCCGCAGCAACCTCGCCGCCCTGTGCCGCCACCACCACAACCTCAAGACCCACGGCGGGTGGGCACCGCGCCGCGACGCCGCGACAGGCATCACCGTCTGGACCTCCAGAGCGGGCAAGCCGTACAGCAGAGCGCCCGTCCTCCCACCCGGTGACCACGCTCAGGGACCACCGGCCGCGCGGCGACGCGCGGGAGGCGCCCACGACGCCGGGGAGCGCGATGGCCCGCCCGCGGGTGATCCGCCGTTCTGATGCGATCTATCGCGCCGCGCCCGGTTCTGGTGAGCTCCGTCGCGCGCGCGCCCGGTTCTGATGCGAACCGTCGCGCCCTCGCCCGGTTCTGGTGTGCGCTCCGTCGCGCCCTCCCCGGTCGACGACCCGTCGGCCAACGACGACAGGCCCGGTCGCTGGGCGACCGGGCCTGGGCGTCAGAGCCGCCTGGGGCGGCTCAGCTCACTTCTTGTTGCGACGCTGGTGACGCGTCTTGCGCAGCAGCTTGCGGTGCTTCTTCTTGGCCATGCGCTTGCGGCGCTTCTTGATGACGGAGCCCACGGGTCCTCACAGGTTCTTGGTCGGGTCACCGGGATCCGTCCGGGGCCGCAAGGCCCTGGCACTGCCCCGAGCTAGGGAAAGTCCGTCGCTCACTGTACCGCGTCCGCGGTGATGGGGTCTCCTGGGCTCCGGTCACACCGCCGTCAGGAGCTGAGCCGGTCCTGCCGGCTCTCGCCGTCCAGCCCGCTGCTCCGGCCGGTGTTCTGGCCGGTGTGGAGCTCGGTCGACGACGCGGCGAGGTAGGCGTCCAGCGCGTCCTGCGGCACCCGGAAGGACCGGCCGACCCGCACCGCGGGAAGCTCACCACCATGGACGAGGCGGTACACGGTCATGCGCGACACCCGCATGACGTCCGCGACCTCGGCCACTGTCAGGTAGCGCAGGCGAGGCTGCTCCGGCCCACTGGACATGCTGCCTCGATCTCTCCCACGACCCTGCTGACGCCCCGGTCGGCGGCGTCGCACGAAGCCTAGGGGCTGGTGGGACGCGTGTGAAAGAGGTGGAACGGGTGACAGGAGTGACTAGTCGTAGAGCGGGTCGAGGTCGTGCCACTCGAAGACCGCCCGCCGCGCCGCGAGGATCACCCGGTCGACGTCGTCGGAGGGGTCGTACCCCTCGCTCCACGGCCGCGGCTCCCGCGCCTCCCGCCCGTCGCCCATGGTCGACGGCGCCTCCCCGCCGGAGGTGATCTCCCGGACGTGCTCCGCAAAGCCGTCCGGCACGGCGGTGTCCACAGCCACCGGCGCGTGCGCCGCGATCCCCAGCAGGTGCGACCACATCCGGGGCACCACCTGCGTGATCGCGTAGCCGCCACCCCCGAGAGCCAGCCACCGCCCCCCGCACACGTCGTGCGCGAGCTCGTGGACCCGCTCCATCGCGGCCCGCTGGGCGTCGACCGAGACGTCGAGGTGCGTGAGGGGGTCCATCCCGTGCGCGTCGCAGCCGTGCTGGGTCACGAGGACGTCCGGGGCGAACGCCCGGACGACCGCGACGGCGACGGCGTCCACCGCGCGCAGCCACCGCGTGTCCGACGTGCCCGCCGGCAGGGCCACGTTGACGACCGTCCCTCGCGCGTGCGGACCGCCGACGTCGGTCGCGTGGCCCGTCCCGGGGAAGAGGGTCAGCCCGGTCTCGTGGACGGACACGGTGAGCACGCGCGGGTCGTCCCAGAAGGCCGCCTCGACGCCGTCGCCGTGGTGCGCGTCCAGGTCGACGTACGCCACGCGCTCCGCCCCGGCCTCGAGCAGGCGCCGGATCGCTGCCACGGCGTCGTTGTAGATGCAGAACCCCGCCGCGGTCGACCGCCTCGCGTGGTGCATCCCGCCGGCGATGTTCACCGCGTGCAGCACCTCGCCGGACCACACCGCGTCCGCCGCCTCCACCGAGCCCGCCACGATGCGGGCCGCCGCCTCGTGCATGCCCGGGAAGCAGGGGTCGTCCGCCGTGCCCAGCCCGTGCGCCGGGTCGGGCCGCCCGGTGGCGGACGCCTGCTGCACGGCTGCCACGTACGCGGGGTCGTGCGCCGTGGCGAGGACCTCCTCGGTGGCGGGCTCCGCGCCCACGACCACGACGCCGTCGGCGTCCAGCAGACCGAGCTCGCGGGCCAGGCGGAACGTCAGGTCCAGGCGCACCGGCGCCATCGGGTGCCCTGGGCCGAAGTCGTAGCCGAGGAGCGCCGGGGACCACACGACCCGCGTCAGCATGGTTCACCGTAGCCCGCCGCACGGCGCACCCGTGACACACGTCACGCGGACGCGTCCACCGCGGCGTCACATCCCGCGCGAAACCACCGTCCGGTGCCAGAGTGGTCGACGACGGCGCCCGCCGTCACGGAGCGGACGGAGGCGCGCGTGGAGATCCCGCGGCCGATGCTCGTCGGGCGGGAGTGGGTCGACAACCTCGCCCGGCACCACCCCGCCCGGCTCGCGCTGTCCGTCTTCGCCACCGTCATCGCGGTCTTCACGGGACTGCTGCTCCTGCCGCAGGCGACGGCCGGGGAGCAGTCCGCCCGGTTCGTCGACGCGCTGTTCACGGCGACGTCGGCCGTCTGCGTCACGGGGCTCGTCACGGTGGACACCGCGACGTACTGGTCCGGGTTCGGCCAGGCCGTCATCCTCGTCGCAATCAAGATCGGCGGCCTGGGGATCATGACCCTCGCGTCGCTCCTCGGGATGGCGGTGTCCCGTCGCATCGGCCTGACGCAGCGTCTGCTCACCGCGTCCGAGACGAAGACCGCGCAGCTGGGTGAGGTCGGCTCGCTGGTCCGCGTCGTCATCATCACCTCGCTGACCCTCGAGGCCGCCATCGCGCTGGTGCTCATCCCCCGCTTCCTCACCCTGGGCGAGTCGCTGGGCGACGCGGTCTGGCACGGCGTCTTCTACGCCGTCTCCGCGTTCAACAACGCCGGGTTCGTCTCGACCCCGGAAGGCCTCATGCCCTACGTCGGCGACTGGTGGATGGGCCTGCCCATCATCCTCGGCGTCTTCATCGGGTCCCTCGGCTTCCCGGTCATCCTCAACCTGGCGCGCCGCCGCACCGACGCGCGCCGGTGGAGCCTGCACACCAAGCTCACGCTCACGGTCTCGAGCCTGCTCGTCGTCGTCGGCGCCGTGGCCATCGGCTCCTTCGAGTGGCGCAACCCGGAGACGTTCGGGCCCCTCGACGGCCCGACGAAGGTCCTCGCCTCGATCTTCGCCTCCGTCATGCCCCGGTCCGGCGGGTTCAGCACCGTCGACACCGGAGCGATGAACGAGGCGACCTGGCTCCTGACCGACGCGCTCATGTTCGTCGGCGGCGGCAGCGCGTCCACCGCCGGCGGCATTCGGGTGACGACGCTCGCCGTCCTCATGCTCGCGATCCTCGCCGAGGCCCGGGGCGACCACGACCTCGAGGCGTTCGGTCGCCGCATCCCGCGCGAGACGCTGCGGCTGTCCATCGCGGTCGCGTTCATCGGGGCCACCACGGTGCTCGTCGCCAGCCTGATCCTGCTGGAGATCACGAACCTGCGCCTGGACGTCGTGCTCTTCGAGGTCATCTCGGCGTTCGCGACCGTAGGGTTGACCACGGGCATCACGCCCACGCTCCCGGACTCCGGGAAGTACGTCATCACCGCGCTCATGTTCATCGGCCGGACCGGGACCATGACGGTCGCCGCAGCCCTGGCGCTGCGCGACCGCCGTCGGGTCATCCGGTTCCCCGAGGAGAGGCCGATCATTGGCTGACCCGTTCGACCACGACCAGCCCCCGACCGGGCTCGAGGTGCCTCGACCCGCCGGCCTCGGCTCGGGCCCGGGTGGGCTCGCCGACCGCGCCGCCGGCGTCATCGCCCGGGGCCGCGGGAAGAACAAGGAGAAGGAGCGCGACGCCGGCGTGCTCCTCATCGGGCTGGGCCGCTTCGGCACCGCCATCGCCCTCACGCTCGAGCGGCTCGGCCACGACGTGCTCGCCGTCGAGCGGGACGCCCACCTCGTCGAGCAGTACACGGGCCGCTTCCCGCTGGTGCAGGCCGACGCGTCCAACCCCGAGGCGCTGATCCAGCTGGGCGCCCGCGACTTCGGCGTCGCCGTCGTCGGCGTGGGCACGTCGCTCGAGGCGAGTGTGCTCATCACGGGCAACCTCGTGGACCTGGGCACGCCGCAGATCTGGGCCAAGGCCATCTCCAACGAGCACGCACGGATCCTGCACCGCATCGGCGCGCACCACGTCGTGCTCCCCGAGGCCGACGCCGGGAACCGCGTCGCCCACCTCGTCTCCGGCAAGCTGCTGGACTACATCGAGGTCGAGGACGGCTTCACCATCGTCAAGATGCGCCCGCCGCGGGAGACGCAGGGCTTCACCATCGGCCAGTCCCAGATCCGCAAGCGGTACGGCGTCACCGTGATCGGCGTGAAGCCGCCCGGCGAGGAGTTCGTCTACGCGACGCAGGAGACCCGGATCTCCGCCAACGACCTGCTCGTGGTGTCCGGGCACGCGGAGCTCCTCGAGCGGTTCGCCGCGCGGCCCTGACGCGCACCTTCCAGCACGAAGGCCCGGCCCCCCATGGGAGCCGGGCCTTCGTGTCGGACGTCCGCTGTGCCGGAGCGTCCCGTCGTCAGCGGGAGACGGCGCCCGCCCGACGCTTGTTCCACACGTCGAACGCGACCGCGAGGAGCAGGACCAGGCCCTTGACGACCTGCTGCACCGACTGGTCGACACCCATGAGCTGCATGCCGTTGCTCATGACGGCCATGATCAGACCACCGACCATCGCGCCGGTGACCTTGCCGACGCCGCCGGTCACGGCCGCACCACCGATGAAGCAGGCGGCGATGGCGTCGAGCTCGAACATGTTGCCGGCCGCGGGTTGCGCGGCGTTCGAGCGGGACGAGAACACGACGCCGGCGACCGAGGCCAGGAAGCCGATGTTGACGAAGATGAAGAAGTTGACCCACTTCACCTTCACACCGGACAGCTGGGCCGCGGAGAGGTTCCCGCCGATCGCGTAGACGTGCCGGCCGAAGACGGTCCGGCTGGTCACGAGCGAGTACGTGACGATGAGGAACGCCAGGAGGATCAGCACGTTCGGCAGGCCACGGCTGCTCGCGAGCTGGTAGGCGAACCACATGACGACGGCGCCGACGATGACGATCTTCAGCACGAAGAGCGGGAACGCCTCGACGGTCTGCTGGTAGGCGACCCGGCCGCGCCGCGCCCGCCACTGGCTGAACGCGTAGGCCGCGACGGCGACGCCGAAGACGACGAGCGTGAACACGTCGTAGCCGGGGCCCCCGAGCAGGCCGTTCTGGAAGCCCGCCGCGATCGTCGTGTAGGGCTGCCCGAACGGCGACAGCGAGATGTTGTCGAGGATGAGCAGCGTCAGGCCGCGGAACAGGAGCATGCCCGCGAGGGTCACGATGAACGCAGGGATCCCGACGAACGCCACCCAGAAGCCCTGCCACGCCCCGATGACGAGCCCGGCGGCGAGCGCCGCCAGGACGCCCATCCACCACGGCAGGCCGTTCTTGATGACGATCGTGGCCGAGATGGCACCCGTCACCGCGACCACGGAGCCGACCGACAGGTCGATGTGGCCGGCGATGATCACGATGACCATGCCGATCGCCAGGATGAGGATGTAGGAGTACTGCAGGACGAGGTTCGAGAGGTTGTTGGGGTTGAGGAGCAACCCGTCGGTGATGAACGTGAACAGGGCGACGATCACCACGAAGGCGATGTAGATGCCGCTCTGCCTGACGTTCCGGGTCATGAGCTCCCGGATGCTCGCGATACCGGTCATTGCACCTTGTCCGTTTCCTTCTCCATGGTCATGAGCTCCATGAGCCGTTCCTGGGTGGCCTGGGCGACCGGCACCTGGCCCGTGATGCGCCCGAAGGCGAGGGTGTAGATGCGGTCGCAGATCCCGAGGAGCTCGGGCAGCTCGGAGGAGATGACGACGACGGCCTTCCCCGCGGCGACCAGCCGGTTGATGATGGTGTAGATCTCGTACTTCGCGCCGACGTCGATGCCTCGCGTCGGCTCGTCGAGGATGAGGACGTCCGCGTCGGTGTAGATCCACTTCGACAGGACGACCTTCTGCTGGTTGCCGCCGGAGAGCTTCCCGACGACGGCGAGCACGCTCGGCGTCTTGATGTTCAGGCTCGCCCGGTACTCCTCGGCGACCTTGAGCTCCTCGTTGTCGTTCACCCAGCCGCGGCGCGACATCTTGTGCAGGCCTGCCGCCGAGATGTTGCGCTTGATGTCCTCGATGAGGTTCAGGCCGTACTTCTTGCGGTCCTCCGTCGCGTAGGCGATGCCGTGGCCGATCGCCTCGCTCACGGTCCGCATGTGGATCTCCTCGCCGCGCTTGTAGACGCGACCGGTGATGTTGCGGCCGTAGCTGTGCCCGAAGAGGCTCATCGCGAGCTCGGTCCGGCCGGCGCCCATGAGCCCGGCGATGCCGACGACCTCGCCGGCACGCACGGTGAAGCTGGCACCGTCGACGACGAGGCGGTCGGCCTGCGTCGGGTGGTGGACCGTCCAGTCCTCGACGCGGAGCATCTCCTCGCCGATCTGGGGCGTCCGCTCCGGGTACCGGTGCTCCAGGTCGCGGCCGACCATGCCCTTGATGATCCGGTCCTGGGTCGCCGTGGGGGCCGACATGTCCAGCGTCTCGATCGTGCGACCGTCCCGGATGATCGTCGTGCGGTCCGCGATCTCGGCGATCTCGTTGAGCTTGTGGGAGATCATGATCGAGGTGATGCCCTCGCGCTGGAGCTCCCGCAGCAGATCGAGCAGGTGCTCCGAGTCGGAGTCGTTCAGGGCCGCGGTCGGCTCGTCGAGGATCAGCAGCCTGACGTCCTTCGACAGCGCCTTGGCGATCTCGATGAGCTGCTGCTTGCCGACGCCGAGGAAGCCCACCGGCGTCGTCGGGTTCTCCTTGAGGCCGACCCGGGCGAGCAGGGCGGCCGCCATGTGGTTGGTCTTGTTCCAGTCGATGAGGCCGCCGGCCCCGCGCTGCTCGTTGCCGAGGAAGATGTTCTCGGCCACCGAGGCGTAGGGCACCAGCGCCAGCTCCTGGTGGATGATGACGATGCCCTTGTGCTCGCTGTCGTTGATCGAGCCGAACGAGACCGTCTCCCCGTCGAAGACGATGTCGCCCTCGTACGTGCCGTGGGGGTAGACCCCGGACAGGACCTTCATGAGGGTCGACTTGCCCGCGCCGTTCTCCCCGCAGATGGCGTGGATCTCGCCGCGCCGTACCTCCAGCGTGACGTCCTGGAGCGCCTTCACGCCCGGGAACGTCTTGGTGATGGAGCGCATCTCCAAGATGTTCGTGCTCATGCGGCCTCAGTCCCTCGTCTCTCGGTGGCCACGGACGGTGCGTGCCGGTCCGGTGGGGTCGTCCCCCACCGGACCGGCACGACGTGCGTCGTCAGATCACTCGGCGACGCCGGACTCGACCTCTGCCTCGCTCCAGTAGCCGGAGTCGACGAGCAGCTCGGTGATGTTGTCCGCGTAGACGATGTCCGACTCGAGCAGGTACGACGGGACGACCTTCACGCCGTTGTCGTACGTCTCGGTGTCGTTCGCCTCGGGCTCCTCGCCCGCCAGGTACGCCTCGGCAGCGACGACGGCCTGGGCCGCGAGCTTCCGGGTGTCCTTGAAGATCGTGGAGAACTGCACGCCGTCGGCGATGAGCTTGACCGAGGCGATCTCCGCGTCCTGACCGGTGACGATCGGCATGCCGGCGTCGATGCCCGGCCCGTAGCCCGCGTTCTGCAGGGCCGTGATGATGCCGCGCGAGAGGCCGTCGTACGGCGACAGCACGCCGTTGACCTTCGAGCCGTCGTTGTACGTGGAGGTCAGCAGGTCCTCCATGCGCTTCTGGGCCGTCTCCTGCTGCCACCGCAGGGTCGCGACCTGCTCGATGTCCGTCTGGCCGGACTTCACCACGAGCACACCGGAGTCGATGTACGGCTGCAGGATCGACATGGCGCCCTCGAAGAAGAAGAAGGCGTTGTTGTCGTCCAGCGAGCCGGCGAAGAGCTCGATGTTGAACGGACCGGCGACGTCCGTCTCGTTGCCCTCGGCGTCCATGATGCCCAGGCCGACCAGCAGCGACGTCGCCTGCTGGACGCCGACCTGGTAGTTGTCGAACGTGACGTAGAAGTCCACGTTCTCGCTGTCACGGATCAGGCGGTCGTAGGAGATGACCGGGATGCCCGCGGCCGCAGCGGCCTCGAGCTGGCCCGAGATCGCGGTGCCGTCGATCGCAGCGATGATGAGCGCCGCGGCGCCCTTGGTGATCATCTGGTCGATCTGCTGCTGCTGGACGGGGATGTCGTCGCCCGCGAACTGCAGGTCGACCTCGTAGCCGGCCTCCTCCAGGCCCGCCTTCACGGCCTCGCCGTCGGCGATCCACCGCTCGGACGTCTGGGTCGGCATCGCGACACCGATGAGGCCACCCTCCTCGGCGCCACCCTCCTCCTCTGCGGTCTCCTCGGTGCCCGTGTCGGTGCCGGTGTCGGTCCCGGTGTCGCCCGCACCCTCGCCGCCACAGGCGGCCACGGTCATCGCGAGCGTCAGACCTGCCGCGACTGCGGCGATCTTCCTCGTGCGCATTCTCTCCTCCTCGAGATCACTGCTGTTGCAGCGGACAGGTCGTCCGACCGGCCCTGGCGACCTGCCGGTCGTCGACCGGTCAGGCGTGTTCGTGGCCCTGCGCTGGCCCACCCCCGCGCGCAGCCGGGTCACCGGGCCCGACGGGCCCGCGGGCGACGTCGCCCGCGGCTCACCACCGCTCCTCGGGTGACCCACCCGAGCACTTTCATACCTTCGCGGTCCCGTCGCCCCCCCGTCAACCGCCGGGAAGCCCTTTTCGATTGCGAATGCATAACGGCTCGAAATGTGCACCGATCGATGGCCAAAGGTCCCAGATCAGTGCGTCGTCGCAGGTCAGACGGATACAATCGTGCATGCAACGCCGGGCGACCGCTCCCCGGTCGTGATGTTGCCGTCCTTTTACCGTCGCCTTTCGACGGAATGCAGAATGTGGTCAAGGAACGGGCGCCGCGGAATCGACGGACGCCATTCCCGTGCCGGTGTCGCCCGGGTCACCCGGACCGGTCCCGTTCCCTCCTCCGTCCTGCCGCCGACCCCGGCGCTCACATCCCCTGGGCCAGGCGGTACCAGGCCTGGTTCCAGCGCAGCTCCTTGGCGAACCCGCGCGACGTCGTCCCGGCGTCGATGGCGAGGAGCTCCGTCCGGGCGATGTCCGCGAAGTCCTCGACGACCTCCAGCCCGACCTGCGTCGTCAGCACCGTGTGGTGCGCGGCGCCGGCCATGAGCCACGCCTCGGCCGACGTCGCGAAGTCCGGCTGCGGCTTCCACACCGCGCGCGCGACGGGCAGGTGCGGGAGCTCGGCGTCGGCCGGCACGACCTCGACCACGTTGGCGACCAGGCGGAAGCGCTCGCGCAGGTCCGACATCGCGACGACGACGCCCGGCCCCGGGTCGGTGTCGAAGACCAGGCGGACCGGGTCCTCCTTGCCGCCGATGCCCAGCGGGTGGATCTGCAGGGACGGCCGCGACGTCGTCAGGCTCGGGCAGATCTCGAGCATGTGCGCGCCCAGGATCTTCTCGTCGCCCGGCGTCAGGTCGTAGGTGTAGTCCTCCATGAGCGAGGCCCCGCCCGGGAGGCCCGCGCCCATGACCTTGGCGGCCCGGACCAGGATCGCCGTCTTCCAGTCGCCCTCGGCGCCGAAGCCGTAGCCGGCGGCCATGAGGCGCTGGACCGCGAGCCCCGGGAGCTGCCGCAGCGCGCCGAGGTCCTCGAAGGTCGTGGTGAACGCCATCGCGCCGATGCTGCCGAGCAGGTCCAGGAGCGCGAGCTCCTGCCGGGCGCCGTAGCGCAGCGAGTCGTGACGCTCCCCGCCGGCCCGGAGCTCCGGGACGACGTCGTACAGCTCCTCGTACTCGGCCACCAGCGCGTCGACGGCGGCGTCCTGCACCGCGTCCACCGCCGCCACCAGGTCGTTGACGCCCCACGTGTTGACCGAGACGCCGAACCGCAGCTCCGCCTCGGTCTTGTCGCCCTCGGTCACCGCGACGTTGCGCATGTTGTCGCCGAAGCGGGCCAGGCGCAGGGTGCGCACCGCGTCCCACCCGGCGGCCGCCCGGACCCACGCGCCGACCTTCGCCTGCACGACGGGGTGGGAGACGTGGCCGACCACCGTCTTGCGCGCCACACCGAGCCGGGACTGGATGTACCCGAACTCCCGGTCGCCGTGCGCGGCCTGGTTGAGGTTCATGAAGTCGAAGTCGATCGTCGCCCACGGCAGCTCGACGTTCGCCTGCGTGTGCAGGTGCAGCAGCGGGGTCCGCAGCGCGTCGAGCCCGACGATCCACATCTTGGCCGGCGAGAACGTGTGCATCCACGCGACGACGCCGATGCAGGCGGGGTCGGCGTTGGCCTCCAGGGCCATGCGGTGGATCGCGTCGCGGTCCTTGAGCACCGGCTTCCACACGACCTTCGACGGGACGACGTCGGCGTCGTCGAGCGCGCGCGCGATCGCCTGCGACTGCTCGGCGACCTGCCGCAGCGTCTCCTCGCCGTAGAGGTCCTGGCTGCCCGTGAGGAACCAGACCTCACGGTCCGCGTACGGCTTGGTCATGCGAGGCCCTCCTCGGTGAGGACGGGCGCGGAGTCGCCCTGTCCGTAGACGTGCTGGTAGCGGGCGTACAGCGAGTCGATGTCACGCTGCGGGATCGGGACGAGGGGGCCGAGCTCGCGGGCGACGTGCACCGTGCGCGCGACCTCCTCGACCATGACCGCGGCCTTGACGGCGTCGAGGCCGTCGCGCCCGATGGTGAACGGTCCGTGGTTCTGCATGAGGACGGCGCGGCTGCGCGAGGCGCGGAGCGTCTCGACGATCCCGCGGCCGATCGAGTCGTCGCCGATGAGGGCGAACGGCCCGATGGGGATCGGCCCGCCGAACTCGTCGGCCATCATCGTCAGCACGCAGGGGATCTCCTCCGCCCGCGCGGACCAGGCCGTCGCGTACGTGGAGTGGGTGTGGACGACGCCGCCGACGTGCGGCATGTGCTTGTACACGTACGCGTGCGCAGCCGTGTCCGAGGACGGCGACCGGTCGCCGTCGACGAGCACCCCGTCGAGGTCGCACACGACCATGGCCTCCGGGGTGAGGGCGTCGTAGGTGACGCCGCTCGGCTTGATGACGAACAGGTCCGCCGTCGTGAGCCGCTGCGAGATGTTGCCGGCCGTCCACACGACGAGCCCCCAGCGCGGGAGCTCCGCGTGGAGCCGCGCGACGACCTCCCGGACGCGCTCGACCTCCTCGCGCACCTCGACCCCGTACGCCGCCAGACCCTCGACCACCGTCACAGCCCTCCTCCCGCGGCGCCCGCGCCCCGCACCGACTCCGCCGCCGCCCGCTCGGCCGCGAGGCCGGCGGTGTACCGCTCGAGGAAGACCGCGTACCCGGCGACGTCCGTGGGGTCCGGGTCGACCACGTCGACCTCAGCGTCCGCGAAGAGCACGTCGTCGAGGTAGGACCGCAGGTCCCGCTCGCCGGCCACCTCCAGGTACGCGGCGAGCACCGCCATGCCCCACGCGCCGCCCTCGGAGGCGGTCCGGGCCACGGACACCGGAGCGCCGACCGCCGCGGCCAGGAGCCGCTGGGCCACCCCCGCCGTCCGGAAGAGGCCGCCGTGGGCGGAGAGCCCGTCGAGCTCGACCCCCTCGGCGGTCAGGACGCGCATCCCGAGGCTCAGCGTGCCGAAGACCCCGTACACCTGGGCGCGCACGACGTTGGCGAGCGTGAGCCGGCTGTCGGGCGTCCGCAGGATCAGCGGGCGGCCCTCGGTCAGGCCCGTGATGGGCTCTCCCGCGAGGTAGTTGTAGGCGACGACACCACCCGCGTCGGGCTCGCCCTCGAGCGCCTCCCGCAGGAGCGCCCCGAAGACGGCGTCGGGGTCGGCCGAGGCGCCCAGCACCTCGGCGAACCGACCGAAGACCTCCGCCCAGGCGCCGAGCTCGCTCGCGCCGTTGTTGCAGTGGACCATCGCGACGAGGTCGCCGGCCGGCGTCGTGACGACGTCGAGCTCGTGGTGAACCTGAGCGAGCGGTCGCTCCAGCACGACCATCGCGAACACGCTCGTCCCGACGCTGACGTTCCCGGTCCGCGGCGCGACGGCGTTCGTGGCGACCATGCCGGTGCCGGCATCGCCCTCCGGCGGGCACAGCGGTGCGCCGGGCCGGAGTCCCCCGGTCGGGTCCAGCAGCGCCGCACCCTCCGCGGTGAGTCGACCGGCCTCCTGGCCGGCGACGAGCACCCGCGGCAGGACGGCGCCGAGCCGCAGCCCGGGACGGCGCTCGGCGAGCAGCGCGTCGGCGGCCGCCAGCATCCGGGCGTCGTAGTCGCGCGTGGCGGGGTCGATCGGGAACATGCCCGACGCGTCCCCCACGCCGAGGACCGTCTCCCCCGTGAGCCGCTGGTGCACGTACCCGGCCAGGGTGGTGATGAGGGCGACGTCGTCCACGTGCGGCTCGTCGTCGAGCACGGCCTGGTACAGGTGCGCGACGGACCAGCGCAGCGGGATGTTGTGCCCGAGGAGCTCGGTCAGCTCGGCCGCGGCCGGTCCGGTGCTCGTGTTGCGCCACGTCCGGAACGGGACGAGGAGGTCGCCGGCGGCGTCGAAGGCGAGGTAGCCGTGCATCATCGCCGAGACGCCGAGGGCACCCAGGTCGGTGAGCGGGACGCCGTACCGCCGCTCGACGTCGGCCCGGAGCGCCGCCACGCAGCCCTGCAGACCGGCCCAGACGGCGTCCAGGGAGTAGGTCCAGCGGCCGTCGACGAGCTGGTTCTCCCAGTCGTGGCCGCCGGCGGCGAGCGTGCTGCCGTCGCGGGCGACGAGGACGGCCTTGATCCGGGTGGACCCGAGCTCGATGCCGAGCACGGCCCGCCCGGCCGTGACCTCGTCGCGCGCGCGGCTCTCCTGGTACGGACCCATCGCCGCTCCTCGCACCCGTGCGTAGGCCCGCGGTGCGGACCCGTCGGTTCGGATGTTAGCGCTAACATCGCGCAGCCTGTCAAGGCGCCGCACGGGTGACGGGCGTCCTCCGGCGACCGACCCGCCGGACGTCAGGCGCGGGGCGCGCCGGTGCTGGCGCGGACCACCAGCCTCGCCTCCACGACCACCGGGTCGACCGCCTCCCCGGCGAGGAGGTCGAGCAGCATCCGCAAACACCGCCCGCCCAGCTCGCCGAACTCCTGCCGGACCGTCGTCAGCGGCGGGTAGAAGTTCGCGGACCCGTCGACGTCGTCGAACCCCACCACCGACACGTCGTCGGGCACCCGCACGCCGGCCTCCGCGAACGCGCGCAGCAACCCCAGCGCGAGCTGGTCGTTCGCGGTGAACACCGCGCTCGGCAGACCCTCCCGCAGCAGGTCCAGGCCGACCTCGTAGCCCCGGTCGGCGCTCCAGGAGTCGGCGGCCACGGCGGGCACCGCCCGCAGGCCCGCCGCGCGGAGCTCGTGCCGCCACCCGAGGGCGCGCTCCCGGGCGTCGAGCCAGTTGAGCGGCCCGGACACGTGCACCACCTCGCGGTGCCCGAGCTCCACGAGATGCCGCGTGGCCAGCCGCGCGCCGCCGTACTGGTCGAAGGTCACGGCGTGCACCCCGGTGCCCGGCGCCTCCTTCGGCCCGACCATGACGACCGGCACCGGCGAGTCGAAGGCGCGCACCGCCCGCACCGCCTCGTCGTGCGCCGCGATGACGACGACGCCGTCGACGCTCTGCATCATGAAGTGCTCGAGCGCCCGCGTGAGGATCTCGGTGTCCCACCGCGCGGCCGTCGCGACGCTGACGAAGTAGCCGGCGTCCCGCGCCGCGTTCTCCACGGCGATGAGCGTGCTCGTGGGGCCGAACAGCGCCGATCCCGAGGTCACCACGCCGATCGTGGCCGTCCGTCGCGTCACCAGGGCGCGCGCCGCGGCGTTGCGCCGGTAGCCGAGCTCCTCGATGGCGGCGAGGACGAGGCGCCGGGTCTCCTCCCGGACCGACGGGTGCGCGTTGAGCACCCGCGACACCGTCTGGTGGGACACGCCCGCGCGTGCGGCGACGTCGCTCATCGACGGCTGGCGCCCCTCGGCCCGCCGGGCCGGGTCGGGCGTGAGGACGCCGGCGCGGTCGCGACCTCCCGGGTCGGGGGCCTCGGTCACCCCTCGAGCTCCGCGCTGAGGGAGCGCGACCGGTCGCGCGCCGCCTCCGCCGCCGCGACGACGGCCGCCCGGACCCCGTGGGCGTCGAGCTGGCGCAGCCCGGCGGCGGTCGTCCCCCCGGGCGAGGTCACGCGCTCGCGCAGCAGCACCGGGTGGTCGCCGGTCTCGTCCAGGAGCGCCACGGCGCCGCGGAAGGTCGCCGTCGCGAGCTCCAGGGCGCGGTCGCGGGTCAGGCCGAGCAGCACCCCGGCCTCGGCAAGGGCGTCCACGAGCGCGAACACGTACGCGGGCCCCGAGCCCGAGATCGCCGTGACGGCATCCATGTCCTTCTCGGCGACCGCCACCACGAGCCCGGTGGCCGCCAGCAGCGCGGTGCCGGTCGCCACGTGGTCCGCCGTCGCCGCCGCACCCGGGGCGACCGCGCTGGCGCCCGCGCCCACGAGCGCGGGGGTGTTCGGCATGACGCGGAGCACCGGCGTGCCCTCCGGCAGGAGCCGCTCGTAGAACGCCGTCGTGAGCCCTGCCGCGACGCTCATCACCAGGGCGCCGTCCGCGAGCGCGGGGGAGATCTCGCCGAGCACCCCGCCCACGTCACCGGGCTTCACCGCGACGACGACGACCTGCGCCTCCCGCACCGCCTCGGCGGCGTCGGGCGTCGTCCGCACGCCGTGGGCCCGCTCCAGCTCGGCCGCGCGCTCGGCGCGCTTCTCGCACACCGTGACGCCGTCGGCCGGGACACCGGCGCGCACGACGGCGGCGAGGACCGCCTCGCCCATGACGCCCCCGCCCAGCAGTGCCAGCTTCGTGACGTCCGTCATCTCGTCTCCTGGTGGTGGGTGGTGCCCGGGTGGGCCGTCAGAGGGGGAACGCGGCGTAGACGTCCCGCAGCGCGTCGCCGGGTCCGTCCAGGCGCAGGAGCACGGTGCCGTTCGTCCACCAGAGCGACCCGGTGCCGTCGGTCCGCGTGAGCTGGAGGAACCGGCCGACCTGCTGGCCGTCGACCTCGACGAAGCCCTGCTCCAGACGCGGCGCCGCGGGCGCCTCCGGGCTCTCCGGCGGCGCGGACCCCGTCGGCGCCGCCGTGCCGTCGGCGGGCTCCTCGGCGGGGTCCTCGGCGGCGCCGGCCTCCTCGACGGGCACGCCCGCCGCCTGGGCCTCGGCCGCGACCACCGCGTCGAACCGCTGCTCGACCGCGGCGGCGTCGCGCCACTGACCGGCCGTCGCGACGATCTGCCGGCCGCCGTCGTCGTAGACGAGGCGGTAGGCCTCGAGCGCCCCGTCCGCCAGGAGCGCCGGCTCCTCGGCCACCTCGGTGCGCGCGAAGGCGAGCACCTCCTCCGGCAGGGACGTCAGGAACGCGGACGCCCCCTCGGGCAGGGCGACGGGCTCGACCGTCGGGGTGGGAACGGGGAGGGTGACCGTCTCCGCCTGCGGGGGCGGCTCCGGTGCCGGGGCGTCGTCGGGCCGGTTCACGACGAACAGCACCGCGACCACGACCCCGACGACGACGAGGACGGCCGCCAGCACCGCCCACAGCCGTCCGCGGCCACCGGGCCCGTCTGCGGGCCTGCCTGCGGGTGCGCCGGTCGTGCCGGGCATCGCCCCGGCGCCGGTGCTCGAACCTGCTCCTGCCGCCCCGTCCGCCGGGGGTCCCGCGGGTCCGCGGGTGTGGTCAGCCATCCTCGTCTCCTGCCCGTGACGTCCCCGAGAGCCTAGGCGCTGACCGCCGTCCGCTCCCGGCGGCCCGCCGGTCGTCCTCGTCGTGACGTCGGGGTCGCGCGCCGGTGTCGCACGCCGGCAGCGCTCGTCGGTGGGGCTCGTCGGTGGCGCTCGTCAGGGCGTGCGCCGGCGGAGCGTGAGGGTCCCGACGACCAGGGCGCCCACGATGAACGCCACCACGGCACCCACGGCACCGGTGACGTCACCGAGCGACGCGCCCGCGGCGAGGTCCTGGAGGGCGTCGATCCCGTACGTCAGCGGCATGGCACGCGAGACGGCCTCCAGCACGGCCGGCATCTGGTCCCGGGGCAGGAACAGCCCCGCGGTCACGAGCTGGGGGAACAGGACGAGCGGCATCATCTGCACGGCCTGGAACTCCGTGCGCGCGACGGCGGAGGCGGCAAGGCCCAGCGCGGTGCCCAGCACAGCGTCGAGGACGGCCACGAGCACCACGCCGCCGAGGTCGCCCGTGACGTCCATGCGGCAGACCAGGACCGTGAACGCGGTGAGGACGACGGCCTGCGCGCTGCCCACGAGGGCGAAGGCCAACGCGTAGCCGACGACGACGTCGCCCCGGCGCGCGGGCCCGGCCATGAGCCGCTCCAGCGTCCCCGACTGGCGCTCGCGCAGGGTCGCCACGCTGGTGACGAGGAACATGACGATGACCGGGAACAGCCCGAGCAGCACCGGGCCGAACCGGTCCAGGACGTCCGTGCCGGAGAACATCCAGGCCACGAGCCCGAGGACGACGCAGGGGAGCCCGACAAGCACCGCGATCGTCCGGTGGTCGTGCCGTACCTGGCGCAGCACGCGGAGAGCGGTGGGCAGCACGGTCGGCAGCACGGTCGGCAACGGGGTCCGCAGCACGGTCGGCTGCCCCGTCGGCTGCCCCGTCGGCTGCCCCGTCGGCTGCCCCATCGGCTGCCCCATCGGCTGCCCCGTCGGCTGCCCCGTCGGCACGGTCACCGGGCACCTCCCTCGACGAGCGCGAGGAAGGCTGCCTCGGCCGTGGCGGTGCCCGTCGCTGCGAGCATCGCGGCGGGCGTGCTGTCCGCCAGGACGCGTCCCCCGTGCAGGAGCAGCAGGCGGTCGCACCGCTCGGCCTCGTCCATGACGTGGCTCGACACGAGCAGCGACGCGCCGTTCGCGGCGAGCCCGTGGAACAGCGCCCAGAGGTCACGCCGAAGGACAGGGTCGAGGCCCACGGTCGGCTCGTCGAGGACGAGCAGGTCGGGCTGCCCGAGCAGGGCGATCGCCAGCGACGTCCTGGCCCGCTCCCCGCCCGACAGCCCGCCCACCGCCCGGCCCGAGAGCCGGTGGAGGTCCACGTCGTGCAGCACGCGGGAGACGCGGTCCTCCCGGACGTCCGCGCCGAGCCCGACGACGCGGGCGAAGTAGCGCAGGTTCTCCCGCACGGTGAGGTCCGCGTAGACGCTCGGCGACTGCGTCATGTACCCGATGCGCCGCCGCAGACGGGGGTCGCCCGCGGGCAGCCCCAGCACCTCCAGGGTCCCGGACACGTCCTGCTGGACACCGACGATCGCGCGCAGCAGGGACGTCTTCCCCCCGCCGCTGGGACCGAGGAGGCCGACGACCTGGGCGGCCAGCACCTCCAGGTCGAGGCCGTCGACGACGACGACGCCGCGCCGGCCGCCCCGCACGATCCGCAGGCCGCGGGCGCGCACGGCCGGGCTCGGCGGCGCCGGGTCAGGCGTGGCCTGGTCAGGCGTGGCCGGGTCGGGCGCTGCGGGGTCAGGCGCTGCCGGGTCGGGCGCTGCTGGGTCAGGCGCCCCCGGGTCAGGCGCTCCCTGGTCGGGCGCTCCCTGGTCGGGCGCTGCGGGGCGGTCCGCCGGGTGCTGCTCCCGCGACGGGCTCTCGCGCGTGTGCCGGGCCATGCTGCGACCGTCGTCCCCCGCGGGCGGGCGGGCAAGGGTCGGGGGTCCTGGTCGGGGTTCGGGTGTTGGCCTGGTCGGGGGACCTCGTCCTGACCCTGGACCTCGACGCGCTCCGAGCTGCGAGCTGCGTGCTCCGCGCTCCTTGCCCCGTGCTCCGTGCTCCGTGCTCCGTGCTCCGTGCCAGGCTGGGTCGCGTCCTGACCCGTCCCCAGCAGACCCCACCGGAGCGCACCACGAGCCCACGACCGACCCTGACCCACCGGTACGGCGAGCACCACCGCCAGGTCGCCGACCTGTGGGTGCCGTCCGCCGGTGCACCCCGGGGCGTCGTCGTCCTCGTGCACGGCGGGTTCTGGCGCGCCGCGTACGACCGGTCCCTCCAGGACGCGGTCGTCGCCGACCTGGTCGCTGCGGGCTGGGCGGTGTGGAACGTGGAGTACCGCCCCGTCGGCGACGGGGGCGGGTGGCCCGTGACGTTCACCGACGTGGCCGCGGCCGTCGACTGCCTGCCGGACGTGACGTCCCTGCCGCTGGACCGGCTCGTCGCGGTCGGCCACTCGGCCGGCGGGACCCTCGCCGCGTGGCTGGCCGCGAGGCACGTCCTGCCCGACGGCGCGCCGGGCGCCGGGCCGAGGGTGCGGCCCGTGGCGGTCTGCGCGCAGGCCGGGGTGCTCGACCTCGCCGCCGCGGCGCGCGAGGGCGTCGGCCGAGGCGCCGTGACCGACCTCCTCGGTGCGGGGCCGGAGGAGGAGCCCGAGCGCTGGTCGCACGCCTCCCCCGCAGCGCTCCTCCCGACCGCGGTGCCCCTCCTCGCCCTGACCGGCGCGGAGGACGACGTCGTGCCGCCGGGGCAGTCCGAGGCGTACGTCGCGGCCGCCCGGGCCGCGGGGGACGACGCCCGCCTCGAGGTCGTGCCCGATGAGGGCCACATGGAGCACCTCGACCCCGCGAGCGCCTGCTGGGCCGCGGTCCGGGCCTGGCTCGCGAGCGTCTGAGG
>NZ_AXCW01000045.1 GCF_000603945.1 Actinotalea ferrariae CF5-4 | reverse complement strand
CGGCCGCCGCACGGTGAGCGGGCAGGATCCCGTCCCGGCCGACCCGGCCGGGCGGTGGCCGGTCGCGGGCGGCGTGGTCGTCGTCGTGCCGACCTACGACGAGGCGACCACGCTGCCGACGACGCTCGCCCGCCTCCGGGCCGCGGTGCCCGAGGCGCACGTGCTCGTCGTCGACGACGGCAGCCCGGACGGGACGGGGCGGATCGCCGACGCCCTCGCCGCCGACGACCCGGCGGTCGACGTGCTGCACCGGGCCGGCAAGCAGGGTCTGGGCTCCGCGTACGTGGCGGGCTTCGGCTGGGCGCTCGAGCGCGGCGCGCGCGTGGTCGTCGAGATGGACGCCGACGGGTCGCACCAGCCGGAGGAGCTGCCCACCCTGCTGGCCGCCCTGGACGGTCCCCAGGACCCGGCCCTCGTGATCGGCTCCCGGTGGGTGCCCGGGGGGCGGGTCGTCCACTGGCCGCGCCACCGGGAGCTGCTCTCGCGGGCCGGCAACACCTACACGAGGCTGGCGCTCGGGATGCCCGTGCACGACGCGACGGCCGGCTTCCGGGCGTTCCGCGCCGACGTCCTGGCCGGGCTGCCGCTGGCCGACGTCGCATCGCAGGGCTACTGCTTCCAGGTGGACATGGCCTGGCGGGTGGTCCGCACGGGCGGCACGGTGCTCGAGGTGCCGATCACGTTCGTCGAGCGCTCGGAGGGGCGCAGCAAGATGAGCCGGGCGATCGTCCGGGAGGCCCTCGTCCGCGTCACGCTCTGGGGCCTGGAGCGGCAGGCGCGGGCGGCCGCGACGACCGTGCGACGGCTCGGGCGGTCCAGCCCGACCTGACGGTGGCCCGCCGGAGCCGTGCGGTGACCCGGCGACATGACGACGGCCGCCACCGGGAGGTGACGGCCGTGACGTCAGGCGTCGGTGACGGCCCGTGAGGGCCTCGCGGTCAGGCGGAGCGACGCAGCTTGCCCGCGCGCAGCAGCTCGAGGCGCTCTGCCAGCAGGTCCTCCAGCTCGCCGACGGTGCGGCGCTCGAGGAGCATGTCCCAGTGGGTGCGCTGGGGCTTGCCCGCCTTCGGCTCCGGCTTGCTGGCGTCCCGCAGGAGGGCCTCCTCGCCGCACCGGCACTCCCAGACCACGGGCACGTCGGCCTCGGTCGAGAAGGGGAGCACGATCTGGTGACCGTTCGGGCAGTCGTAGAATGCCTGCAGTCGCGGCGCGAACTCGACGCCGTCCTCCGACTCCATGCTGTTGGCGCCGATGCGCATTCCCCGCAGGGATCGGTCAGCCATGTGAGGCCTCCGTTCTGGCGGCTGGGACGGCGGCCCGAGGTGCAGGTCGACCGTGCGTGGATGTCCAACTGGCCCAACGCCGCGTCATGGCGATCTGTTCCGGCCCGCGGTGAAGGTCTCGTGAACGCTCACAGCGGGGCAGCAGACGTCGTGCGCGTCGTCCGCCGGGGCTCGTGCCCCGGACCGGCCGACGGGGCCGTACCGAGACCACCGTCCCGTGACCAGCGGCCGACCGCAACCGCTCACGCCCGCGGGGACGCCGCGACTCTGGGCGTCCTCTCAGCCGGCAGCAGAGACCGGGCGGGGCGACCGGCGGACGGGCGGCGACCGGCGGACGGGCGGCCGACGGGCGGCACGGTCACGGACGCCGGGGGAGCACCACCCCGTCGGTGAACATCACCCCGTCGGCGAACCGGGCCTCCACGCTGCCGCCGCCGAACTGCTCGGCGTGCAGCCGGGCGTACAGGCCGCCCCGGGCCACGAGCTCGTCGTGCGTGCCGTGCTCGACGACGCGCCCCTCGTCGACCACGAGGATGACGTCGGCGTGCCGGATCGTCGAGAGCCGGTGCGCGATCGCGATGGTCGTCCGCCCGGCCATGACGGTGGTGAGCGCCTGCTGCACCAGCCGCTCCGAGGCGGTGTCGAGGGCCGACGTCGCCTCGTCGAGCACGAGGACCCGGGGGTCCTTGAGCAGCACCCGTGCGATCGCGAGGCGCTGCTTCTCCCCGCCCGAGAGCCGGTAGCCGCGCTCGCCCACGGTGGTCGCGTACCCGTCGGGGAAGGCCATGACCCGGTCGTGGATGTTCGCGGCGCGGGCGGCGCGCTCGAGGGCGTCGTCGTCGGCGTCCGGGCGGGCGTAGCGGAGGTTGTCCGCGATGCTGGCGTGGAAGAGGTACGGGTCCTGCGTGACCACGCCGATGGCGTCGGCGAGCGAGCCGAGCGTGAGGTCCCGGACGTCCCTGCCGTCCACCCGCACGGCACCGCGGTCCACGTCGTACAGCCGGGGGACCAGGTGCGTCAGCGTCGTCTTGCCGGCGCCCGAGGGCCCCACGAGCGCGGCCACCTGGCCGGGCTCGATGCGGAACGAGACGCCGCGGACGACCCACGGCTGCCGCGCGGGCGCGACGTCCGGGATCGCGGTCGGCTCGGCGCGCGACGGCGGCGCCGGGGCGGGACGGCCACCGAAGGAGCCGGGGGCGGCACCGTAGGCCATCAGGGCCCCGTGGGCCCCCGTCCCGCCGCCTCCCGCACCCCGGCCCCCGCCCCGGGCCGGGACCGGGTCCGGCGTGGTGAGCCGCGGGGGAGCGGGGTAGGCGAACCAGACGTCCTCGAGCTCCACGGCACCGCGCACGCTGCCGGGGTCCAGCACCGCCGCGTCGGGCCGGTCCTGGATCGCGGGGACGAGGTCGAGGTACTCGAAGATGCGGCGGAACAGGGCGAGGGAGGTCTGCACGTCCAGGGCCACCCTCATCAGGGCGATGACCGGCATCAGCAGCCGCGCCTGGAGGGTCGAGAACGCCACGAGCGTGCCGGCGGACACGGGCGAGCCGCCCGTGATCATGAAGCCGGCCGCCAGGTACACCAGCGCCGGGGTGACGGCGAGGAACGCCGTGACGACGCCGAAGAAGCCCTGCCCCGCCATCGCGAGCCGGACCTGGAGGTCGACCTGGCGCTCGTTCTCCTCGCGGTAGCGGGCGACCTCGGCGTCGGAGCGGTTGAACACCTTGGCCAGGAGCACGCCGGAGACGCTCAATGCCTCCTCCGTGATGCTCGTCATGTCCGACAGCGACTCCTGCGCGCGCCGCGCGAGCACCTGCCGGCGGGCACCGACCCGGCGCTGCAGCACGACGAACACCGGGAGCAGCGCCACGGCCACCACGGTGAGCTGCCACGACAGGAGGAGCATCGCGACGAGGGAGGCGATGACCGTCACCGCGTTGGACAGGATGCTGGCGGCGGTGGTCGTGAGCACGGACCGGACGCCCCCGACGTCGTTCGCGAGCCGCGACTGGATCGACCCGGTCCGGGTGGCCGTGAAGAACGCCAGCTCCATGCGCTCGAGGTGCTCGAAGAGGCGTCCTCGCAGGTCGGCCATGGCGCGGTTGCCGATGGTGGTCGTCAGCCACGTCTGCAGGACGCCGACGGCGGCTCCCAGCAGTGGCGCCACCACCATGGCGCCCACCAGCACCCCGAGCAGGCGCAGGTCGACCGGCGACCCGTCCACCGGGAACAGCGCCCGGTCGAACACCGCCTGCGTGAGGAAGGGCACGGTGATGCCCAGCGCCGCCCCGACGACGATCGTGACGGCCACGAGCACGAGCCGGCCGCGGTGCGGGGCGAGCAGCGCGCCGATCCGGCGCAGGAGCGCGCCGTCGGTCGCGTCGGCGGGTGGGGCCAGGGGCGTGGCCGGAGGGGGCATCGGTGCTCCTGGGATCAAGGGGTGGGCCCGACCAGGGTGCCTCAGCGGGCCCGCCCGGCGGTGCGGCGTCCGCTGAGGGCGTGACGGGGCGCTGGGGCTCTCAGGGCGTCGGGTGCAGCGCGTCGTAACGCCGGAAGCCAGGCTGCAGGACGGCGAACAGCGCGACGGCGACGACGCACGCGACCCCGCCGAGGATCGCCGCCCGGGCCTCGTCCGTGAGCTCGGCGACGGTGCCCAGCACGACGTCGCCCAGCCGCGGACCGCCCGCCACGACGACGATGAAGATGCCCTGCAGCCGGCCCCGGAGCACGTCGGGCGTGGCGGCCTGGAGGATCGTCGAGCGGAAGATCGAGCTGATCGTGTCGGCGGCGCCGGCCAGCACCATGCACGCCGCAGCGGGCCACAGCGCGGCCGTGGCGCCGCCGTCGGGGCCGGGGGCGGGGGAGAGGGCGACGACCACGCCGAAGGCCGCCACCGCCAGCGCCCAGCCGAGCACGGCGACGACGACGGCGAGGCCCTGCCGCCGGACGCGGCCGAGCGGCCCGGACAGGATGCCGGCGAGGACGGAGCCGACCGCGATCCCGGCCGTGAGGACGCCGACGGTGCGCGCACCACCCCCGATGAGCACGACGCCGATGGCGGGGAAGAGGACGCGTGGCATCGCGAGCACCATCGCCGCCAGGTCGACGAGGAACGTCCCGCGCACCGTGGGCCGGTCGGTGAGGAATCGCAGGCCCTCCAGGACGGAGCGGAGACCCGCGCGTCGGACGTCGCCGTCGGGCGGCAGGGCGGGCAGCGCCCGCAGGCTCAGGAGCGCGAGCACGAGGAGGACGACCTCCACCCCGTACGCCCAGCCGTACCCGGCCCAGCCGACGAGCACGCCCGCCAGGAGCGGGCCGATCGTCATGGCCACGCCGAACGACAGGCTCGACAGGGCGTTCGCCGCCGGCAGCAGGTGCAGCCCGACGAGCCGGGGGACGACGGCGGATCGCGCGGGCGAGTTGATCGCGAAGAGGCCGTTCTGCACCGCCACGAGGGCGTAGAGCACCCGGACGTCCTGCAGGTCGGCGAACGCCTGCGCGGTCAGGGCGACCGCGACGACGGTCAGCCCGCCGGCCGTGAGGAGGATGACGGCGCGCCGGTCGTGCGCGTCGACGACGACGCCGCCGTACAGGCCGAGGAGCACCAGCGGGACGAGCCCGAACAGCCCGACCAGGCCGACGCTGGCGGTCGAACCCGTGATCTCGTAGACCTGGAGCCCGACGACGACCGTGGTCAGGGCGGTGCCGATGCCCGAGAGGGAGGTCCCGAACCACATGCGCCGGTACGGGACGCTCACCCGCAGGGGGGTGAGGTCCATGAGGAGCGCCGGCACGGGGACCATTGTGCGCTGCGCGTCGGGCCGGCCGAGCCCGCACGGTCCGTTCGGGAGCAGCACCCGAGGGCCCCGGCGCCCGGCGCCGAGGCCCTCGGTGAGCCCTCGCTCAGATCAGCTCCTCGGCCCCCCGTAGCAGCGGATGACGAAGCTGACGTCCTTGTCCATGGTGACGTCGACCCTGGACTCCTCGTAGGCCTGACCGGCCTTCAGGTACATCCAGTAGGCACCGTCGAGCTCGGCCAGCTTCATGCCGTCGCCGTACTCCATCTTCTCGCAGGTCACGTCGAGGCCTTCACCGGCCCAGTAGGCCTCCCAGTAGGCGGCCTTGTGGGTCTCCGGCTGGACCGCGGACTTGGCGGCCGCCGGCGCGGCGAGGCCCGTCAGGGCCAGGCCCGCCATCGCTCCGATCGCCAGTGACGTGGTGAGACGAGACATGGGATCCTCCCGAGGTTGACGTCGTTGTCGTGTCGGGCCCCGGCGGACGTGCGACGTGCAGGGTGCCGGAATGTCCGATATGTCCAGAGTAGGACGATCGGCCCAGACCGGCGACGCTGCTGCCGAGATTCACCCGACCGCACGACAAGAGCAGGGGAGACCCATGATCGAGGACGACACGGCCACCGGCTCGACCCCGCCGGTGCACCCGGCGGACAGCCATGACCTGATCAGGGTGCACGGGGCGCGGGAGAACAACCTCAAGGACGTCGCGGTGGAGATCCCCAAGCGGCGCCTCACGGTGTTCACGGGCGTCTCGGGCTCGGGGAAGAGCTCGCTGGTCTTCGACACGATCGCCGCGGAGTCGCAGCGGATGATCAACGAGACCTACAGCGCGTTCCTCCAGGGCTTCATGCCGTCGCTCGCACGGCCCGACGTGGACCTCCTCGACGGCCTCACCACGGCGATCGTCGTGGACCAGGAGCGCATGGGCGCGAACGCCCGGTCCACGGTCGGCACCGCGACGGACGTCAACGCGCTGCTGCGGATCCTGTTCAGCCGGCTCGGGACACCGCACGTCGGCGGGCCGCAGGCGTTCTCCTTCAACGTCGCGTCCGCCACGGGCGTCGGGCAGCTCAAGGTCGACAAGGGTGACGCGACCAAGGCCGAGAAGCGCGAGTTCTCCATCACGGGCGGCATGTGCCCACGCTGCGAGGGCATGGGCTCGGTGAGCGACATCGACCTGACGCAGCTGTACGACGGCACGCGGTCGATCCTCGAGGGCGCGATCACCGTGCCGGGGTACAGCGCCGACGGCTGGTACGGGCGGATCTTCGGCGCCGTCGTCCCGGCGGACGTGCCGATCGACCGGTTCACGGCCCGCCAGCGCCAGGAGTTCCTCCACGGCGAGCCCCGCAAGGTCAAGGTCGAGGGGGTCAACCTCACCTACGAGGGACTCGTCCCGCGGATCCAGAAGTCGTTCCTGTCCAAGGACGTGGACACCCTGCAGCCGCACGTCCGGGCGTTCGTGGAGCGCGCGGTGACGTTCACCACCTGCCCGGAGTGCGAGGGCACCCGCCTCACGGCCGCGGCACGGTCCGCCACGATCCACGGCGTGAGCATCGCCGACGCGTGCCGGATGCAGATCACCGACCTGGCCGCCTGGGTGCGCGACCTCGACGAGCCGTCGGTCGCGCCCCTCCTCGGGGCGCTGCGGCACCACCTGGACTCGTTCGTCGAGATCGGCCTGGGGTACCTGTCCCTGGAGCGCCCGTCCGGCACGCTCTCCGGCGGCGAGGCGCAGCGGACGAAGATGATCCGACACCTCGGCTCGGCGCTCACGGACGTCACGTACGTCTTCGACGAGCCGACGATCGGCCTGCACCCGCACGACATCCAGCGGATGAACGACCTGCTGCGACGCCTGCGCGACAAGGGCAACACCGTGCTCGTCGTCGAGCACAAGCCGGAGGTCATCGCCGTCGCGGACCACGTCGTCGACCTGGGTCCCGGGGCGGGCACCGCCGGGGGAGAGGTGGTCTACCAGGGCACCGTCGCCGGGCTGCGGAGCAGCGGCACGCTCACCGGTCGGCACCTGGACGACCGCGCTGCCCTGAAGCCCGCGGTACGGACGCCGTCGGGCCGCCTGGAGGTGCGCGGAGCGAGCACCAACAACCTGCGGGACGTCGACGTGGACATCCCGCTCGGGGTGCTCGTCGTGGTCACGGGGGTGGCCGGGTCCGGCAAGAGCTCGCTCGTCCACGGGTCGGTCTCCGGTCGGGACGGCGTCGTCACGGTCGACCAGGCGGCGATCCGCGGGTCGCGGCGCAGCAACCCCGCGACCTACACGGGTCTGCTGGAGCCGATCCGCAAGGCGTTCGCGAAGGCCAACGGCGTCAAGCCGGCGCTGTTCAGCGCCAACTCCGAGGGCGCCTGCCCGGTCTGCAACGGCGCGGGGGTGATCTACACCGACCTGGGGGTCATGGCCACGGTCGCGTCGACGTGCGAGGAGTGCGAGGGCCGCCGGTTCAGCGCCTCGGTGCTCGAGTACCACCTGGGCGGCCGCGACATCAGCGAGGTGCTGGCGATGCCGGTGACGGAGGCGGAGACGTTCTTCGCCGACGGCGACGCGCGCACCCCGGCCGCCCACGCGGTGCTCCGCCGGCTCGCCGACGTCGGCCTGGGCTACCTCACGCTCGGTCAGCCGCTCACGACGTTGTCCGGGGGCGAGCGCCAGCGGCTCAAGCTGGCCACTCACATGGCCGCGCAGGGCGGCGTCTACGTCCTGGACGAGCCGACGACGGGTCTGCACCTCGCTAACGTCGAGCAGCTGCTCGGGCTGCTGGACCGGCTCGTCGACGGCGGGACGAGCGTCGTCGTCATCGAGCACCACCAGGCGGTCATGGCGCACGCGGACTGGATCATCGACCTGGGACCCGGCGCCGGGCACGACGGCGGGCGCGTCGTCTTCGAGGGCACGCCCGCGGACCTGGTGGCCGCGAGGTCGACGCTGACGGGGGAGCACCTCGCCACCTACGTCGCGCGCTGACCGGCGAGCGGAACCGACTGTCGAACCGGCGTTCGACCGGGGTGGCGGCGGCGGTGCTCCGGTGAGCCCGGTCAGCCGGGCGTCCCGCCGAGCGTCACCACCGGGACGGCGGAGGGTCCTGCCCGTTCAGGCCGCGGTGCGGGCGAGGCGGCGCGTCGAGCTCCGGCATGCCGTAGAGCTCGCCGACGGTCGGGCTCGTCGACAGCGTGACGGGTCGCAGGCGGTACGACCGACGCCACAGACGGCTCAGGACCACGAACCCGCCGGCGACCGCACCGGCGAGCAGCAGGAAGCTGAGCGTCCCGAACGGGTTGACGCCGCCGGGGCCGACGAGCTGCTGCACCGTGGCGATCGTCAGGTCGACGACCACCAGGACGACGACGAGCGTCGCCACACGCGCGACGCGACGGGCGCGACGGTACGCGACGAGGTCGGTCGGCACGGGCCGCATCAGAGGCCTGTTCCGACGAAGCGGGGCCGTCGGGCAGCAGCGCTCTGAGCCGGGCATCCAGGAGCGAGTGCGACCGCACACCGCCTCGGCCCCGCTTCGCCGATAAGTGACATTATGTCAATCCTCTTGCGGCGGCCGCGGCTGCACGAGTCCCCTGGGCTCCCCTCCGAGCTGACGCTCCCAGCGGACCTCTGCCCGGGACGGGTCCCGCGGTGCGGCCACGCGCTCACCGGTCTGCCGGAAGCCGCACGCCCGGAGCAGCCCGTCGACGTCCGGGGCCTCGTGCGCCCAGGTCGTGACCCGGTCCGCCCCGGCGGCACCTGCGGCGACAGCCGCCGCCTGGACCAGCGCGCGTGCGGCGCCGCGCCGACGGTGCTCCGGTGCCACCCACAGCGCCATGAGGTGCAGCTCGGTCTCCGGCGCGCCGGGTTCGCGCATGAGCGACAGCAGACCGACGGCCGCGCCCGGTGCGCCTCCCGCTCCGTCGACCCGCGCGACAGCGGCATCCGGACCGACGACGGCGTCCGGCCCGACGTCGGGGTCCGTGACCGCCGCCCACCACGAGGCACCCCGTAGCCGCAGCCGCCAGTGACGCTCGGAGAACCCGCCCTCCCGCGGGAGCGCCCAGCCGAACACCTCCGGGTCGGCGTGGACCGCGGCGAGCCGCAGCTGCGCGAGGCACGCCCAGTCGTCCTCGGTCAGCGGCTGCGCGTGCACACGCCCAGCCTGCCAGGTCGGACGCACGTCCGCGGCGGGGTCTGCCACGCTGTGCGCATGACCGATCGCGACGACCTGCCCGGCGCCGACCAGCGGGCCGGGGCCACCCCCGACGAGCCCGGCGCCACGACGCCCGAGGACGCCCCCGCCGCTCCCCCGGTGCACGAGCGCTGGTGGTGGACCGGGACCTTCCGGGCCGTGCTCGGCGGGGTCGTCGTCGGCTACCAGTGGCCGGTGCTGACCTCCGGCGAGGCCACGGTGTGGAACTGGGTCCTCGCCGCCGTGGGCGCCGCCATCGTGGTCGTCGGGGCGTGGCTGGTGCTCTCGGCGTACCGCCGCCGCGGCTGAGGACCGACCACCGCCACCGGCGGCCGGTCCCCTCCCCCGGCGACCCGCGTCAGGAGACGACGAGCACCAGGTCGCCGCCCTCGAGCTGCTGCACGGCACCGATGGCCAGCCGCTGGACGGTCCCGGCGACCGGCGTGGTGATGGACGCCTCCATCTTCATCGCCTCGATGGTCGCGACGACCTGGCCCACCTCGACCTTCTGGCCCTCCTGGACCACCGGGCTGACAGCGCCGGCGAACGGTGCGGCGATGTGCCCCGGGACCCCGGGGTCCGCCTTCTCGGCGGTCTCCTGGTCCACCTCGACGGACCGGTCGCGCACCTGCATGGGCCGCAGCTGGCCGTTGAGGGTGAACATGACCGTCCGCATCCCGCGCTCATCCGGCTGGCCGACGGCCTCCATGCCCACGAGCAGCCGCACGCCCTTGTCCAGGGTGACCTCGACCTCGGTGGCCGACTCCATCCCGTACAGGTAGCGGTGCGTGTCCAGGACGCTCACGTCGCCGTAGGTGGTGCGGACCTGCTCGAAGTCCTTGGTCGGGCCGGGGAACAGCAGGTGGTTGAGACGGTCCCGACGCGTCTTCGGGTCCGCGGCCAGGTCGGCCCGGTCCTCGTCCGTGAGCCGGACCATCTCGCGCCGCGCGTTGCGTCCCGCGAGGGCGCGGGTCCGGAACGGCTCCGGCCAGCCACCGGGCGGGTCGCCCAGCTCGCCGCGCAGGAAGCCGATGACCGAGTCCGGGATGTCAAACTCCTGCGGCGCCTCGGCGAAGTGCGCCGGGTCCGCCCCGCGCGCGACGAGGTGGAGCGCCAGGTCCCCCACGACCTTGCTGGAGGGCGTCACCTTCACCAGGCGGCCGAGGAGACGGTCCGCGGAGGCGTACATCTCCTCGATGGCCTCGAACCGGTCGCCGAGGCCGAGGGCGATCGCCTGCTGGCGCAGGTTGGACAGCTGCCCGCCGGGGATCTCGTGGTCGTACACCCGGCCCGTCGGCCCGGGCAGGCCCGACTCGAACGGCGCGTAGAGCCGACGCACGGCCTCCCAGTAGGGCTCGAGGTCGCACACGGCACGCAGGCTGAGCCCGGTGTCCCGCTCGGTGTGCTCCAGGGCCGCCACGAGGGCGGACAGCGGCGGCTGCGACGTCGTGCCGGCCATCGCGGCGCTGGCGGCGTCGACCGCGTCCACGCCCGCGTCGACAGCCGCGAGCAGCGTGGCGAGCTGGCCGCCGGCGGTGTCGTGGGAGTGCAGGTGCACGGGGAGGTCGAACCGCTCGCGCAGGGCCGTGACCAGCGTGCGGGCGGCCGCGGGACGCAGCAGGCCGGCCATGTCCTTGATGGCGAGCACGTGCGCGCCCGCCTCGACGATCCGGTCGGCGAGCCGCAGGTAGTAGTCGAGGGTGTAGAGGTCCTCGGCCGGGTCGGTGAGGTTGCCCGTGTAGCAGAGGGCGACCTCGGCCAGCGCGGTGCCGGTCTCGCGAACCGCCTCGATGGCGGGCGCCATCTGGGCGACGTCGTTGAGCGCGTCGAAGATCCGGAACACGTCGATGCCGGTGCTCGCGGCCTCGGCCACGAACGCCTGGGTCACCTCGGTCGGGTAGGGCGTGTAGCCCACGGTGTTGCGACCGCGCAGCAGCATCTGGAGCGCCACGTTGGGCAGCGCCTCGCGCAGCGCCGCGAGCCGCTCCCACGGGTCCTCGCCGAGGAACCGCAGCGCGACGTCGTACGTGGCACCACCCCAGGCCTCGACGCTCAGCAGCCCGCTGGTCATCCGCGCGACGTGCGGCGCGACGGCCACGAGGTCGTAGGTGCGCACCCGGGTCGCCAGGAGCGACTGGTGGGCGTCGCGGAAGGTGGTGTCCGTGACGGCCACGGCCGTCTGCTCGCGCAGCGCCCGGGCGAAGCCCTCCGGTCCGAGCTCGAGGAGGCGCTGCCGGCTGCCGTCGGGCGCGGGCGCCGCCAGGTCGATCACCGGCAGCTTCGCCCGCGGCTCGAGCGCGCTGGGGGCCGCGCCGTGCGGGCGGTTGACGGTCACGTCACCGAGGAAGGCCAGGAGCCGGGTCCCGCGGTCGGCGCTCTCCTTCGCGGCGAGCAGCTCGGGGCGCTCCTCGATGAAGGACGTCGCGATGTCCCCCGCGAGGAACTCCGCGTCGTCGAGCACGGCGCGCAGGAAGGGGATGTTCGTCCGGACGCCCCGGATCCGGAACTCCGCCAGGGCCCGCCGCGCGCGCCGCACCGCCGTCGGGAAGTCGCGGCCGCGGCAGGTGAGCTTGACGAGCATCGAGTCGAAGTGGCCCGAGATCTCCGCGCCGGCCGCGGCGCTCGCGCCATCGAGACGCACGCCGGCGCCGCCGGGCGATCGGTACGCGATGATCCGGCCGGTGTCCGGCCGGAAGCCGTTGGCCGGGTCCTCGGTGGTGATGCGGCTCTGCAGTGCGAAGCCGTTGACCCGGATGGACTCCTGCGCGAGGCCCAGGTCCGCGAGCGTCTCCCCCGACGCGATGCGCATCTGCGCCTGGACGAGGTCGACGTCCGTGACCTCCTCGGTCACCGTGTGCTCGACCTGGATGCGCGGGTTCATCTCGATGAAGACGTGCTGCCCGGCCCGCTCCCCCGCCGTGTCGACGAGGAACTCGACCGTGCCGGCGTTGACATAACCGATGCTCCGCGCGAAGGCGACGGCGTCGCGGCACAGCGCGTCCCGGATGGCCGGGTCCAGGTTCGGCGCCGGAGCGATCTCGATGACCTTCTGGTGGCGGCGCTGGAGGGAGCAGTCCCGCTCGAAGAGGTGCACGACCTCGCCGGTGGCGTCGGCGAGCACCTGGACCTCGATGTGACGGGGGCGCAGCACGGCCTGCTCGATGAAGACGGTCGGGTCGCCGAACGCGCTCTCCGCCTCGCGCATCGCCGCGCGCAGCGAGTCCGGGAGCTGGTCGGGCGTGTCCACGCGCCGCATGCCGCGGCCGCCCCCACCGGCGACGGCCTTGACGAACACCGGGAAGCCGATCTCGGCCGCCGCGGCCACGAGCTCGTCCACGTCCGCCGACGGCTCCGTCGACGCCAGGACGGGGATGCCGGCCTCGCGGGCGGCCTTGAGCGCCCGGACCTTGTTGCCGGCCAGCTCGAGGACCTCCGGCGGCGGGCCGATGAACGTGATCCCCGCGGCCTGGCACGCACGGGCGAGGTCGGGGTTCTCCGACAGGAAGCCGTAGCCCGGGTACACGGCGTCCGCACCGCACTCCTGCGCGACGCGGACGATCTCCTGCACGTCGAGGTACGCGCGCACGGGGTGCCCGGGCTCCCCGATCGGGTAGGCCTCGTCCGCCTTGAGCCGGTGCTCCGAGTTGCGGTCCTCGTGCGGGAAGACGGCCACGGTCCGCGCGCCCAGCTCGAACGCGGCGCGGAATCCGCGGACGGCGATCTCGGCCCGGTTGGCCACGAGCACCTTCGAGAACACAGCTCACCTCACGTTCGTTACGGGGGTGGGAGCACCGTAGCCGGTCCCCGTCGTGAGACGCCCGCCGTCCGAGAGGCGGACGGGAGAGCGGATCGATCCGGTGGCGTCAGCCGGCCGGTGGTCCGACGCCGCAGCGCGAGCCCGACGGTCCGGGTGTCGCCGTCAGCCGGCGGTGCGGGCCTGACGCCGGAGCGCGAGCTCGTCGACGCCCGCAGCACGCGGGGCGTCGTCGTCGGCGCGCTCGGTCGGCAGGGCTGCGAGCGTGCCCTCGACCTCCCGCCAGACGCGGCCGACGGCGATCCCGAAGACGCCCTGGCCGCCCTGGACGAGGTCGATGACCTCGTCGGCCGACGTGCACTCGTAGACGCTCGCGCCGTCGCTCATCAGCGTGATCTGGGCGAGGTCCTCGACCCCCCGCTCGCGCAGGTGGCCCACGGCTGAGCGGATCTGCTGCAGGGAGACGCCCGTGTCGAGCAGCCGCTTGACGACCTTCAGCACGAGGATGTCGCGGAAGCTGTAGAGGCGCTGGGTCCCCGACCCGGAGGCCGGACGGATGCTCGGCTCGACCAGACCGGTGCGCGCCCAGTAGTCCAGCTGGCGGTAGGTGATGCCGGCGGCGCCGCACGCGGTGGGGCCACGGTAGCCGGTCGTCGTGTCGAGGTCGGGCAGCTCGTCACCGAAGAGGAGGCCCTGTGCACGCTGCGGGATGCCAGGGGACGAGCTCTCGATCGACTCTCCGGTGCCGCTCACGGCCACTCCCCTTCATCGTTCCCTGCGCGCTCCGCTCGCCCGGGGGGCGGGAGGTGATGCCCTCACGCTAGGTCCGCGGGAGGGGGAGGTCAACGACCGCCCGGGTGCGCCGCCGTCCGGCGTGTCGCTGCTGCGTGTCTCAGTCTGAGGTTGAAGGTGAGAGGAGGCCTCGCTCCCTGTCCCCGACAGGACGGGAGCCACCCGGGCGGTGTCAGGACGGACCCGGCGCGCCCGGTCCGCCCTCCTCGCCGGTGACGAAGTCGTCGGGACTCACGGTGTCGAGGAACGCCCGGAACTCCTCGAGCTCCTCCTCCTCCCCCCGCTCCTCGACCGGCAGGCCGGACTCCTCGAGCACCGCCGGGGCGCACAGCACCGGACTCCCGGTCCGCACGGCGACCGCGATCGCGTCGGAGGCCCGGGCGTCCACCCGGCTGCCGTTGTCCAGCACGAGCGCCGCGTGGAAGACGCCGTCGACGAGCGCCACGACCTCCGAGCGCACCAGGCCCACGCCGGTGGCCTCGAGGGTGGCGGCGAGGAGGTCGTGCGTCATCGGCCGCGGCGGGACGGCGCCACTCTGCGCCGCGGCGATCGCGGTGCCCTCGGTCAGGCCGACGACGATCGGCAGCAGACGGCGGCCCTGCAGGTCCAGCAGCAGGACCACCACCTGGTCCAGGGGCGCCTGCCGGCGCACCCCCAGGACCTCGAGCTCCACCATCGCGTCGTCGCTCACGCCTCCACGCTACGTCGGAAGGCCGTGCCGCGGCACCCGCTCCGGGTCACGACGACGCGGCGGACGTGCGGCCCGACGCACCCTCACCTCACGGGGCGAGGTCCGCCACGCCCGCCCGGACCATCGCGGTGTGCAGCCGCCCGCAGAGCTCCCCGACCTCGGCGGCCACGGAGGCCGCCCTGGCCTGCCCGCCGGCCCGCTGGGCGCGCAGCGGGGCGACGATCTGGTCGACGACCGAGACCTGTCGGTCCGCGGCCGCGCGGAAGGACCGCAGGTGCCGGACGTCCACGCCGTGCTCCTCCAGGGCGGCCGCCGCGACGACGACGTCGCGCGCCCACACCGGCAGGTGCCCCGAGGGCGCGAGGTCGACGACCCCGGCCTCCACCAGGGCGGTGACGAGCGCGGCGTCCACGCCGGCCTCCTCCGCGAGGGCCTCGACCGTGAAGCGGGCCCGTCCCCCCTGCCCCGTGCGCTCGCCGTCCCGTGTGGCCAGCCGCGGGAGCACCGGCTCCGCGGACTCCCCCGCGTCGAGCGCGGCCAGCTGGTCCCCGATGACCTTGAGCGGCAGGTACCGGTCCCGCTGCTGGCGCAGCACGTACCGCAGCCGCTCGACGTCGGCGGGGCTGTACTGCCGGTAGCCCCCGGCGGTGCGCCGGGGCTCCACGAGCCCCTGCTCCTCGAGGAAGCGCAGCTTCGAGGGGGTCACCGTCGGGAAGTCGGGCCGTAGGTCCGCCAGCACGTCGGAGATCCGCATCGTCGGCTCGCGCGACAGGCCCGGGGGCCACGCACGCTCGCCCGGGACCGCCGTCGGTCCCGGCGCGGCAGGCCGACCCGGACGAGGCTGGACGTCCTGCCCCTGCTCACCGACCCGGTGCGCCGCGGCGGCGCCCGAGCCGGGCCTCACGACCGCGAGCCCTGGTCGCCGGTGCCCGCCTGGCCCGCGTGCCGCGCCGGGCTGGGGTGGAACGTCATGCGGAACTTGCCGATCTGGACCTCGTCGCCGGCCCGCAGGACGGCCTGCTCGATGCGGGTCCGGTTGACGTAGGTGCCGTTGAGCGAGCCGACGTCCCGGACGAGGACGCCGCCGCCCTCCCGGACGAACTCCACGTGCTTGCGGGAGACCGTCACGTCGTCGAGGAAGATGTCGGCGTCCGGGCTGCGGCCCGCGACGGTCCGGTCGGCGTCGAGCAGGAACCGGGCGCCGGCGCTCGGCCCGCGCTGCATGATCAGGAGGGCGGACGTCGGGGGCAGGGCCGCGACCGCCGCCTTCTCCTCCGCCGTCAGACCGGCCGGCGACACGTCCTGCTCGACCGGGACGATGACGCCCGGGCCGAAGGACATGGTGGTGTCGGCGGACGCCCAGCGCGGGTCCTCCGCCTCGTGCCCACGCCGGTCCTGCGGGTCACCCTGCACCATGGCTCCTCCTCGGCGTAGCGGCCGGGACCGCTGCGACGGATGGTCCGCTCGGTGAGAGGACCGCTGACGGGACCGCCGCAGGAGGCCCGTCAGCACGACCCTCCTCCGGCTCCCGCCGCGACGCGTCCGACGCGGGACAGGCCCGCGTCCGGCGCGGTCCGCGACGGTGCAGCCACAGCCTATGCGCAGGCCACGCGACTCGGCAGCCCCGGCGCCGCAGGACCGGCGCACGGACGCCGTCCCAGGGGGAGGATCACGTGAGGATCACCCCTCCGGCGGCGGCACCGGGGTCGCGAACTGCGGCGTGACGGGCTCGCGCGTCGCCGTCACCTCGACCTCCTCCATCTCGGTGACGGTCGTCGTGCCGCCGACGCCGCGCACCTGCGCCATCGCGCCGCCGGGGATCTGCAGGGCGCTGGCCATGGTCGACGGGTCGCCGATCGCCCGCCAGCGGTACGGGGGCTCGATCGTCCGGCCGTCGGCCAGGACGACCCGCTCCGGGCCCTCGACGAAGTAGCTCGACGCCGTGAGCCGGACGTCGTTGACCTGCACCGCCTCCGCGCCGGCGTTGCGCAGCTCCTCGAGGACGTTGTAGAGGGTGAGGGGCGGGATCGGCCGCTCCGTGACGCCCAGGGTGATGTGGACGCCGGGCCCGACCGCGGGCAGGCGCCCGGCCAGGATGCCCTGCACCCGTGCGCGCTCCTGCGCGGCCTCGCGGGCCGCGAGCTCCGTGTCCGTGCCGGTCACCAGCTCGGCGCGCTGCGCGCGGAGCGTCGCGACCTCGCTCTCCAGCTCTTCGCCGCGCTGGGTGACCTCGTCGAGGATCCGCACCAGCTCGTCCTGGCGGAGGGTGGCGAGCCCCTCGTCCCGGTTCTGCTGCACCTGGACCACCAGCGCGAAGCCGAGGAGCACGGCGAGCAGTCCGACGGCGAGCTGCGCCTTGGTCGCCCTGGGGGCCAGCGCCCGTCCCAGCGTGCGCCACGAGCCCCCCACGGTGCGGTCCGGCACCGGCGTGGTGGCGTCCTCGCCGCCGGCGGGCGGCGTCCCCTCGGCCGTCATGCGCGGAACAGGTGCCGACGGATGGCCGCGGCGTTGGAGAAGATCCGGATGCCCAGGACCACGACGACCGCCGTGGAGAGCTGGGTCCCCACGCCGAGCTGGTCCCCGAGGAACACGATGACGGCCGCGATGACGACGTTCGAGAGGAACGAGACGATGAACACCCGGTCGTCGAACGTGCCGTCCAGCAGGGCCCGCAGACCGCCGAAGAGGGCGTCCAGGGCGGCGACCACCGCGATCGGCAGGTAGGGCTGCAGGGCGCCCGGGACCTCGGGCTCGAGGAGCAGCCCGAGGATGGCGCCCACGAGCAGCCCGAGGATCGCGATCATGGGGTCTCCTCCTGGGTCGGGGTGCTGGTCGACGATGTCACACCGGACGCCGGGGTCGCGTACCGCAGGGCGCGTCCCGACCCGGCCGGCAGCGCGAGCTCCTCCGCCGTGCTCACCGTCGCCGTGATGCCGTAGGTGCTCTCGAGGGAGACGAGGGTCGCCGCCGCCGACGACCGCGCGAACCGCGTCTGCAGGGCCGACGGCTCGCCGACCGCCTCGACACGGTACGGCGGGGTCAGCGGGACGAAGTTCACCCAGATGGTCTCCCCCGCCGTCCGCACCGTGGTGAGCGAGGTGAGCCGCTGGCCGTTCACCGCCATGGCCTCCGCCCCGGCGGCCCAGAGCGCGTTGACCACCATCTTGAGGTCCACGTCCTGCACCCGGCTCTCGGGGTCGGCCACACCGTCCTCCAGTGCGCCGCCGTCGTCGAGCTCGACGACGATGCCCGGCCCGCCCACCGGCAGCGCCCCGGAGAGCAGCTCCAGCTCGCGCAGCCGGGCGACCAGCGCGGGGTCCGACACCCGCAGGAGCTCCTCCTGGAGGACGGCGATCTCCTCGGTCAGCTCCCGGCCGCTGGCGTCGAGCGCGTCCCGCTCGGCCGTCCGGTCGGTGATCTGCTCGACCAGCAGCGCCCGGCCCTCGTCGACCGCGCCCGCGGGCGCCCGCAGCGACAGGATCGCCGTGACCGTGAGGAGTCCCAGCAGGACGCTCAGGGCGACGTGCACGACCGTCTGCCGGACGTCCGCCCTGCCGTCCGGCCCCGGTGCGCCGGGCCGCCGCGGACCGAGGGTCACCGGGCGGTACATCACCTCGTTGAGCAGGCCCATCGAGGCGTCGACGGCACGGGGCGGCGGCCCGCCGTCGGCCGGGGCGGCTCCCCGGGGCCGCGTCGGGTCCCGGTGGCTCATGCGGTGGGCCTCCCCCGCCGCAGCTCCTGCACCGCCTGCCGGACGTAGATGGCGCCGGCGAGCCAGTACAGCCCCATGCCCCACCACGCGAAGGCCCAGCCGACGACGCCGGCGGCGAGCCCCACGCCGTTCTCCCAGCGGGCGAGCAGCAGCAGCGGGAACGCGTAGAGCAGCGCGAAGGTCCCCGCCTTGCCCGCGAAGTGCACCGGCAGGGGGCCCACGTGCCGGGCCATGAGGACGGCGAGGACCACGGCGAGGACGACGTCCCGGCCGACGACGGCGACGAGCACGCCCGGGGGCACGACGTCCCGTGCCGTGAGCGCCACGAGGGTGACGAGGATGAACAGTCGGTCCGCCGCCGGGTCCAGCAGCTCGCCGAGCCGGGACTGCTGGCCCAGCCGCCGCGCCAGCACCCCGTCGAGCCAGTCCGTCGCGCCGGAGAACGCCAGCACCGCCAGCGCCCAGCCGTCCTGCCCCTGACCGAGCAGGACCGCGAACACGGGGACGAGTGCGAGGCGCACCGCGCTGATGAGGTTCGGGACCGTCACGACCCTCGTCCCCGCGGCCGGCGACGCCGCGCGGCCGGGTCCACCGAGGTCGGTCACCGTCGCCCCACCGTCCTGTCCGGTCCCTCCGCGCGCCGACCTGCACCGGCCGACGTCCGGGTCGCTGTCCCCACGCCTGGCAGACCGTGCGCGATGCGCCCGACCTGCGACGATCCTACGTGTGCTCGCGGGGGGGACGGCGACGATCGGCCCCGGCTCGCCGTGGACGCCGACCCGCTCGGGACAGGGCGCGGGACAGGGCACCGGATAGGGCACCGGATAGGGCACCGGATAGGGCACCGGACAGGGCACCGGACGGGCTGCCGGACGGACCGCCCGGACGGACTGCCATGCTGGGGGGATGCTCGAGGTGCTCACGGCGACGGGTCTGGCGACCGCGGCCGGGCTGAACGCCGGGCTGCCGCTGCTGCTCCTCGGTGCGGCCGCCCGCTGGACGTCCCTCGTCGAGCTGCCGGTGGGCTGGACGTGGCTCGAGCAGGACTGGGTGCTCGTCGTGCTGGCGGTGCTCGTCGTGCTGGACGTCGTCGCCGACAAGGTGCCGGGGCTGGACCACCTCAACGACCTCGTGCAGACCGTGGTGCGCCCGACCTCGGGCGGTCTGGCGTTCGGGGCAGGCGTCGGCGCGACGACCGCCGCCGTGCCGGAGCCGACCGCCCTCGCGGGCTCCGGCGTCGGCCTGCCCGTCGCGCTGGGGGTCGTCCTCGCGCTCGTCGTGCACCTGACCAAGGCGCTGGCCCGCCCCGTGGTCACCGCCGCCACCCTCGGCGTCGGCGGTCCGGTCGTCAGCACCGCCGAGGACGTGACGAGCCTCGCCCTGGGCGTGGCCGCGCTGCTCGCCCCGGTGCTGGTCGTGGTGCTCCTCGTGGGCGTCGTCGTCGCGGTCGTGCGCCTGCTGCGGCACCGGCCGCCCCGTCGGAGCCGGCCCGACGTCCTCGACGGACCCGCGGCACCCTGAGACCCCCCGTCCGCACGACCCGCCCCACACCCCACGGAGGACCTGACGATGCGCCTCGGACACCACCTCGGCTACTGGTCGGCCGGCCCCCCCCCGGGCGCGTCCGCGCTCGTGCAGGAGGCGGACCGGCTGGGCGTCGACTCGGTCTGGACGGCCGAGGCGTACGGCTCGGACGCCCTGACGCCGCTGGCCTGGTGGGGCAGCAGCACCGAACGCATCCGGCTGGGGACCGCGATCGCGCAGATGTCCGCGCGGACGCCGACGGCGACCGCCATGGCCGCCCTGACCCTCGACCACCTCTCCGGGGGCCGCTTCACGCTGGGGCTCGGCGTCTCCGGGCCCCAGGTCGTCGAGGGCTGGTACGGGCAGCCGTACGACAAGCCGCTCGCCCGCACCCGGGAGTACGTCGCGATCGTGCGAGAGGTCCTGCGCCGGGAGCGCCCCGTCCAGGCGGAGGGGCCGTTCTACCGCCTGCCGTACGACGGCGGCACCGGCCTGGGCCGCCCGCTGCGCTCGACCGTGCACCCCCTGCGCCCGGACCTGCCGATCCATCTGGCCGCGGAGGGACCGAAGAACGTCGCCCTCGCGGCGGAGGTCGCCGACGGGTGGCTGCCGCTGTTCTACGCGCCCAGCGTGGACGGGTTCTACCGCGCCGCGCTCGCGGAGGGCTTCGCGCGTCGGTCGCCGGACCTGTCCCCGGCCGAGCGGTTCGAGGTGAGCGCGACCGTGCCGGTGGTCGTGGACGACGACGTCGAGCGCGCCGCCGACGTCGTGCGCCCGTTCGCCGCCCTCTACATCGGGGGCATGGGGGCCAGCACCGCCAACTTCCACAGGGACATGGTCGAGCGCCTCGGGTACGTCCGGGAGTGCGAGACGGTGGCGGCGCTCTGGGCGGAGGGCCGCCGGGCCGAGGCGGCGGCCGCCGTCCCGACCTCGCTCGTCCAGGACATCGCCCTCGTCGGCCCCCCGGCGGCCCTCCGCGACCGGCTCGCGGCCTGGGAGGAGACCGTTGTGACCTCCGTCCTCGTCCAGGGCGACCTCACCGCGCTGCGGACGATGGCGGACCTGCTCGCCTGAGGACTCAGACGAGCCGCCGCGTCGCCGGCCCGGTCAGCCGCATCCAGCGGTAGCCGTACCCGTCGAGGTCCACCTCCGCGGAGCCGTCGGGCGCGACGGTCACCTCGCCGTCCGCGAGGAGGTCGACCAGCCGGTGGGTGTCGTCGGTGCCGTCGGGCAGCGAGAGCGGCACCGCGACCGGGTCCGGGGTCAGGTTGTGCAGGGTCACGACCGTCGCGTCGTCGACCGTGCTGCACAGCGCCAGGACGCCGTCGTGCGGCTGGTCGAGCACGTGCAGCGGGCCCCAGCCCATCTCCGGGCACTCGCGGTACCGGCGCACGAGGAGCGAGACGAAGGCGAGCAGGGAGTCCGGGTCACGCCGCTGATCGCTGACGTTGACGAAGCGCGGGCCGAAGCCGTCGTCGGGCGGCTGCGTCGGCAGCTTGCGGGCAGGTGCTGCCGAGAACCCGCCGTTCGGGGCGTCGGACCACTGCATCGGGGTCCGGACGGCCAGGCGGCCCGGGACCTCCAGGTTCTCGCCCATCCCGATCTCCTCCCCGTAGAACAGGGTCGGCGTCCCGGGCAGGGCGAACATCAGCGAGTAGACCATGCGGATCCGGCGCGGGTCGCCGCCCAGCATGGTGGGCAGCCGCCGGCGCAGGCCGCGCCCGAAGAGCTGCATGTCCTCGTCGGGCCCGAAGGCGGCGAACACCTCCTGCCGCTCCTCCTCGGACAGCTTGTCCAGGGTCAGCTCGTCGTGGTTCCGCACGAAGTTGGCCCACTGGCAGTCGGTCGGGACCGGCGGCCGGGACCGCAGCACGTCCTCGAGGGGCCGCGCGTCCTGGCGGGCGAGCGCCAGGTACATCGCCTGGTTGCCGACGAAGTCGAAGAGCATCGTCAGCTCGGTGCCGTGCCCGTCGCCGAAGAAGCGCACCGCGTCCTCGTACGGCAGGTTCACCTCGCCCAGCAGGATCGAGCTGCCGGAACGGCGGCTGATGAACTGCCGCAGCGCGGCGAGGTAGGTGTGCGGGTCGCCGTAGCGCGACTCCTCCTTCTCGTCCATCCCGAGGGTCTCGATCAGGAACGGCACGGCGTCGACGCGGAAGCCGGAGATCCCGAGCTCGAGCCAGAACCCGATCATCTTGGCGATCTCGTCGCGGACCTTCGGGTTCGCCACGTTGAGGTCCGGCTGGTGCCGGTAGAAGCGGTGGAGGTACCACTCGCCCGTCTTCTCGTCGAGCTCCCAGATGCTGTCCTCCTCGTCGGGGAACACCACCTCCCGGGAGGTGTCGGGCGGCGTGTCCGACCGCCAGACGTAGTAGTCCCGGAACGGGTTGTCGACGCTCTTGCGCGCCTCGACGAACCAGGGGTGCCGGTCGGAGGTGTGGTTGACCACGAGGTCGGCGATGACACGCATGCCGCGGTCCTGGGCGGTCCGGACGAGCTCGACGAGGTCGCCGAGGGTCCCGAGGCGCCGGTCGACGCCGTAGTGGTCGGAGATGTCGTAGCCGTCGTCGAGGTTCGCCGTCGGGTAGAACGGCATGAGCCACAGGCACGTGACGCCCAGCTCGGCGAGGTGGTCGATCCGCTGGCTCAGGCCCTGGAAGTCCCCGACGCCGTCACCGTCCCAGTCCATGAACTTCTCGACGTCCACGCAGTAGACGACGGCGTTCTTCCACCACAGGTCCGAGGTGTCGGTGATCCTCATCGTGCCGCTCCGCCGGCCGGGACTGCGGTGTCAGCACGCCCCGGCGGGCTGTGCCGCTCCCCCACCGCCTCGCGCAGGCGCGGCAGGACCTGCTCGCCGAACGTCTCGATGAAGGCCTCCTGCTCGGTCCCGACGTGGTGCAGGTACACCTCGTCGAAACCGACCTCGGCGAGCTCGAGGAGCCACGCCGTGTGCTGCTCGAGGTCGGCGGAGATCTTCACCGCCTGGTGCACGTCCTGCGGCCTCACGTGCACCGACGCCTGCTCGAACGCCTCGGGGGTGTCCAGGTCCCACGGCAGCGGCGGTGCGAAGAGGTTGGTCCGCCACTGCTCGAAGGCCATCCGCTCCGCGCGGTCCGCGTCGGGGTCCCACGCGAGGTGCACCTGCAGGACGACCCGGCCCCGGCCCCCGGCGTCGCGGTAGGCGGCGACCATCTCCCGCAGCGTGCCCAGCGGCTGGTTGATGGTGACGAGCCCGTCGGCCCAGGCCGCCATCCGGCGCGCCGTCGCCACGGTGACCGCCGGGGCGATGAGGGCGGGCACGGGGTCCGGGAGGGTCCACAGCCGGGCGCGGTCGACCGTCACCAGGCCGTCGTGCGTCACCGTCTCCCCCGCCAGGAGGCGCTTGATCACGTCGATCGACTCCTCGAGCCGCGCGTCCCGGACGTCCTTGCGCGGCCACGGGTCACCGGTGATGTGCTCGTTCATGTTCTCGCCCGAGCCGAGCGCCGCCCAGAACCGGCCCGGGAACATGGCCCCGAGGGTGCCGATGGCCTGGGCGACGATCGCCGGGTGGTACCGCTGGCCGGGCGCGTTGACGACGCCCAGGCGCAGGTCGGTCGTCGCGAGGGCCGCGCCCAGCCACGACCAGGCGAACCCGGAGTGTCCCTGCGCGGTGTTCCAGGGGGCGAAGTGGTCCGAGCACATCGCGGCCTCGAAGCCCGCCGCCTCGGCCCGCTGGACGGCGCGGAGCAGCGCGGCCGGGTGGATCTGCTCGTGGGACGCGTGGAAGCCGAAGAGAGTCACCTGATCTTCCTACCCCGGCCGCGCGTCCGGCGCCCGTCGGGCGGCCGACGGCCCGCGGTGGGAGACTGCTGCGCTGTGGACACCACCCCTGACGACGACTCCCGCCGCCCGGCCGCCACGCCCCCGGAGGACCACGCGGCGGTGCCCGCCACCACGACGCACGCCTCCAGCCGGCCTCACTGGGCGGCCCGCATCGAGGACGCGGCGCTGGGGTCGCTCAACGCCGTCCTCCGGCGACGGGGGTGGGTCCCCCGGGCCGAGCCGTACACCGGGTACGGCGCGCCCGGCTGGGTCCGCGTCCTGGGCCGCGCCGTCCTCGCCGCGCCGGACAGCAGCGCCCGCGAGGTCTCCGAGCGGGACACGGAGTCGTCGAGCCGGACCGTGCGCGGGTGGCGCAGCTTCGTCAGCGCCCAGCTCGCGGGCGCCGTCGTCCGCGTCGAGATCGGGGACCGCACCCACGAGGTGACGGCCGACCGCGGCGGCTACGTCGACGCCGTCGTCGAGGCGGACCTCGCCCCGGGGTGGCACCAGGTGCGGCTGGTGCTCGGCGGTCAGGGGGTCGAGGCCCCGGTGCTCGTCATCGACCCGGCGGCGGAGGTCGGCATGGTGAGCGACGTCGACGACACGGTCATGGTGACCGCGCTCCCCCGTCCGCTGCTCGCCGCGTGGAACGCCTTCGTGCTGCACGAGAACGCGCGCCGCGTGGTGCCGGGGATGGCCGGCCTGTACCGACGGTGGACGGCGAGCCGTCCCCACGCCCCCGTGTTCTACCTGTCCACGGGTGCCTGGAACATCGCGCCCGCGCTGCGCCGGTTCCTCCAGCGGCACGGCTACCCCGCCGGCCCCCTGCTCCTGACCGACTGGGGCCCGACGAACACGGGCTGGTTCCGCAGCGGGCAGGCGCACAAGGACGCGGCGCTGCGGCGCCTGCGGGAGGAGTTCCCGGGGATGCGGTGGTTCCTCGTCGGGGACGACGGCCAGCACGACCCGGAGATCTACGGGCAGTTCGCCGCCGAGCACCCCGAGAGCGTCGACGCGGTCGCGATCCGGCAGCTCACGCCGACGGAGCAGGTCCTCGCCCACGGGACCACCGAGCCCCTGGACCGGGTGCGGCGCATGACGAGCGCGGCGACGACGGTCACCGGCCCGGACGGGAACGCGCTCGCCCTCGCCATGATCGACACCGGGCTGCTGGAGACCTGAGCAGCCCGGACGGCCGCCGTCAGCGCCGGTCGAGCTCCTCGCGCAGCGCGTCGACGAACGCGTCCACGTCGGCCTCGGTGGTGTCGAAGGCGCACATCCACCGCACCTCACCCGTGGCGACGTCCCAGTCGTAGAACCGGAAGCGCGCCCGCAGGCGGTCCGCGACGCCGTCCGGCAGGACCGCGAAGACGGCGTTCGCCTCCACCGGGCGGACGACGCTCACGCCGGGCAGCCCGGCGACGCCGTCCCGCAGCCGGCGGGCCATGGCGTTGGCGTGCTGCGCGGACCGCAGCCACAGGTCGCCCTCGAGGAGGGCGACGAGCTGCGCCGAGATGAAGCGCATCTTCGAGGCGAGCTGCATGTTCATCTTGCGTAGGAACGGCAGCCCGGTCACGGCCGACGGGTCCAGCACCACGACGGCCTCGGCGCCCATGAGCCCGTTCTTGGTGCCGCCGAAGGAGAGGACGTCGACGCCCGCGTCGGCCGTGAACGCCCGCAGCGGGACGCCCAGCGTCGCGGCGGCGTTGGCGATGCGCGCCCCGTCGAGGTGCAGCCGCATGCCGTGCCCGTGGGCATGCTCGGCGAGCGCCCGCACCTCCGCCGGCGTGTAGCAGGTGCCGAGCTCGGTGGTCTGGGTGATGGAGACGACGAGCGGCTGGGCCCGGTGCTCGTCACCCCACCCCCAGGCCTGGCGGTCCACCAGCTGGGGGGTGAGCTTGCCGTCCGGCGTCGGCACCGTCAGCAGCTTGATACCGGCGACGCGCTCCGGAGCCCCGTTCTCGTCGGTGTTGATGTGGGCGGTCTCGGCGCAGACGACCGCGCCCCACGGCGGGAGCATCGCCTGCAGGCCGAGCACGTTGGCGCCCGTCCCGTTGAAGACGGGGAAGACGGGCACCTCACGCCCGAGGTGCTGCGCCATCACCTCGTGCAGCCGCGCCGTCCAGCGGTCCTCGCCGTAGGCGATCTCGTGGCCGACGTTGGCGCGGGCCAGCGCCTGGATCACCTCGGGGTGCACCCCGGCGTAGTTGTCCGAGGCGAAGCTCACGCGGCCGGCCGTGGGGGCGTCGTCGTCGCGGGCCGGGTCCTCGGCCGGTGCCGCGGCGGACGGGTGGGCGTTCTCGTGCAGGGCGGTCACGGGCGGCATCCTCTCACCGGGAAGGCTGCGCGTCCCCCGGCGAGCCGGGGGACGTCACCTCACGCGTCCGACCCGGTGATCCCCGCCGTGGACGCGACGACGTCGCCGATCCGGCGCGTCAGCGCCTCGTAGAACATCGACAGGGGGAACTCGTCGGGCAGGACCGCGTCGGTCATCTCCTTGAGCGGCCCGGTCAGCGGCAGGGCGTCGGGGCCCTTCGCCCACGTGGACGCGGGGTGCGGCGTCACGGTCGCCGACACGAGCGCGTACGCCGCGAGCCAGTGCGCGATCTTGGGCCGGTCGATGGACCGCCAGTACAGGTCCTCGATCGCCCGGCCGAGCTCCAGGACGACCTCCGGCACGGCGCTCCAGTCGATCGTGAGCCGGTTGTCCGTCCAGTGCAGGACGTGGTGCTGGTGGAGCCACGCGAACAGCAGCTGCCCGCCGAGGCCGTCGTAGTTGCGCACGCGCGACCCGGTGATCGGGAAGCGGAAGATCCGGTCGAACAGGACGGCGTACTGGACCAGGCGCGCGTGCGGCAGGCCCTGCGCCTCCAGCGCGACCGCCTCGCGGAACGCCGTGAGGTCGCAGCGCAGCTCCTCCAGGGCGTAGAGGAAGTACGGCATGCGCTGCTTGATCATGAAGGGGTCGAACGGCAGGTCGCCGCGCATGTGGGTCCGGTCGTGGATGAGGTCCCACATGACGAAGGTCTCCTCGCAGAGCGCCTGGTCCGTGAGGAGCCGGGCGGCGTCCGGCGGGAGCGCGAGACCGGTCGTCTCGGCGGCGGCGCGCACGACGCGCCGGAACCGGGCGGCCTCCCGGTCCGCGAAGATCCCGCCCCACGTGAAGGCCGGGACCTCGCGCATCGCCACGGTCTCCGGGAACAGCACGGCCGAGTTCGTGTCGTAGCCCGCCGTGAAGTCGAGTAAGCGGATGGGCACGAAGAGCGCGTTGGAGTAGTCGCCCGCCTCCAGCTCGGCCACGAAGTCCGGCCAGCGCACCTCCAGCAGGACCGCCTCGAGATGCCGGTCCGCGCTGCCGTTCTGGGTGTACATCGGGAAGACCACGAGGTGCTGGATCCCGTCGATGCGCAGCGCCTGCGGCTGGAACGCGACGAGGGAGTCGAGGAAGTCGGGCACGCCCACCCCCTCGTCCGCCCACCGGTGCAGGTCCACCTGGAGGGCCGTGAGGTAGGCCTCGTCGTGCGGGAACTGCGGGGCGAGCTCGCGCACCGCCGCGGCCACCTCGCGCACGAGCCCGGCGGCCTCCGGCCCGTCGGTGGGCTCCGCGACCGAGCCGTCCTTGGCCTGCAGCGGCTGCAGGCGCGCCACGGCCGCCTTGAGCCGGTGCCACGCGGGGTGCGTCACGGCGCCCGCCG
>NZ_AXCW01000044.1 GCF_000603945.1 Actinotalea ferrariae CF5-4 | reverse complement strand
CGCCCCGTCCGCGCGGGCGCGGGCAGGCCTCGGGCCGCCCTCCGGCCGGGGCGCGCGCCGGGGACGACCGGAGGGCCGTGCGCCGTCAGCGAAACGCTCCCGGGGCGGGCATCGCGGGTCGGTGGCCCGCGTTAGGGTCGCTGCACACGTCGAGTCCCGGGGGCCGCCCGGGTGGTCGAGGACGAGGAGAGCTGTGAACGACACGCAGGCAGACCTGACACCGCGCGGGGCGCGCGGGGACGCGCCCTCGATGGGTCTCAACGACAGCATCTACAACCGTCTTCTGCGCGAGCGCATCATCTGGCTCGGCTCCGAGGTCCGGGACGAGAACGCGAACGCCATCTGCGCGCAGATGATGCTGCTCGCGGCGGAGGACCCGGACAAGGACATCTACCTGTACATCAACTCGCCCGGCGGCTCCATCACCGCGGGCATGGCGATCTACGACACGATGCAGTTCATCAAGCCGGACGTCGCCACGGTCGCGATGGGCATGGCCGCGTCGATGGGGCAGTTCCTGCTCTCGTCCGGTGCGAAGGGCAAGCGGTACGCCACGCCCCACGCCCGGGTGATGATGCACCAGCCGTCCGGCGGGATCGGCGGCACGGCGACGGACGTCCGCATCAACGCCGAGCTGATCCTCCACATGAAGCGCGTGCTCGCCGAGCTCATCGCGGAGCAGACCGGCAAGAGCGTCGAGCAGATCAACGCCGACTCGGACCGCGACCGCTGGTTCACCGCGCCGGAGGCGCTGGAGTACGGGTTCATCGACCACGTCGTCACGCACGCCGGCTCGGTCAGCGGAGGCGGCGGCACGGCCGGGTCCTGACCCGAGCGCCCCGCCCGTCGGCCACCACACATCGAGGAGCACCAGTGAGCACCGAGCACCAGTTCATCGCCCGCGCGTCGGCGTTGGCCGGCACGACCGCCGGCAGCCGCGCGCTGCCGTTCGGCGCCCCGTCGTCGCGGTACGTCCTGCCGCAGTTCGAGGAGCGGACGGCCTACGGGTTCAAGCGCCAGGACCCGTACACCAAGCTGTTCGAGGACCGGATCATCTTCCTCGGCGTCCAGGTCGACGACGCGTCCGCCGACGACGTCATGGCGCAGCTCCTCGTCCTGGAGAGCCAGGACCCGGACCGCGACATCATCCTGTACATCAACTCGCCCGGCGGCTCCTTCACGGCCCTGACGGCGATCTACGACACGATGCAGTACATCAAGCCGCAGATCCAGACCGTCTGCCTCGGCCAGGCCGCGTCGGCTGCCGCGGTGCTGCTGGCCGCCGGCGCACCGGGGAAGCGGCTCGCGCTGCCGAACGCCCGCGTGCTGATCCACCAGCCCGCCATGGAGGGCGGCGGCTACGCGCAGGCCTCGGACATCGAGATCCACGCCAACGAGCTCATCCGCATGCGGGAGTGGCTCGAGGCGACGATCGCCCTGCACTCGGGGCAGCCGGTCGACAAGGTGCGCAGCGACATCGAGCGCGACAAGATCCTCACGGCCGCGCAGGCGCACGAGTACGGCCTGGTCGACCAGGTGCTCGAGAGCCGGAAGGCAGCGACGCTGTCCGCCGCCTCGTCCTGAGCGTCGGCGCGGGGCACCTCAGGAGGTGCCCCGCGCGGTCGATCGGAGCAGCACGCGTCCTCCGTATCGATCCGGACACGCCCCGTGCGCCGGGCTGACAGCCCCGTGCACGTGGTGTGGAATGGTGGGGACGCGGTGAAGGGCGCACAACGGTGCGCCCACCAGGAGGGAGTCAGCGGTGGCACGGATCGGCGAGGGCGCGGACCTGCTCAAGTGCTCCTTCTGCGGCAAGAGCCAGAAGCAGGTCAAGAAGCTCATCGCCGGCCCCGGGGTCTACATCTGCGACGAGTGCATCGACCTCTGCAACGAGATCATCGAGGAGGAGCTCGCCGAGGCCACCGAGGTCGGCATGGTCGAGCTGCCCAAGCCGCGCGAGATCTTCGAGTTCCTCGAGCAGTACATCGTGGGGCAGGAGCCGGCCAAGCGGTCGCTGGCCGTCGCGGTCTACAACCACTACAAGCGGATCCAGGCCGGCGAGGCCGCCCGGAGCGCCGGCGACGACGTCGAGCTGGCCAAGTCGAACATCCTCCTGATCGGCCCCACGGGCTGCGGCAAGACGTACCTCGCCCAGACGCTCGCCAAGATGCTCAACGTGCCCTTCGCGATCGCGGACGCCACCGCGCTCACCGAGGCCGGCTACGTGGGCGAGGACGTCGAGAACATCCTGCTCAAGCTCATCCAGGCCGCCGACTACGACGTCAAGAAGGCCGAGACGGGGATCATCTACATCGACGAGGTCGACAAGATCGCCCGCAAGAGCGAGAACCCGTCGATCACCCGCGACGTCTCGGGCGAGGGCGTCCAGCAGGCGCTCCTGAAGATCCTCGAGGGGACGACCGCGTCGGTGCCGCCGCAGGGCGGACGCAAGCACCCGCACCAGGAGTTCATCCAGATCGACACGACGAACGTCCTGTTCATCGTCGCTGGTGCGTTCGCCGGGCTGGACGAGATCATCACCTCCCGTGCCGGCCGTCGGGGCATCGGCTTCGGTGCCCCGCTGCACTCGGCCGACGACGTCGACGTGTTCGGCGAGGTCATGCCCGAGGACCTGCTCAAGTTCGGGCTCATCCCCGAGTTCATCGGCCGCGTGCCGGTCATCACGACCGTCTCGCCGCTGGACCAGGCGGCGCTCGTGCGCATCCTCACCGAGCCGCGCAACGCCCTGGTGAAGCAGTACCAGCGGATGTTCGAGATCGACGGCGTGGAGCTGGAGTTCACCCCGGACGCGGTCGAGGCGGTCGCCGACCAGGCGCTCCTGCGCGGCACGGGTGCTCGGGGTCTGCGAGCGATCCTGGAGGAGGTCCTCCAGCAGGTCATGTTCGACGTCCCGAGCCGGGACGACGTCGCCCGCGTCGTCATCACGCGGGCGGTCGTGCTGGAGAACGTCAACCCGACGATCGTGCCGCGCGAGGCCCCGGCCAAGCGCACCCCGCGGGAGAAGTCGGCCTGATCGGACCGGCCCGGTCCCACCGGCCGGCGAGGGCCGGACGGGGCCGCTCAGGAGTGGTCTCTGCGCGCCCGCGGACCGGCGCGAGGACCGGCGCCGTGCGGCCGCCCAGGTCGGGGAGATCGGGAGCGTCGGGGGCTGGCGTCCGCCGTCGGAGTGGGCCAGGGTGGGACGGGACCGACGAGCCGGTTCCGCCGGCTCCCGCGACCCGATCGTGAGGTGCTCGATGAAGCTCGACCCGCTCAAGCCCCTGCTCCACCACGACGGCCCGCTCACCACGGTCGTCCTCGACGCGACGCGTGCCGACGAGGCAGGGGACCGGGAGGTGCGGAGCCGCTGGAACAGCCTGCGGCGCGAGCTCGAGCAGCGCGGTGCACCGCCCGCCACGCTGGACCTCATCCAGGAGGCCGTGACCCGGCCCGACCACGTCCCGGGCCCGCACGGGCGCTACGTCGTGGCCGGCGGGGACCGGATCCTCTTCGACGCCGTCCTCGCGACCGCACCCGTGCGGGACGAGGCGCTCTACGACGGCACGCCGTCGCTGCTCCCGGCCGTGCGCGCCGCCGACGAGGCCGTGCGCTACCTCCAGGTCGAGGTGGACCGGTCCGGTGCCGACCTCACCTGGTCCGGGTCCCGGTCGCACGCCGCGGACGAGGACCTGGGCCACGTCGACGGCGGGCACGACGTCCTGCACAAGTCGGGCAGCGGAGGGTGGTCGCAGGGTCGCTTCCAGGCCCGCGCGGAGGACTCGTGGGAGCGCAACGCCGAGGCGGTGGCGGAGCAGATCGACAGGGTGGTCGCCCGGCACCGTCCCGAGCTCGTCCTCGTCACCGGCGACGTGCGGGCCGTGACCTACCTGCGGGAGCACCTGGGTCACGCGGCCCGCGACCTGCTCGTCGAGGTGCCTGGGGGCTCGCGGGCGGAGGGCGTGAAGGAGGACGTGTTCGCCCGTCGGGTGGGCGAGGCGCTCGACGCGCACCGCGCCAAGCGCCGCGAGTCGGTGGTGGACCGGCTGCGCGAGGCGCTCGGGCGTGGCGACGGCGGCGTGACCGAGCTCGGCGACGTCGTCGACGTCCTGCGCAAGGGGCAGGTGGCGGAGCTCGTCGTGCTGCGGAACGCGGCGGGGGACTCGGTGGCGCACCTCAACGACCGCTCCGTCTTCGTGGGTCCGGAGCCCCTGCAGATCGGGACCTCACGCAGCGACGTCGCGGCGCTCGGCGTCCCCGCGGACCAGGTGCGCGAGATGCGCGCCGACATCGCGGTGCTGCGGGCCGCCCTCGCGCAGGACGCCGGGTTCACCTTCGCGCTGGAGGGGACCGTCCCCCTGGTCGACGGGCTGGGCGCGGTGCTGCGGTGGACGGACGCCGCGACGCCGCACGAGACGGCTCCCGCGTACACGGCCGACACCCACCGGCGTCGCCACTGACCGGCACTGACCGGCGCTCACCCGCACTGACGGATCAGGCGGCGCTGACGGGTCAGGCGTAGAGCGCGTCCACCTCGCCGGCGAAGTCGTCGAGCACCGCGGACCGCCGCACCTTCAGCGACGGCGTCAGGTAGCCGTTCGCCTCGGTGAAGTCGACGGCGAGCACGCGCACGCGACGGATCGACTCGGCGCGCGAGACCACCTCGCTCGCGCGCTCCGCGGCCCGGTCGAGCGCCGCGAGGACCTCGGGGCGGCGTGCCGCCGTCGCCACGTCCATCTCCGGCAGCCCGTGCCCGGCGAGCCAGCCCGGGAGCATCTCGGCGTCCAGCGTGACGAGGGCGCCGACGTACGGGCGCGCGTCGCCCACGACGACGACCTGGGAGACGAGGGGGTGCCCGCGCAGCCGGTCCTCGAGGGCGGCGGGCGCGACGTTCTTCCCGCCCGCCGTGACGATGATCTCCTTCTTGCGGCCGGTGATCCGCAGCGTCCCCGCGTCGTCCAGCTCGCCCAGGTCGCCGGTGCGGAACCAGCCGTCGTCGAACGCCTCGGCCGTGGCCGCGGGGTTCCGGTGGTACCCGCGGAAGACGTGGGGTCCGCGCACCTGCACCTCGCCGTCGGCCGAGAGCCGGACGGCCGTGCCCGGGAACGGGTGCCCCACCGTCCCGATGCGCACCGATCCCGGCCGGTTGACGGCCGTCGGCGCCGTCGTCTCGGTCAGCCCGTACCCCTCGAGCACCGTGAGCCCGAGCCCGCGGTAGAAGTGACCGAGACGCTCGCCCAGAGGGGCGCCCCCGGAGACCGCGTACCGGACCGCTCCGCCGAGGGTGTGCCGCACCTTGGACAGCACCAGACGGTCGGCCAGCCGGTGCTGCGCGCGCAGCGCCGCGGAGGGTCCGCCCGGCAGGTCCAGGGCCCGCGACCAGACGATCGACGTCTTGGCCGCCCACCGGAAGAGCCGCAGGCGCACGCCCGTGCCGGCCTTCTGCTCGGCGGCGTTGTAGACCCGCTCGAGGACGCGGGGGACGGCCAGGAGGAACGTGGGCCGGAAGGTGCCCAGGTCCGCGACGAGGTTCTTCGTGTCCGGCGTGTGGCCCAGCACCGCACCGGACGCCACGCAGAGCACCTCGATGAAGCGTGCGAAGACGTGGGCCAGCGGGAGGAACAGCAGCGTGCGGGAGCCGGGTGCGGCGCACACGTCGTACAGGCCGGCGACGCCCTCGAGGCTGAGGGCGACGAAGTTGCCGTGGGTGAGCTCGACGCCCTTCGGTCGGCCCGTCGTCCCCGAGGTGTAGATGAGGGTCGCCAGGTCGCTCCCGACCGTCGCCGCGCTGCGGCGCTCGACCTCGGCCGGGTCCACGGCCGCGCCGGCCGCGGTCAGCCGGTCGACGGCGCCGTCGTCCAGGACGAGCACCTCGCCGAGCCCGGGGGCCCGGTCGCGGACCGACTCCGTCACGGCGGCGTGCGCGCTCGTCTCGACGACGGCCAGCCGCACGTCGGCATCGGACAGGATCCACGCCACCTGCTCGGCGGACGACGTCTCGTAGACCGGGACGGGGACGCCACCGGCCGCCCAGACCGCGAAGTCGAGCAGCGTCCACTCGTAGCGCGTCCGGCTCATGATCGACACCCGGTCGCCGGGCTCGACGCCGAGTGCGACGAGCCCTCGGGCGACCGCGGTCACCTGGTCGGCGAACGAGCGGACGCTCACGGGCGTCCACGCGCTGCCGAGGGCGGACTTCCGCTCGACCAGTGTGGCGTGCGGGTCCTGGGCCAGCCGGCGCGCCAGCAGTCCCGGGACGGCCAGCGTCGGGTCGACCGTCGCGAGGGACGGGCTGACCGACTCGCGCACCTCAGCCCTGCTCGAGCTCGGCACCACGCACGACGGCGACCTCCAGGCCGTCCTCGCCCACGAGCGTCAGGTCGACGGCGCGTCCCGCGGCCCGGACGTCCTGCACGGCGGCCTCCACGAGCGGCAGCTGGGCGGTCGGGACGGCGAGCTCCGCGGTGAGGATCCGCGTCCGCATGGAGACCTTGGCCTCGGACTTCACCTTGCGCAGCGCCGCCAGCGCACGCCCGGCGGCGTCGAGGGTGGCCGGGTCGACGTCGCCGGCGGGCAGAGCGTCCGGCGTCGGCCACGGCGCACGGTGCACCGAGCCGCTGCGCCACCAGGACCAGACCTCCTCGGTGGCGAACGGCAGCACCGGTGCGAGCAGCCGCAGCTGCACGTCCAGCGCGAGCCCCAGCGCGGTGCGGGCCGAGACCGTCTCGGCCGTCGGCACCTCGTCACCGGAGCCGTAGGCGCGGTCCTTGACGAGCTCCAGGTAGTCGTCGCAGAACGTCCAGAAGAACGTCTCGGTGAGCTCCAGGGCGCGGGTGTGGTCGTAGGCCTCCAGGGCCTCGGTCGCGCGGCGGACGACGTCGGCCAGGCCGGCCAGCATCGCCCGGTCCAGCGGGACGACGACGTCGGCCGGGTCGAGCGGGCGGTCCAGCGGGACGTCGTCCCCGGCGAAGCCGAGGGCGAACCGGCTCGCGTTGAGCACCTTGATCGCCAGGCGCCGACCGATCTTCATCTGGCCGACCTCGAAGGCCGCGTCCGTGCCCAGGCGTGCCGAGGCCGCCCAGTACCGCACCGCGTCGGAGCCGTGCTCCTCCAGGAGCCCCATGGGCGTCACGACGTTGCCCTTGGACTTGGACATCTTCTTGCGGTCCGGGTCCAGGATCCAGCCCGAGATGCCGGCGTGCCGCCACGGCAGCGAGCCGTGCTCGAGGTGGGAGCGCAGGACGGTGGAGAACAGCCAGGTGCGGATGATGTCCTGCCCCTGGGGGCGCAGGTCCATGGGGAAGACGCGCTCGAACAGGTCCGGGTCACGCTCCCAGCCGCCGGCGATCTGCGGCGTCAGCGACGACGTCGCCCACGTGTCCATGACGTCGGCCTCGCCGACGAAGCCGCCGGGCACGCCGCGCTGGTCCTCGGTGTACCCGGGCGGCACGTCGCTGCTCGGGTCGACGGGCAGCAGCGCCTCGTCGGGGACGATCGGACGGTCGTGGTCCACCTCGCCGTCGGCCGTCAGCGGGTACCACAGGGGGATGGCGACGCCGAAGAATCGCTGGCGCGAGATCAGCCAGTCCCCGTTGAGGCCGTTGACCCAGTTCTCGTACCGCACGCGCATGAAGTCGGGGTGGAACTGCAGCTCCGCGCCCCGGGCCAGCAGGCCCTCGCGCAGGCCGGCGCCGGTGCCCTCGTCGCGGCCGCCGTTGCGGATGTACCACTGGCGGGAGGTGACGATCTCCAGGGGCTTGTCGCCCTTCTCGTAGAAGTTCGCCATGCGCTGCGTCGCGGCGGGCTCGCCGTCCAGGTCGCCCGAGCTGCGCAGCGCGTCCACGACGGCGGTCCGCGCGGAGAACGTCGTCCGGCCCGCCATGTCCGCGTAGTGCCGGCGGCCGCTGCCGCTGGTGATCCACTCGGGGGTCTCGGCCGCCAGCCGACCGTCGCGCTGCACGACCGAGCGGGTGGGCAGCTGGAGCTCGCGCCACCACTGCACGTCGGTGAGGTCGCCGAAGGTGCAGCACATCGCGATGCCCGCGCCCTTGTCCGGCTCGGCGGCGGGGTGGGCGAGGACCGGGACCTCGACGTCGAAGAGCGGCGAGCGGACCGTCGTGCCGAAGAGGTGCTGGTAGCGCTCGTCGTCGGGGTGCGCGATGAGCGCGACGCACGCCGGGATGAGCTCGGGCCGCGTCGTCTCGATGTGCACCGCACCCGTGCCGTCGGTGCGGTGGAAGGCCACGCGGTGGAAGTGCCCGGGGTACTCGCGGGCCTCGAGCTCCGCCTGCGCCACGGCCGTCTGGAACGTCACGTCCCACAGGCCCGGGGCCTCGGCCTGGTAGGCCTCGCCGCGCGCGAGGTTGCGCAGGAAGGCCTTCTGGGCGACCGCGCGGGACCGCTCGTCGATGGTCTGGTAGGTCTGCGACCAGTCGACGGACAGCCCCAGCCGCCGCCACAGCGCCTCGAACTGCTGCTCGTCCTCGACGGTCAGCCGCTCGCAGAGCTCGACGAAGTTGCGCCGCGAGACCGGGACCTGGTCCGCGGCCCGGGCGCTCTTGCCCTCGCCGCCGACCTGGGGCGGGGTGAAGCCGGGGTCGTACGGCAGAGCGGGGTCGCAGCGGACCCCGAAGTAGTTCTGCACGCGCCGCTCGGTGGGCAGGCCGTTGTCGTCCCAGCCCATCGGGTAGAAGACCTCACGACCGCGCATGCGCTGGAACCGCGCGACGACGTCGGTGTGGGTGTAGGAGAAGACGTGGCCGACGTGCAGCGAGCCGGACACCGTGGGCGGCGGCGTGTCGATGGAGTAGACCTCGGCGCGGGTCCGGGTCCGGTCGAACGCGTACGTCCCCTGCCCCTCCCAGGCGTGCGACCAGCGGTCCTCCAGGCCCTCCAGGCTCACCTTCTCCGGTACGCGCGACAGGGGCGCGCTCGACGACATCGTCGCGGACGTCGCCTCCGGGAGGGGGTTCGTGGGGGTCTGCTCGCTCATGGGCGCCGATTCTCCCAGACTCGCGGCCCCGCCGGAGCCGGGCCGGGACGCCGACCCCGGGTCGCCCCTGAGGGTCGACCCCGACCCGGCGGGAACGTCCCGGGGTCCCGGGGCGCTCCTACTCAGGGAGGGCTCCGGGCGGTCCCCGATGCCGGACCGCCCGGCTCTCCGCGAAGATCGGCACGCACGACCACACACGACGGGCCGTCGACGGCGGCCCGTGCAGCGCCCGACCGGTCACCGGCGGGCAGGACCAAGGACGGACACATGCGAGCACTGGCCGCCGACCCGGGCGTGGGCCCGATCGCCTCGGCGCGGGACCTGGTGAAGACGTACGGCAAGGGGGAGGCCGTGGTCCGGGCGCTCGACGGCGTCAGCGTCGACCTCGAGGCCGGCGAGCTGACGGCGATCATGGGCCCGTCCGGCTCCGGCAAGTCGACCCTCATGCACTGCATGGCCGGTCTGGACAGCCCCACCGCCGGCTCCGTCGTCGTCGCGGGGGAGGAGGTCTCGAGCATGAGCGAGCGCCGCCTCACGCGCCTGCGCCGGGACCGGCTCGGCTTCGTCTTCCAGGCGTTCAACCTCATCCCCACCCTCACGGCGGAGGAGAACATCACCCTCCCGCTCGACATCGCGCGGCGCCGGCTGGACCGCGACTGGTTCGACACGGTGGTGGACGCCGTCGGCCTGCGCGACCGCCTCGACCACCGCCCGGGCGAGCTGTCCGGCGGCCAGCAGCAGCGCGTCGCCTGCGCCCGGGCCCTCATCTCCCGGCCCGCCGTCGTCTTCGCCGACGAGCCGACCGGCAACCTGGACTCGCGGTCCTCGGCCGAGGTCCTCGGCTTCCTGCGGGGGTCGGTCGACGAGCTGGGCCAGGCGATCGTCATGGTCACCCACGACCCGACGGCGGCCTCCTATGCCCACCGCGTGCTGTTCCTCGCCGACGGACGGCTCGTCGGCGAGCTCGAGGACCCGACGTCCGAGAGCGTCCTGGACGCGCTGCGCGAGCTGTCGCCGGCGCACGCCCAGCCGGCCCGGCCCGGCCGTCACGCCGACGACGTCGTCCAGGGTGCGGTGGCCCGGTGACCCGGGTCGCGCTGCGCGGCATCCGCAGCCACCTCGGCCGCTTCCTGCTGTCCGTGCTGGCCGTCCTGCTCGGGGTCGCGTTCGTCGCGGGCACGTTCTCCCTGCGGTCGATGCTCTCGAGCACCTTCACGGACATCATCAGCAGCTCGCTCGTCGGCGACGCCTACCTGCGCGGGGCGCAGGAGACGGCGGGCGCGACGGACCCCACGACCGGGGCGGGTCGCAACCGCATCCCGCTCGCCCTCGCCGAGGAGGCGGAGCGCGTCGACGGCGTCCGCACGGTCCTGCCCGACCTCACCGGGCCGGTCGTGGTCGTCGGGGCGGACGGCACGGCGGTCATCAGCGGCGGCGGCGCCCCGAGCTTCGCCGTCGGCCTGCACCCGGACGACCCGGCGGCGACCGTCGTGGCCGGGCGCGCGCCGGACGGCGCCGACGAGATCGCCCTGGAGTCCGCCAGCCTGGCGGCCTCCGGCCTGGAGGTCGGCGACACGACGACCGTGGTCGTCGGGCAGGGGCTCGTCGAGGCGGAGGTCGTGGGCGAGGTCGCGTTCGGCGCTCCCGTGGCGGGCGCGACGATCGTCTTCCTCGACGTCGCGACGGCCACGGCCGCCTACGCGGCCGACGGCACCGTGTCGACGATGGCGGTCTACGCGGAGGAGGGCGTCTCGGAGGCCGAGCTCGTCGAGCGGCTCGAGGCGTCGATCGACCGGTCCGAGGTCGCCGCCGTGACCGGCGAGCAGCTGCGCACGGAGTCGGAGGAGTCGGTGCAGGAGGTGCTCGGGTTCATCTCGACGTTCCTGCTGGTCTTCGCCGCGATCTCGCTCTTCGTCGGCGCGTTCATCATCGCGAACACCTTCCAGATGGTCGTGCGGCAGCGGCAGCGCGAGTTCGCGATGCTCCGTGCCGTCGGCGCCTCGCCGGCGCAGGTGTTCACGTCGATCCTGGTCCAGGCCGTCGTCGTCGGGGTCCTCGGCTCGGCCGCCGGGGTGGGCGCGGGCGTCGCCCTGGTCGCCGGTCTGCGCGGGTTCTTCGCCTCGATGGGGATGGAGCTGTCCGGCCGCATCCCGCTCGACGGCTTCACGGTCCTCGTCTCCGTGCTCACCGGCACCCTGGTCAGCGTCGTGGCCGCGGCGGTCCCCGCGCGCCGTGCGGCGCTCACGCCGCCGGTCGAGGCGATGCGCGACGAGGTCGCGACCCACGACCGGGGCTCGACGGTGCGTGCCGCGGCCGGCGCGGTCCTCCTCGTCGGGGGGGTCGTCGCCGTGGCGGCGGCGACCCAGGGCGTCGGGGACGCCGGGACGGTGCTCGGGATCGGTGCCGCCGCGGTCGTGCTGGCGGTGCTGCTCCTGGCGCCGGCCGTGGTGCCCCCTGCGCTCGGCGTGCTCGCGGCGCCCGTCGTCGCGACCGTCCGCCCGCTCGGTGCGCTCGCCCGCGGCAACGTCACGCGCCTGCCGCGCCGGACGGCGAGCACGGCGAGCGCCCTGATGATCGGCATGGCCCTCGTCGGTGCCGCGGCCGTGCTGGCCACCTCGACCCAGGCCTCGACCCGGGTCATCGTCGAGAACGAGTCGACCTCGGACCTGCTGATCCAGTCCGCCACCCAGGCGGTCCCGGAGGAGGTCGTCGGGCAGGTCGCCGCCCTGGACGGCGTGGCGCGCGCGGACGCCGTGCGCGTCGGCGGGGTGGCGGTCGACGGGGACGCGACCTTCGCGGTCGCCCTGCCGCCGGGCGCGTTCGGCACCGCCCTGGACGTGCGGCTCGTCGACGGGTCGTTCGACTCGCTCGCCGACGGCGCCGTCGCGGTGCAGGAGCAGCGGGCGCAGGACGAGGACTGGGCCGTCGGCGACGAGCTCGAGCTCGTCGGGGCGCTCGGGCGCGAGGTCGTCACGATCGGTGCCGTCATCGAGTCCCGCGCCCTGGGCGCGCCGGTCGTCCTGCCGGAGGACGTGTTCCTCACCCTGGTGCCCACCGCTGAGGGCTCGATCGACACGGTGTTCGTCGTCGCCACCGCGGGCACGGACGTCGCCGCGCTGCGTGAGGAGATCACGACGGTGGTGCAGCCGTACGTCGTCCTGTCCGTCCTGGACAACGAGGCGTTCGCCGACCAGCTCGCCGACCAGGTCGACCAGGTGCTCGTCATCCTCTACGCGCTGCTCGGGCTGTCGATCGTCATCGCGGTCCTCGGCATCGTCAACACGCTCGCGCTGTCCATCGCGGAGCGGACGCGGGAGATCGGCCTGCTGCGGGCGGTCGGGCTGGGCCGGCTGCAGCTGGCCTCCGTCGTCACCATCGAGTCCGTCCTGACCGCCGTCTTCGGCACGGTCCTGGGCGTGGCCGTCGGCGTCGGTCTCGCGTCGACCCTGCCCACGGTCTTCGCCGACGAGGGGCTCAGCGAGCTGGCGATCCCGTGGGGTCAGCTGGGCGTGCTCGTCGCCCTCGCGGTCGTCATCGGCGTCCTCGCGGCCCTGTGGCCGGCGGTCCGGGCCGCCCGGATGGACGTGCTGGACGCCGTGTCCTACGAGTGAGGCCGTCCCCTCGGCCGGCCCCGCCCGGGGCCGGCCGAGGGGACGCGTCGGTCGCCGGGGCTACGCTCGCAGCGCCCGGCCGACGACGGGCGCCCGGCCGGTGACCGGCGGGCAGGGACCGGCGAGAGAGGTGGTGCCGTGGTGGCGCTCACCGTGGGGTACGCGGCCGCACTCGAGCAGTTCGACCCGCGGGAGGTCCTCGACCTCGCGGTGCTGGCCGAGCAGCACGGCTTCTCCGGCGTCATGGCCGCCGACCACTTCCAGCCGTGGGTCCCGGCGCAGGGGCAGTCGTCCTTCGTGTGGAACGTGCTCGCCGCGCTGGGGGAGCGGACGGCCGGGGACATCGGGCCCGGCGTCACGGCCCCGACGTTCCGCTGGCACCCCGCGATGGTGGCGCAGGCCTCGGCGACGCTCGCCGCCATGTACCCCGGGCGGCACTGGCTCGGCATCGGCTCGGGCGAGGCGCTCAACGAGCACGTCGTCGGCGGGTACTGGCCGGAGGCGCCCGAGCGCATCCACCGGATGTTCGAGGCGCTGGAGATCATCCGGAAGCTCTTCACGGGGTCCCTCGCCGGCCGTGACGTCAAGCACCACGGCACGTACTACCGGCTCGAGTCGACGCGCCTGTGGACGATGCCCGACGAGGCACCCCCGGTGCTGGTCGCGACGGCGGGGCCGGTGACGGCACGGCGGGCGGGACGGCACGCCGACGGACTCATCACGGTGGGCGCCCCGCCGGAGAAGATCGCGCACCTGTTCGCCCGGTTCGACGAGGGGGCCCGCGAGGCCGGCCGGGACCCGGCCACGATGCCGAGGGTCCTCCAGGTGCACCTGTCCTGGGCCGCCACGGACGAGGAGGCCATGGCGAACGCCCTGCGGGAGTGGCCCAACGGGGGCATGCGCTTCCCGAAGGCGGACGTGCGCAACCCCTCCGACTTCGAGCAGATGGCACGCCTGGTGCGTCCCGAGGACTTCGCCGGGCGGATGGTGGTCTCGGCGGACCCGGACGTCCACCGGGCCGAGCTCCAGCGGTACGCGGACCTCGGGTTCGACCGCATCTACCTGCACAACGTCGGGCGCAACCAGCGGGAGTGGATCGAGGTGTTCGGCCGCGACGTCCTGCCCGCGCTGGTCCGGTGACCGGGGCGCCCCCAGGCGGGACGACGCCCGAGGACGCGACGCCGCGCGCGGACGGGCAGGGCGCCCGGGCCGCGCGGCTGGAGGTGTGGGCACCCGTCGGGATGGGGGAGGTCCGCCCGGGCGACGACCTCGCCCGCCTCGTGGGCGACCTTCTCGCGGACGACGGCGACGTGCGCGACGGCGACGTCGTCGTCGTCACGAGCAAGGTGGTCTCGAAGGCCGAGGGGCGGGTCGTCGAGGCGGCGGACCGCGAGGACGCGATCACGGCCGAGACGGTGCGGGTCGTCGCGACGCGGCCGTACCCCGACGGGTCGGGGGTGCTGCGGATCGTCGAGAACCGGCTCGGCCTCGTCATGGCGGCGGCCGGGGTCGACGCGTCCAACACCCCCGACGGCACCGTCCTGCTGCTGCCCGAGGACCCGGACGCCTCGGCGCGGCGGCTGCGGCAGGCGCTGCAGGCGCGACTGGGCGTCCGGCTCGCCGTCGTCCTCAGCGACACGGCCGGCCGGCCCTGGCGTGCGGGGCTGACCGACATGGCGATCGGGGCGGCCGGCCTGCGTCCGCTGCTGGACCTGCGCGGCGGCGTCGACGCGCACGGGCGGCCGCTGTCGGTCACGGTGACGGCCGTCGCGGACGAGGTCGCGGCGGCGAGCGAGCTCGTCCGCGGCAAGGCGGACGGCCGCCCCGTCGCCGTCGTGCGCGGGCTGGCCGAGCACGTGACCGACGACGACGGCCCGGGCGCGCGGGCGCTCGTGCGGCCCTCCGACGAGGACCTGTTCCGGCTCGGGAGCGTCGAGGCGCACGAGCAGGGGCGGCACGAGGGGTACCGGGCGGGATGGGCGGAGGGTCACGACGCCGGCTACGAGGCCGGGGTCCGGGCGGCCGACGCCGGCTGAGAAGGCCGGGGCTCAGCCCTTCGGCGCCTTCGCGGCCGCCTTCAGCGCGCGCTTGGTCTCGCGCACCGTCATCAGGGACTCAGCGTCGGTGACGTCCGCGATCGACCGGTGCGCGCCCGGCGCCCCGTAGTCCCCGGCGACCTCGCGCCAGCCCGCGGGGGTCACGCCGCGCTGCTTGCCCAGCAGCGCGAGGAAGATCCTCGCCTTCTGGTCCCCGAAGCCGGGCAGGGCCTTGAGGCGCCGCAGCACCTCCCGGGCGTCGGGAGCCCCCTCGGTCCACAGGCGGGTGACGTCGCCGTCGTGCTCGTCGACGACGGCCCGGGCGACGGCCTGGATCCGGCCGGCCATCGACCCGGGGTAGCGGTGGACCGCGGGCGGGGTGGCGCACAGCGCGGCGAAGGCGTCGGGGTCCGCGTCGGCGATCGCGCGGACGTCCCAGCCGCCCATCCGGTCCGCGATCTTCGCGGGGCCCGCGAAGGCGGTCTCCATCGCGACCTGCTGGTCCAGGAGCATGCCCACGAGGAGCGCGAAGGGGTCCTCGGTCAGGAGCCGGTCCGCCGCGTCGTCACCGGTGAGCCACAGGGTTGCCGCCATGGGCCCATCCTGCCACCGCCCCTGCGGGGTGATCATGTCGCGGCCCCCCTCCCCGGGCAGCCGGTCCGCGGGTCATACTGCGCAGGGGTCGCGCGACGAGGCGCGTCCGCACGACCAGGAGGCAGGAGATGACCCACGTGGTCGACCAGGCGAGCAGCACCGGTGGCACGACCGGACGGGGAGGACCCGGCGCGCCCGGCGAGGCGCTGCGGCTGGACCGCGCGCACGTCTTCCACTCGTGGTCGGCCCAGGGCGCGCTGCGCCCGCTGACGTTCGCCGGCGGGTCGGGCAGCGTCGTGTGGGACGACGAGGGCCGCCGCTACCTGGACTTCTCCAGCCAGCTCGTCAACATGAACATCGGGCACTGCCACCCACGGGTCGTCGCCGCGATCCAGGAGCAGGCCGCGCGGCTGCCCATGGTCGCGCCGCCGCACGCGGAGCTGTCCCGCGGACGCGCGGCCGAGGCGATCCTGCGGCACGCCCCCGAGGGGATGTCGAAGGTCTTCTTCACCAACGGCGGCGCGGACGCGAACGAGAACGCCATCCGGATGGCGCGCCTGCACACCGGTCGCGACAAGGTGATCTCGACCTACCGCTCGTACCACGGCAACACCGGCGCGGCCGTCGTCGCGACCGGGGACTGGCGCCGGATCCCGAACGAGTACGCCACCGGCCACGTACACGTCTTCGGCCCGTACCTGTACCGGACCGAGTTCTGGGCCACGACGCCGGAGGAGGAGGCGGCCCGCGCGCTGCACCACCTCCAGCGCGTCATCGAGGCGGAGGGCCCCGGCTCGGTCGCCGCGATCCTGCTGGAGACGGTGCCGGGGACGGCCGGCGTCCTCGTGCCGCCGCCCGGCTACCTCGCCGGGGTCCGGGCGCTCGCGGACCGCTTCGGCATCATGCTGATCCTCGACGAGGTCATGGCCGGGTTCGGCCGCACGGGTGCCTGGTTCGCTCGCGACCACTGGTCGGTCCGCCCGGACCTCATCACGTTCGCGAAGGGCGTCAACTCCGGCTACGTGCCCGTCGGAGGCGTGATCATCTCCGACGAGATCGCCGCCGCCTTCGACGACCGCGTCTTCCCCGGCGGGCTCACCTACTCCGGGCACGCGCTCGCGGCGGCGTCGATCGTCGCCTCGGTCGAGGCGATGGAGGACGAGGGCGTCGTGGAGCACGCCGCCCGCATCGGCGCCGACGTCCTCGGCCCGGGGCTGCACGCGCTCGCCGAGCGGCACCCGTCCGTCGGGGAGGCCCGCGGCCTCGGGGTGTTCTGGGCGCTGGAGCTCGTGGCCGACCGCACCACGCGGGAGCCGTTCAGCGCGGCGGTCATGGGCACGGTCAAGGCGGAGCTCGTGGCACGCGGGGTCCTGCCGTTCCTCGCGGACAACCGCATCCACGTCGTGCCGCCGTGCGTGGTCACGCCGGCGGAGGTCGAGCAGGCCCTCGCCGCGTACGACGAGGTCCTCGGGCTCGTGGACGACGCGGTGCGCTGACCCGCGACCCGGTCCCCGGACCGGGAGCCGTGCCCCGCGCTCACATGATGGGACGCGGCTTCCCGGGTCGTGGTCGTCCTGTCAAGGTCGTCACATGCGTTCCCACCGGCAGCCGACCGTGCTCTGCGACGTCGTCGCGGCACGAATGTGCATGCCCGTGGGAACCGCGGACCTGCGCTGAGTCGTCCTCGACACCGCACACCCTTCCCGGAGGCCGGACCGGCTGACCGCCGCTCCGACGCCCGTCCCGGGACGCCCAGCGCCCGCCCCCCGACGTCATCCCGCCGGCTCCCGCCGCGCGCCATGACGACTCGCGGTTCCCGCCCCGCCCC
>NZ_AXCW01000043.1 GCF_000603945.1 Actinotalea ferrariae CF5-4 | reverse complement strand
CCCGCCGTACCGGCGTCCGGTGCGCCCGCGGGGAGCCTCCGCCGACCCGCGGACGGCGCCACCCGAGTCCCGCCCGCGCGGGACCGGCGTCGCCCTGCCCGCACGGCGCGGCACCACCACCCGGCGCGCCGTCGCGCCGGGCACCCACCCGTCCCGAGCGCGTTGCCGCGCGCCCGTCCGAAGGAGAACGACGATGGCCTCCGTCCTCGTCCTGACCGGTTCCCCGTCCGTCACGTCCCGCACCTCCGCCCTCGCCCACCACGTCGCCGACGAGCTCGTCCTGACGGGCCACGACGTGCGCGTCCTGCACCTGCGGGACCTGCCCGCGGCCGCGCTGCTCGCCGCGGACACGTCCGACCCCGCCGTCATCGACGCGGTCCGGGCGGTCCTCGGGGCCGACGGCGTGATCGTCGCGACCCCGATCTACAAGGCGTCGTACTCGGGCCTGCTCAAGGTGTTCCTCGACCTGCTCCCGCAGCGGGCGCTCGAGGGGAAGGTCGTCCTGCCGCTCGCCACGGGTGGCACGGTGGCCCACCTCCTGGCGATCGACTACTCGCTGCGCCCCGTCCTCGTCTCCCTCGGGGCCGGGCACATCACCACGGGGCGCTTCGTGCTGGACCAGCACATCGACCACACCTCCGGCGGGCCCCTCCTCGTCGACGAGTCGACGCGCGCCTGCGTCGCCCGGACGGCCGAGGCCTTCCGCCTCGCCCTGCGCGAGGCCGGGCACGACCTGCGGGTCGCCCTCGCCGCGTCCGCCTGAGCCCCGAGGCCCGCACCCCACCCACCGAGAGGGACGACCATGACCAAGCAGATCCGCGTCAACGGCTTCGAGATGGCCACGCCCGGCCACATCAACCACGGCCTGTGGCGCGTCCCCGGCAACCGCCGGACCCAGTACAAGGACCTGGGCTACTGGACCGACCTGGCCCGCGTCCTGGAGCGCGGGCTCTTCGACGCGGTGTTCCTCGCCGACGTCGTCGGGACCTACACGACGTACGGCGGCTCCCGCCGGGCGGCCCTGCGCGCCGGCATGCAGGTGCCGAACATCGACCCCACCCTCGTCGTCTCCGCGATGGCGTCGGTCACCGAGCACCTCGGGTTCGCCGTGACCTCGACGACGACCTACGAGCCGCCCTTCGGGCACGCCCGCCGGCTGTCGACGCTGGACCACCTGACCCGGGGCCGCCTCGCCTGGAACATCGTCACCGGCTACCTGCCGGACGCCGCCCGCAACTTCGGCCTGAGCGAGCAGATCAGGCACGACGACCGCTACGCCATCGCGGAGGAGTACCTCGAGGTGGTGTACCGGCTGCTCGAGGGGTCGTGGGAGGACGACGCCGTCGTCCTGGATGCGGAGAACCTCGTCTACACCGACCCGGACAAGGTCCACGAGATCGGCTTCGACGGCGAGTACTTCTCGGTGGCGGGGCCGCACCTCGCCGAGCCGTCCCCGCAGCGCACCCCGGTGCTCTACCAGGCGGGCACCTCGAGCCGCGGCAAGGCGTTCGCCGCCCGTCACGCGGAGGCCGTCTTCCTGCTGCCGCGCGACGACGCCCAGGGCCGGGAGGAGATCGCGGACCTGCGCCGGCTGGCCGTGGAGGCCGGCCGCGGGCCCGACGACGTCAAGGCGTTCGTCGGTGCCGAGGTCGTCGTGGCGCCGACCCGCACGGAGGTCGAGGACAAGCTCGCCGTGCTGCAGGAGTTCCGCGACCTGGAGGGGCACCTGGTGCTCTTCAGCGGCTGGGCGGGGATCGACCTGGCGGGCGACGACGTCGACACGTACCTCGAGTACCGCGGCGGTGACGCGATGCAGACCTTCGAGCGGATGTGGTCCGAGGGGTCCGACCGGAAGAAGGTCGGGGAGCTCGTGTCGCACCTGTCGCGGCCGGAGAACGACCCCCGCTTCATCGCCGGGACGCCCCAGGAGGTGGCGGACCGCCTCGAGGAGCTCGTCGACGGCACGGACGCCGACGGGATCAACCTGATCCAGCACCTGTCCCCGGCCACGTTCGCGGACTTCACCGAGCACGTCGTGCCCGAGCTGCAGCGCCGCGGGCGCTACCGCACGGCGTACACGCCGGGGGAGACGCTGCGCGAGCGGCTGTTCGGCGAGGGCCAGACGCGCCCGCGCGCCGGCCACCCGTCGCGTGCGTTCGCCGTCGGCGCGCGGGAGCTCGCCGGGGCGGCGTCCTCGCACGCCTGAGGCGGCGCGCCTGAGACCGCGTCCCGCCGTCGGCGTCCCGTAGCGGTTGCCGCCGCACCGGGCCGACCGACACCTCACCCCCCACGCAGCGGTGCCGGGCGGACACGAGCCGTCCGCCCGGCACCTCACCCCACCGGTTGCCGCCGGTGGGCACGTCCACCGTCCCCGCGGGGCCGGTGTCCATCACGCAAGGAGCAGTATGTCCATCACGACGACGGAGGCGGTAGCCGCCTCCCCCTGGGCCGGCTCGCCGGCCCCGAGCTCGCCCGCCGGCTGGATCGCTCGCGCCGAGGAGGTCGCCGCGATCCTCGCGGTCGACGCCGTGGAGCGGGACCGCGCGCTGCGCACGCCCCACGACGAGGTGCGCCTGCTGAAGCAGGCCGGGCTCGTCACGCTGCTCGGTCCCCGGGCCGCGGGCGGGGCCGGCCAGAGCTGGGCGACCGCCTACCAGGTGATCCGCCGGGTGGCCGAGGGGGACGGCTCCATCGGCCAGCTGCTCGGCTACCACTACCTGTGGTCCCAGCTGCCCGCGTTCTTCGGGACGCCCGACCAGGCGCGGGACATCATCGGCGAGGCGACGCGAGAGGCGTGGTTCTTCGGTGGGGCCGTCAACCCGCGCGACGCCGACCTCGTCGCCGTCGACCAGGGTGACCACCTCGTCGTCTCCGGCCACAAGACGTTCTCCACCGGGTCGAAGGTCTCGGACGTGACGTGGCTCGAGGCGGCCGTGGACGGTCACGAGGACCACGTCTTCGCCCTGGTGGCGTCCGACGACCCGGCGATCACGTTCCACGACGGGTGGGACGCGCTCGGCCAGCGGCTGACCGAGTCCGGCAGCGTCACGGTCCAGGACGCCGTCGTGCCCTGGACCGCGGCGCTCGGGTGGGTCGACAAGGCGTTCCGCCCGCACGTCTACAACACGCTCTGCCTCGTCGCGATCCAGCTGGTGTTCACGAGCTTCTACCTCGGCATCGCCTCGGGCGGCCTGCAGACGGCGCTGGAGTACACCCGTGCGCGGACCCGCCCGTGGCCCTACGGCGGCGACGACCGCGAGCGCGGCGTCGACGAGCCGTACGTGCTGGACACCTACGGGGACCTGCAGTCCAAGCTCTGGGCGGCGGAGGCGCTCGCGGAGCGCGCCGGGGAGGCGATCACCGCCCTACACCTGGACCCCGCCGCCCTCACCCCGCGCCAGCGCGGCGAGGTGGCCGTCCTCGTCGCCGCGGCCAAGCAGCGTGCGATCGACGTCGGGCTGGAGATCGGCACCCGGGTCTTCGAGGTGACCGGCGCCCGCGCCACGGCGAGCGACGTCGGGCTGGACCGCTTCTGGCGCAACGTGCGCACGCACTCCCTGCACGACCCCGTGGCCTACAAGCGGCGCGAGGTGGGCCGGTTCGCGCTCCTCGACGAGGTCCCCGAGCCCACCTGGTACACGTGACCGCCGCACCGCCCCGACCGACGACGACGACCGAGGAGAAGCCCGTGCCCGTCCCCCTTCCCGGCGCGACGGTGGCGCCCCCGCCGCCCACCGCCCCGCACGACCAGCCCGCCCTCAAGCACCTCCGCGCCGAAGGCGTCTGGGAGGGCCGGCAGCGCACCCGGCTGCGCGTCCGGCAGTTCGACGGGCTCGCGACCGGTGAGCCGGTCCCGGTCGGCGGCGACGACTCCGCACCGACCCCGATGGAGCTCGTGCTCGCCGCGCTGGACGGCTGCCTGGTGGTCGTCGTCGAGACGGTCGCCGCGGAGCTCGGCCTGCGGCTGACCGCGCTCGAGGTCGCGAGCGAGGCGGCGATCGACGTGCGCGGCTTCCGGGGTGTGCCCGGCGTCCGGCCGCACTTCGCCCACGTCGCCACTGTGGTCCGGGTGCGCACTCCCGACGAGGGGGAGCGCTGGGCGCGGTGCGCCGCCGAGGTCGAGCGCCGGTGCCCGGCCCTCAACCTCGTCCGGGACGCCGGCGTGCCCGCCTCCGTCGACTGGCAGGTGTCCTCGTGAGCGCGGCGGGTGCCTGGACGGTCGGCCTCGCCCTGGCCTGGACGGTCTTCCTCGTGGGGCTCGGCCGGCGCACGTCCCCGGGCGCCGGCGCCGACGGCTACTTCGTCGGGGGCCGGGGCGTCACGCCGGTGGCGCTCGCGGCGAGCGTGACCGCCCTCTTCGGCGGTTCGTCGTTCATCGCGATCAGCGAGCTCGCGTACCGCTCGGGCGTGCCCGCGCTCTGGTACGGCGTCGCCGTGGTGCTCCAGGTGGTGCTCATCGCCCTGGTCCTCGTCGGCCCGCTGCACCGTCGCCTCGTCGTCACCGTCTCCGGGCTCGTGGGGGACCGGTACGGACGGGCGGCCCGCGCGGTCGCGGGACTCATCACGGGCGTGACGTTCCCGATGTGGTCGGTGGCGACGGCGATCGCGTTCGCCTCGGCGCTGCACGCGTTGCTGGGCGTGCCGATCGGCGTCGCGGTCGTCCTCACCGCCCTGCTCCTCCTGGCCTACGTGTGGGTGGGCGGCATGCGGTCGCTCATCGTCACCCAGGTGGCGAACGCCCTGGCGATCGGCGTCATGGCGGTCGTCGGGCTGGTCGCGGTCCTGCGGGCCCCGGGCCCGGCCGCGCTGGCGGCGGCGGTCACCGCACCACCACCCGGCACCGGGACGGTGGGGCTGCCGCTCGTCCTGGCCTGGTTCGGCACGTTCGTCGTCAACGTCCTCCTCGCCCAGGCCACGTTCCAGATGGCGATGTCCTGCCGGTCCGCCCGGGCCGGGCGCGACGGGCTGCTCGGGGCGGCGGCTCTCGTGCTCCCCCTCGCGGTGGTGGGCACGGTGCTGGGCGTCGCTGCCGCCCTCGTCGTCCCGGGGGAGCGGCTCGGGCTCGTCGCGGTCGCGCAGTTCGTCGCCGGCGCCGTGCCCGCGCCCGTCGCGGGGCTCTTCTTCCTGGGCATCTGGGCCTGCGCCCTGGGGTGGGGTGCGCCCTGCCAGTTCTCCGGGGCGACGAGCCTGGGCCGTGACGTGGGGCGGGCACTGCGCCCTGTCGCGAGCGAGGACGACGTCGTGCGCTGGACGCGGCGGGCCCTCGTCGGCCTCACGGTCCTCATGGTGGGTTTCGCGCTGCTGCGCACGGAGCAGTCGGCGTGGTGGAACGTCCTCGCCTGGACGCTGCGCAACGGGGCCACGCTGGCACCCGTGCTGGCCGCTCTCCTGTGGCCCCTGGCGACCCGCGGCGCCGTCCTGGCCGCTCTCGGTGCGGGTTTCGGCAGCGGCCTGGTCTGGTACCAGCTGGGCGGCTGGGAGCCGGCGTCCTTCCACCTGGGGATCCACCCGGTCTGGGTGGGCATGTCCGCGAACCTGACCGTCCTGGTCGTCGTCACGCTGGCGCAGCGACGCCCACCCCTGGTGCGGGCGGTGGCCGCCCGGCCGGCGGCGACGACCCTGGCCGGCGCGGGCGTCGTCGTCACCGCGCTGCTCGTGGCGCGGTGGGACGTGGTGCACCCCGTCGGCCTGGCCGGACCGGGCGTGCTCGTCGCCCTCGGGCTGCTCGGCGCGGCCGTCGTGCGGGCGGTCCCCGGCGAACCACCCACGGTGCCCGGAGCACGGCCGCCGGCGGTCGCCGGGACGACGACGCCGCCGTCGACCTCCGTCGACCGTGCCGTCACGACGCCCGGGAGCGCCTCGTGAGCGGGGTCGCGGCCCCGCGTCGCGACGCCCGGCCGATCAGCGTCAACCTGTTCGAGATGGCCTGCGTGGGGCACATCTCCCACGGGCTGTGGGTCCACCCGGACAACACCCGGCACCGCTTCAACGACCTCGACTTCTGGACCGGGGAGGCCCGGCTGCTCGAGGAGGGGCTGGTCGACGCGGTCTTCCTCGCCGACGTCGTCGGCGCCTACGACACCTACCGGGGAGGGCCCGAGACGGCGCTGCGGGAGGCGGTGCAGATCCCGAGCAACGACCCGCTGCTCCTCGTCCCGGCGATGGCCGCGGTCACCCAGCACCTCGGATTCGCGGCGACCTTCTCCACGACGTACGAGCCGCCGTTCGCCTTCGCGCGGCGGGCGAGCACGCTCGACCACCTGACGAAGGGTCGCTTCGGCTGGAACGTCGTGACGTCCTACCTGCCCAACGCCGCCCGCAACTTCGGGCTCGCGCAGGAGGTGGAGCACGACACCCGCTACGCAATCGCGGAGGAGTACCTCGACGTCCTCTACAAGCTCTGGGAGGGCTCCTGGGACGACGACGCGGTGGTGCAGGACCGCGAGCAGCGCGTCTACACCGACCCGTCCAAGGTGCGGTACGTCGACCACGTCGGGGAGCACTTCTCGGTCGCCGGCCCGCACCTGGTGCAGCCCTCCCCGCAGCGCACGCCGGTGATCTTCCAGGCCGGCTCCTCCCCGGCGGGCCGGGCGTTCGCGGCCCGGCACGCCGAGGGCGTGTTCGTGGGCGGGTACGACCTGGCGTCCTACCGCGAGACCGTCGCCGACATCCGGCGCCAGGCCGCCCAGCACGGGCGGGACCCGTACGACGTGCGGACGTACGCCATGGCCGTCGTCATCGTCGGGCGCACGCGGGAGGAGGCCGAGCGCAAGGCGGACGAGTTCGCCCTGCTGTCCCGCGCGGAGGGCTACCTGGCCCACGCGGGGGGCGGCGGCGTCGACCTCGCGGCGTACCCGCCGGACACCTCGATGAGCGACGTGCTCGCGGCCGAGGCCGCGGCCGGGCGGACCTCGACGCGGCAGACCCGGTTCCACCGCACCGACGGCACCGTCCGGGACGCGCTCCGGGACGTGACGCGCTTCGACCGGGGCCCTTTCTTCGCGGTGGGCACGCCGTCGCAGGTGGTCGACGCGATGCAGGAGTGGGTGGCCGCGACCGACCTCGACGGCTTCAACCTGCGCCAGTTCCTCACCCCCGGCACGGCCGAGGACTTCGTCGGGCTGGTCGTGCCGGAGCTCCAGCGGCGGGGGCTGTACCGCACCCGGTACGAGGAGTCCACGCTGCGCGAGCGTCTGTTCGGTGCCGGCCGGACGCGGGTGCCCGCGAGCCACCCGGCCGCCCGGTACCGCGGGGGCGCGCACCTCGGGCCCGGGGCGGGCACGGTCGCGGGGGCGCTCGAGCCCCTCGGCGTCCGCGGCTGAGCGGCGTGCGGGCGCCCTGGGTCCTTGGACCCGCATTTCCCCGTCCTCCGCCGGGAAAACTCCTCCGGGCAGGTGCCCCACCTGCAGCGAGAGCCCCGGAGGCTGTGCATGTCCCCGTCGTCCCCTGGCCGGATCGTCGTCGTCGGCGCCGGCATGGTCGCCCACCGGTTCGCCGACCAGCTGCGCAGCCGCTCCGCCGAGGGCGACTGGCGGCTCACCGTCATCGGCGACGAGCCGCTCCTGCCGTACGACCGCGTGCACCTGTCGGACCTGTTCACCGGGAAGGACGCCGCCGCGCTCGCGCTCGAGCCGTCGGTCTGGGCCGACCCGCGGATCACGCTGGTCACCGGCGAGCGCGTCGAGCGCCTGGACCGCGACGCCCGGACGGTGACCACCGCGACGGGCCGGGTCGAGCCGTACGACACGCTCGTGCTCGCGACGGGGTCCTGGGCCTGGACCCCGCGCACCGAGGGCACGGACCTGCCCGGCGTCTTCAGCTACCGCACCGTCGCCGACGTGGTCGCGGTCCAGGAGTGGGCCGCGACGCGCGCGGCCGAGCTCGGGCGGCCCCTGACCGGCGTGGTCGTCGGCGGCGGGGTGCTCGGGCTCGAGGCGGCGGCAGCGCTGCAGGGCCTGGGCGCGACCACGACCGTCGTGGAGTTCGCCGACCGCCTCATGAACGTCCAGCTCGACGACGGCGGCGGCGAGGCCCTGCGCGTCCTGGTCACCGCGAACGGGGTCGAGGTGCGGACCGCGGCCGCGGCGGTCCGCCTCGGCGCGGCCGACGACGGCGCCGTCGCGACGATGGACCTGTCCACGGGGGCGACGGTCCCCGCGGACGTCGTGGTCTTCTCCACCGGCATCCGCCCGCGGGACCGCCTCGCCCGCGAGAGCGGCCTGGCGATCGGCGAGCGCGGCGGCGTCGTCGTCGGCCGGACCTGCCGCACCTCCGACCCGGCCGTCTGGGCCATCGGGGAGTGCGCGTCCTTCGAGGGCGAGTGCGTCGGGCTGGTGGCCCCCGGGAACCTCATGGCCGACGTCGTGGCCAGCCAGCTCTTCGGCGGCCCGCGCACGTACACCCCCGCGCCGGAGGGGACGCGGCTCAAGGGCGCGGGCGTCGAGGCCGCCAGCTTCGGTGACGTCTTCGGGCTCACGCCGGGCGCCCTGGAGGTCACCCTCGCGGACCCCGTCGCACGGACCTACCGGAAGATCGTCGTCTCGGACGACGCGCGCACGCTGCTCGGCGGCGTCTTCGTCGGCGACGCCTCCCTCTACGCCTCCCTCCGACCGCTGCTGGGGCGCCCCCTGGGCGCGGACCCGTCGGCCTTCCTCGCGCCGGAGGGCGGGGCCCCGGCCCCCGGGGGCGACGTGCCCGACGACGTCGTCGTGTGCTCGTGCGCGAACGTGTCGGCCGGGTCGGTGCGCGCGGCCGTCACCGAGCACGGGTGCACGACCGTGGGCGAGGTGAAGGCCTGTACGAAGGCCGGGACCGTCTGCGGCTCCTGCGTGCCCCTGCTCACCAAGATCGTGACCGCGACCCTGGAGGACGCCGGCATCACGGTCTCCCGGGCGATGTGCGAGCACTTCGCCATGCCGCGCGCGGAGCTGTTCGCGCTCGTCCGCGAGGGCGGGCTCAGGACCTTCAGCGAGGTGGTCGCGGCGCACGGCACCGGGCGCGGCTGCGTCATCTGCAAGCCGGTCGTGGCCTCGATCCTGTCCTCCCTCGGCGCCGGGCACGTGCTGGAGCCGGAGCACGCCGCGCTCCAGGACACCAACGACCACGTCCTGGCCAACCTGCAGAAGGACGGCACCTACTCGGTGGTCCCGCGGGTTCCCGGGGGCGAGATCACGCCGGAGAAGCTCCTCGTGATCGCCCAGGTCGCGCAGGAGTTCGGCCTGTACACGCGCATCACGGGCGCCCAGCGGATCGGCATGTTCGGCGCCCGTATCGACCAGCTGCCGGCCATCTGGCGGCGGCTGGTCGACGCCGGGATGGAGTCCGGGCAGGCCTACGGCAAGTCGCTGCGGGCGGTGAAGTCGTGCGTGGGGTCGGCGTGGTGCCGGTTCGGCGTGCAGGACTCCGTCGGCATGGGCGTCCGCCTCGAGCTGCGCTACCGCGGCCTGCGGGCGCCGCACAAGTTCAAGGTGGGTGTCTCCGGGTGCGCCCGGGAGTGCGCGGAGGCGCGCGGCAAGGACGTGGGCGTCATCGCCACGGAGAAGGGCTGGAACGTCTACGTCGGCGGCAACGGCGGCTTCACCCCGCGGCACGCCGAGCTCCTCGCCGAGGACCTCGACGACGACCGGCTGGTGCAGGTCGTCGACCGGTTCCTCGCCCACTACATCCAGACCGCCGACCGGCTCCAGCGCACCGCACCGTGGGTCGCGGACTACCCCGGCGGGATCGAGGAGCTACGGCGGGTCCTCGTGGAGGACGCGCTCGGCATCGGGGCCCAGCTCGACGCGCTCGTCGCGGACCACGTGGACGGCTACGCCGACGAGTGGCGCTCGACGCTCGAGGACCCCGACAAGCTGCGCCGGTTCCAGGCCTTCGTCAACGCGCCGGGCGAGCACGACCCGGACCTCGCCTACACCGCCGAGCGCGGCCAGGCCCGGCCCGCCCGGCCGGGCGAGACCGCCCACCACGACCCCGTCGTCGCCCGCACCCTGGAGATCGTCCCGTGACCCGCTGGACCGCCGTCTGCGCCCTCGCCGACCTCGACCCCGAGCGCGGCGTCACCGCGCTGGTCGAGGGGCACCAGGTCGCCGTCTTCCGCCTCGCCGACGACCGCGTCCTCGCGGTGCAGCAGAAGGACCCGTACTCCGGGGCGAACGTGCTCTCGCGGGGGATCGTCGGCTCGGCCGGCGACGTCGCGACGGTCACGTCGCCGATGTACAAGCAGGTCTGGTCGCTGGAGTCGGGGACGTGCCTGGACCCCGGCGGGAAGCCGGCCCACGACCTCGTCGTCTTCCCCGCACGGGTCGACGACGGCCGCGTGCTGGTGGCCGCGCCGTGACGACGCTGCTGGGGGTCGACCTGCGCGACCGGCGCGTGCTGGTGGTCGGGGGCGGGACCGTCGCGGCGCGCCGGCTGCCCGGGCTCGTGGCCGCGGGCGCCCACGTCGTCGTGGTCGCGGCCCACCCCGCGGACGACGTCCGGGTCCTGGCCGCGGCCGGGCAGGTGACCCTCCTCGAGCGCCCCGTCCTGGAGGCGGACCTCGAGGGGGCGTGGCTCGTGCACGCGTGCACGGGCGACGCGGCCGTGGACGCGGCCGTCGCCGGCTGGTCCGAGGAGCGCCGGACGTTCTGCGTCGTCGCCTCCGCGGTCGGCCTGGGCAGTGCCCGGGTCCCGGCGACCGCCACGGTCGACGACGTCGTGCTCGGCGTCGTCTCCGCCGGGGCGCCCGACCCGCGGCGGGTCGCGGGCCTGCGGGACGGGCTCGCCGCGCTGGTGCGGACGGGCGCGG
>NZ_AXCW01000042.1 GCF_000603945.1 Actinotalea ferrariae CF5-4 | reverse complement strand
CCGCCGCGGTGCCGAACCGCGCGCGCACCGCGTCCATGGCCGCCTCCGCACGCCGCTGCGCCGCGGGCGCGTCGTCGACGGCCTCCTCGAGCGTCAGGGGCTGGTCGCCCGCCGCACCGAGCCCCTCCGCCCGGACCCCCACGAGGCGGACCCGGTGGCCGGGCGTGTGCGCGGCGCCGAGCAGCTCGCGGGCCACCCGGTAGATCTCCCGCCCCACGTCCGTGGGGACGGGCAGGGTGCGGGAGCGGGTCACCGTGCGGAAGTCCTCCGTGCGCAGCTTGAGGCTGACGGTCCGGCAGACGTGCCCCCGCGCGCGGAGCTGCACGGCGCAGCGATCGGCGAGGCGCAGGAGGTGGGCCTCGAGCTCGCCGGGGTCCGCGGTGTCGCGCTCGAGGGTGGTCTCCGCCCCGACGCTCTTCTCCTGGCGGACCGGGTCGACGGGGCGAGGGTCGCGCCCCCAGGCCAGGTCGTGCAGATGGGCGCCCGTCGCGGCGCCGACCGCCCGCTGCACGACGGCGACGTCGGTCCGCGCGAGCTGTTCGACGGTCGTGATGCCCCAGCGCTCCAGGGCCTCGCGCGTCCGCTCGCCGACGCCCCACAGCGCGGCAACCGGCAGGTCGTGCAGGAACGGCACCGTCGCCGCGGGCGGCACGAGCAGGAGCCCGTCCGGCTTGGCGAGGCCGGAGGCGAGCTTCGCGACGAACTTGGTGGCCGCCACACCCACCGAGCAGGTGACGCCGACCTCCTCGTGCACCCGCCGCCGGACGAGCTCACCGATCTCGGTGGGCCGGCCCAGCCGGCGGCGAGCACCCGCGACGTCGAGGAAGGCCTCGTCGATGCTGACCTGCTCCACGAGTGCGGTGACGTCCGCGAGGACGGCCATGGCACGGCGTGACGCCTCGCCGTACGCCCGGTGGTCCGGCGGCACCACAACCGCGTGCGGGCACAGCCGCCGCGCCTGGGTCATCGGCATCGCGGAGTGGACGCCGTACGCCCGCGCCTCGTAGGTCGCGGCGAGCACCACCGACCGGCCTTCGCCGCCGACGACGACGGGGCGTCCGCGCAGCTCCGGGCGGCGCACGAGCTCGACCGAGGCGAAGAAGGCGTCCATGTCGACGTGGAGGATCGTGGCGCCCTCGTCGTCGTCGCCCCAGTCGCGGCGCACCGCGTGCGGCGTCCGTCGACTCATGGCGAGCCCCTCTCCGGCGTGCGCGGGAGCCGCGCGCCACGGGGACAGTCTCCCCCGGCGCGACCGGCCGGCCGGGTCGTCGAGCCCGCAGGCGACGCGGCCCCGAGGGACGGGGGCCCGAGGGACGGGGCCCCGAGGGACGGGGGCCCGGCCGGAGGACGTCTCAGGAGGCGCGCGCGGCCCCGACGCCCGTGAGGAGGATCGGCAGCCCCCACCGCTCCCGCACGACGTCCTGGAAGTCCTCCGCCGCGGCCAGCGTGCGCTCCGCCCGCTCGACCGTGACCGCGTCCGTCCGGCCCGCCTCCACCGCGGCCCGCGTCGCGGCGCCGTCGGCGAACAGGGCGGCCCACCCGGCGAGATCCGGTGCCACCTCGGCGACCTGCTCCCACACGGGCCGTGGCCGTGCGCGGCGGCGGACCGGCGCCACGGGCAGCACCGCGGCGGCCGCCCGGAGCGCCGCCAGGTGGGCGTGCCGGAAGCGGTCGTGCGCCTCCTGGGCCAGCTGGGCCGCGACCAGCTCCTCATCGCTGCGCCGCAGCAGCTCGAGGGCCGACGGCGGCACGAGGCCCGGACGCACCGCAGCGGCCCGTGCAGATGCCCTCGGCCCCGCCCGCCGCACCCGTGCTGGTGCTGGTGCCGGTGCTGGTGTCGTCGTGCCCGCCCTCACTGCCATGGTTCACCTCCCGCACCCATTCGAACAGGTGTTCGACCCTCCCGTCAAGGGCTAGCGTGGGCGCGTGCCGTCCGGTCGTCGCTCGTCCCGCAAGGCGTCGCCGTCCGCGGCGTCCGCCCGGGTGCCCCTCCCCGACGGCCCCGTCCCGACGTCGTCCGGGACCGTGGAGCTGGTCCGCGACCCTTCGGACCCGGACGCCGTGACGCTCCTGGTGAACGGCGTGCCGAGCTCCCACCTCGACCTCTCCGACCCGACCTGGCTCGAGTTCGAGTACATGCAGCACATGGCGGCGGTCGTCGACCTCCTGCCCCCGGGCCCCCTGGACGCCGTCCACCTCGGCGCGGCAGCGTGCGCCCTGCCCCGTCGCGTCGAGGCGGTCCGCCCCGGATCCCGGCAGCTCGCGGTCGACGTCGACGAGGAGCTGCTGCGTCACGTCCGCACGTGGTTCGCGCTCCCCCGCTCCCCCCGCCTCCGGCTGCGCGCCGGGGACGGCCGGACGGTGCTGGCCGGCCTGCCGGACGCCTCGGCGGACGTCGTCGTGCGCGACGCGTTCGCGGGTGACGCGACCCCGGCGCACCTGACCACCGCGGAGTTCGTGGCGCAGGTCCACCGGGTGCTGCGTCCCGGCGGGGTGTACCTCGCCAACTGCGCCGACCGGCCGCCGCTGGCCCTCGCGCGCGCGGAGGTCGCCACGACGGCCACGGCGCTCGACGTCGCGCTCGTCGCAGAGCCGGGTCAGCTCAAGGGCCGGCGCTACGGCAACCTCGTCGTGGTGGGGACCCGTGAGGGCGGACCGGACCTCGCCGGGCCGGCCCTCGCCCGCGCCCTGCGGCGACTCCCCGTCCCTGCCACGGTGCTCACCGGCGACGCGCTGCGGTCCTTCGTGGCCGGTGCCGCGCCCCGGCGTGACGCGCCCGGGCCGGTCCCGCCCCACGCCCACCCGGCCTGAACCCCGCCGGGTGGTCCGCGCGCCTGGTACCGCCACCGGTGGAGCGGCAGCACCGCGCCGCACGTCCAGACCGGAGCCGTGCCGCACGACGAAGGCCGCACCCCGGGGGGTGCGGCCTTCGTCGAGGTCTCAGGTGCGTCCGGTCAGAGCGGGCGGACCTTCTCGGCCTGGGGGCCCTTGGGGCCCTGGGTGATCTCGAACTCGACCCGCTGGGCCTCCTCGAGGGACTTGTAACCCTGCGTCTCGATCGCCGAGTAGTGGACGAAGACGTCGGCGCCGCCGCCGTCCTGGGCGATGAACCCGTAGCCCTTCTCCGCGTTGAACCACTTCACAGCACCCTGCGCCATGCTCGTCCTGTCCTTCTGTCCGTGCGGGGACGTCGTGGTCGGGCCCTGTGCCCGACCGTCCTGTCGCAATCAGTCCGACGTCCTGCCCCGGGAACCCGGAGAAGGCCTGACATGGGCCGCGGGCCCTGGGTCAACGCGTGCGTACGTCACTGCAACGCCGCTCAGTGTGGCACGCACCACTTCCCGGGCGCCAGAGCCGCGACGTGCAGGTTCATCCCTTCGGCGGCGCTCCCGAGGCCGCGACGGACCGGGCCCGCGGGCGGCGCCGTCGCCGGCCGAGAGCCTCCCGCAGCGGCGGGACGACGACCCCGTCGGCGCGCAGCGCGGCCCGCGTCCGAGCGCGGCTCACGAGCACGCCCGTCACCGTCAGGAGCCAGGGGACGACGAGGACGCCGAAGCCCCAGCGGAACGCCTCCAGGGACAGCGGCTCGGCCCCGCTGCGCGTCGCTGCGTCGAGGACGACCCCCACCAGGAGGAGCGACGCCACGGACACCGCGAAGCCGGCGCCGTTCACGAACGCCGTCGCCGTCCCGAGCCGGTGCGGGGGGTTCGCCGTGCGGGCGTAGTCGAACCCGACGACGGAGGCCGGGCCGCCCACCCCGGTCACGGCCACGAGGAGCACCAGCAGCCACAGCGGGCTCGGGCCCGGCCGCACGAGGACCGCCGTCCACGCGGCGAGCGCAGCGTAGGCCGTGGCCAGCACCATCCAGGAGCGGCGCAGCGGGTGCCGGCCGGTGAGCACCCCGATGACGGGTCCGGCCACCACGACCGCGGCGACGTTGACGGTGAGGACGGCGGCGGCCTGTCCCGGCGGCAGACCCTGGGCGACGGTGAGGAAGGGGAACCCCCACAGCAGGACGACCACCGTCTGGGGGAACTGCGTCGCCGCGTGGCTCCACACCCCGAGCCACGTCCCCGGCGTGCCGAGCACCGCACGCAGCGGGACGAGGACGCCGCCCGTGCCGCGCACGACGACCGTCCCCGGCGGGGCGTCCCGGACGCCGGCCAGCACCGCCACGGCGACCACCACCCCGACCGCCGCGAGGCCCACGAAGGTCGGCGTCCAGCCGGCGAGGTGCAGGACGGCGACGAGCGGCACGGCCGACGCCACCTGCCCCAGCTGGCCGACGAGCCCGGTGAGCTGGGTGACCAGGGGGACGCGGCGCGGGGGGAACCACACCGCCACGACCCGCAGCACGGAGATGAACGTCGCCGCGTCGCCCGCGCCGACGAGCACCCGCGCCGCGAGGGCGCCCGGGACGTCGGTCGCCACCCCGAGCAGGAGCTGCCCCGCGGCCATGAGCAGGGCACCCACCGTGATGAGGGCACGAGGACCGTAGCGGTCCAGGAGCAGTCCCATGGGCACCTGGAGCGCGGCGTACACCCCGACCTGGACGACGACGAACGAGGCCAGGACCGTGGCGCCGACGGCGAAGCGGTCGACCGCCTCCACGCCCATGACGCCGAAGGAGGTGCGGTGCAGGACCGCGACGACGTACGCCGCGACCGCGACGCCCCAGACGACGGTCGCGCGCGCCCTCACGGACGGGTCACAGGCCCGGCCCGTCTCCGCCCTGCTGCGCCAGGAAGCGCTCGAACTGCTCACCCAGCTCGTCGGCGGTCGGCAGCTCGGTCGACTCGGCGAGCAGGCTCGTCCGGCCGATCGCCCGGGCGAAGGAGTCGTACTGCTCCTCGAGCGCACGGACGACCGCCGCGACCTCCTCCGACGCCTCGACCTGCCGGTCGACCTCGAGCACCGCCTCGCGCGCGGCCTCCTCCAGGCCGTCGGTGGCCAGCTCCAGGCCTGTGGAGCGCTCCACGTGCTCCAGCGCGACCTGGGAAGCCCGCGGGAAGGGCGACTGCGCGAGGTAGTGCGGCACGTGGACGGCGAACCCCAGGGCGTCGTGCCCCCACGTCCCCAGGCGCAGCTCGAGCAGCGCGCTCACGCTCGCGGGGACCTGGACGGTGCCGAACCACGAGGTGTGCTGCTCGACGAGCTCGGGGCGGGTGGCGTGGGCCGTGATGCCCAGGGGACGCGTGTGCGGGACGCCCATGGGGATGCCGTGGACGCCCACCGTCAGCGGCACGGCGAAGCGCTCCACGACCTCGCGCACGGCCCCGACGAACCGCTCCCACTGCACGTCCGGCTCGACGCCGTGCAGGAGGAGGAACGGCACGTCCTCGTCGTCGCGCACGACGTCCACGGCCAGGGTCGGCGTGTCGTAGTCCGACCAGTGCGTCGAGCTGAAGGTCATGGTCGGACGACGGGAGCGGTAGTCGACGAGCTGGTCGGTGTCGAACGTCACCAGACGCTGCGCCGAGAACCGCTCGGTCAGGTGCTCGGCAGCCCCGGCACCGGCGGCACCGGCGTCGACGAAGCCGCGCACCACGTGGACCAGGACGGGGCCGGTACCGGCCGCGCTGGTCCGGGCGGTGAGCTCGCGCGCGACGTCCTCGTCGACCGTGTACAGCTGCTGGGGGTCGTGCATCGTTCCTCCGAGGCTCGGGGGGTCCTCCGCTGTCGGAACGCGCGGTCGGCGGTCACCATTCCCCGCCGACCGGCCCGGTCAGTGCCGGGGCAGCCGGACCACCGAGACGAAGAAGTCGTCGATCTGCCGCACGACCTCGATGAACCGGGCGAAGTCGACGGGCTTGGTCACGTAGGCGTTGGCGTGCAGCGAGTAGCTGCGCAGCACGTCCTCCTCGGCCTCGGAGGTCGTGAGGACGACGACCGGGATGCTGCGGAGGTTCTCGTCCGACTTCATGGCGGCCAGGACCTCGCGGCCGTCCATGCGAGGGAGGTTCAGGTCCAGCAGGACGAGGTCCGGCGTCGGCGCGTCGGCGTACTCGCCCTCCCGGCGGAGGTACTGCATGGCCTCCGCGCCGTCGCTGACGACGGCGAGCCGGTTGGCGACCTTGTTCTCCTCGAAGGCCTCGCGCGTCATGAGGACGTCGCCCGGGTCGTCCTCCACGAGGAGCACGTCGATGGGTGACTGGTCCGGCATGTCAGCCGTCCTTCCCGGCGCCTGCGGCGACCGTCTGGGGGGTGCCCGCGGCGTCCGCCTCGGGCAGCTGGGGGGCGATGTCCGGGTCCGCCGGCAGGCTCCACCGGATGCGGGTGCCCTCGGTGGCGTCCGGGTCGATCCAGATGTGACCGCCGTGGTACTCGACGATCTTCTTGCACAGGGCCAGGCCGATGCCGGTGCCCTCGTACACGTCCTTGGGGTGCAGCCGCTGGAAGATGACGAACACCCGGTCCGCGTACTGCGGGTCGATGCCGATGCCGTTGTCCTCGCAGGCGAACTCCCAGCAGTCGCCCTGCCGCTCGGCCGTGATGCGCACCAACGGCGCGCGGTCCGGGTGGCGGAACTTCAGGGCGTTGCCGACGACGTTCTGGAGGAGCTGGACGAGCAGGGGGCCCTCGCCGCGCACGACGGGGAGGTCGTCCGCGACGACGGTCGCCCCCGTCTCCTCGATCGCCTGCTCCAGGTCGGAGCGCACCTGGTCGACGGCGGCGCCCATGTCGACGTCCGCCACCTCACCGCCGATGCGGCCCACGCGGGAGAAGCTCAGCAGGTCGTTGATCAGCCGCTGCATGCGCTTGGCGCCGTCCACCGCGAAGTGGATGTACTGGTCCGCCCGCTCGTCGAGCTGGCCCTCGTAGCGCTTGGCCAGCAGCTGCGTGAAGCTGGCGATCTTGCGCAGCGGCTCCTGCAGGTCGTGCGACGCGACGTAGGCGAACTGCTCGAGGTCCCGGTTGGAGCGGCGCAGGTCCTCGGCCTGGTCCTGGAGCATCTGGTGGGACGCCTCGACCTCGGCGCGGGCCGCGGTCGCCTCCGCGACGAGGCTGGCCAGGCGGGCCCGCATGTGCTCGACGTCGCCACCGACCTGACCCACCTCGGCCGGACCGTCGGCGTGGACGCGGTGGTCGAGGTCACCGTCCGCGACGCGCCGCGCGTCGGCGGCCAGGTTGGTCAGGGGGGTCGTGATCCAGCGCTGGAGGAACACCCAGAGCAGGGCGCCGACGGCGACGGCGGCGAGGACGAGCAGCACCATCATGGCGGCCAGGACGCCGCGCCAGGTCTCCAGCTCCGCGACGACGCGGTTGCGCTCGGCCCGCAGGGTGTCGAGGTACCGCTCCGCACCGACGCGGACCTCGTCGAAGAGCAGGCGGCCCTCCTCGACCTGGTCCGGGGTCACGGAGGCGGCCCCTTCCGTGTCGACCTGCTCGATGATCGGCAGGGCGAAGTCCTCGTACCACTCGACCGCGGCGACGCTCGCCGGCTCGACGGCGACGAGAGCCGGGTGGTCCGGGCCGAACCGCTCCTCGAGCAGGGCGAGGGCGTCGACGTCCGGCTCCCCGGCCGCCTCGGCGGCGTCGCCCGACACCAGCAGGTCGAACGGCTCGAGCGTCGCGGGGTTCCCGGTCAGGGCGTAGCCGCGCACCGCGGTCTCCGCGTTGACGAGGGAGAGATACCCCGTGGTGCCCTGGTTGATGGCGACGAAGTAGACGCCGAGGACGTCGTTGATCTTGCGGTCGAGCTGGACGAGCGCCGTCACGGTGCCGGCCACCATGAGGGCGAGCACGACCGCCGCGACGGTCAGCGCGAGCTGGAGCCGAGGGCGCAGCGAGTCGGTCCCGCCCCTCACGCGGTGCCTCCCCAGCCCAGGACGACGAGCGCCGTGTCGTCCACGAGGTCGCCGCCGTGGCGTGCCCGGACGGCCTCCAGGATCCGGTCGACGAGGGGCCGGCGGGCCGCGCGCGGCACGTCCGCCGCCTCGGCGACGACCTGCTGCGCCATGACCTCCATGAGCCCCTCCTCGCCGAGACGGCCGCTCCCGCCGTCGATGGTGGTCTCGAGCACGCCGTCGGTGAAGAGGACGATGCGCCACCGGTCCCCGAGCTCCACGCGCTGCGAGCGCCACCCGCCGAGCACCGGGATGCCGAGCGCCCGGCCCCGCAGGTCGCTGGGCAGCGGGACGGTGGGCGTGCCGAGGAGGAAGGGCGCCGGGTGGCCGCAGAGGAAGAGGTCCAGGGAGCGCCGGTCCGGCTGGAGGACGACCATGACGGCCGTCGCGAAGATCTCCGGGCGACCGCGCTCCGCGGCGAGGATCTGCTCGGTGACGTCCAGCACCTTCTCGGCGGGCAGGCCCGCCAGCACGGAGGTCCGCCACGCGGTGCGCAGCGTCGCCCCGAGCGCCGCCTCGTCCGGCCCGTGCCCGGCGACGTCCCCCACGATCGCCGCCACCGAGCCGTCCGACCGCTCCACGACGTCGTAGAAGTCGCCGCCGAGCAGGCCGTCGCGCCCGGCGCGGTAGCCCACGAGGACCTCCAGGGCGCCGTCGGCGACCAACGGCGTGGGCAGCAGGGCCCGCTCGAGACGACTCGTCTCCGACGCGCGCAGCTGGGCGCGGTAGAGGTCCCGCTCCTGGATCTCCGCGTGGCGGCGCTGGATCGCGTAGCGCACGGCGCGCGCGAGGAGCTCGGGGCTCACGTCGCCCTTGACGAGGTAGTCCTGCGCCCCGGCCGCGACGGCGCGGAGCCCGGCGGCGGACTCGGCCATGCCCGTGAGCACCACGACGGCAGGCGTGCGCGGCGAGGCGAGGATGCGCTCGAGCGCGCCGATCCCCGCCGCGTCGGGCAGACCGAGGTCGAGCAGCACGCAGTCGACCTCGAGCATCTCCGCCGCGTCCTCGAGGCTGCGCGCCCGGCTCAGGTCGACCGCCAGGTTGGCGTCGCTGAACAGCTCCTCGACGAGGAGGGCGTCGCCGTCGTCGTCCTCCACCAGCAGGACGCGCAGCGCGCGGGGGTCGGACTCGACTGCCTGCACGTGACCCGCCCTCCCCTCCCAGCGCGACCCGGGTCGTGGTCGGCACCGCTGGGACGACCACGCCGGCACACGGCACCAGGGCGGCGCCGATCTGCGCGTCGAATCCTAGTCGGACGGACGGTCCGCGCCCGGCGACGGCGGGACGCACGGCGCGCCCGGGATCGCGTTCCGTCCCCGGCACCGCTGCTCGGGGCAGATAATGGACGGCCCGTTCCACGCGCGTGGACGTCCCCAGGGAGACCCGTGACAGACCTGCAGGACCAGATCGAGCACGAGCAGGGCGCGGTCGACGAGCGCTACGCCCGGCTCGACCGGCTGCGCGCCACCACGCGGGCGCGGCTGTCCCAGACGCGCCGGGTGGGCCCGTCGGGGTCACCGCAGAACCGGTCCGAACGGGACGCGTTCGCGACCCTGTACGAGGACCGCCTCGCCCAGCTCGACGCCGTGGAGCAGCGCCTCTGCTTCGGGCGGCTCGACCTGGCCGACCCCGACGGGGCGGGCCGACCGCTCTACATCGGACGGATCGGCCTCACGGACGAGGACCACACCTCGCTCATGACCGACTGGCGGGCTCCCGCGGCCCGCCCCTTCTACCGGGCGACGTCCGCCCGGCCCGAGGGCGTCGTCCGGCGCCGTCACCTCGTGACGCGGGGGCGGTCGGTCACCGGGCTGGAGGACGAGATCCTCGACCTGGACGCGTACGCGGGGACGGCGCAGGCCGTCGGGACGGTCGCCGGCGAGGGCGCGCTGCTGGCGGCGCTCGCCACGGCCCGGACCGGCCGGATGGGTGACATCGTCGCGACCATCCAGGCGGAGCAGGACGCGATCATCCGCTCCGGCCTGGCCGGTGCGCTGGTCGTCCAGGGCGGTCCGGGGACCGGCAAGACGGCGGTCGCCCTGCACCGGGCCGCGTACCTCCTGTACGCGCACCGCAGCACGCTGGAGCGGTCGGGCGTGCTCGTGGTGGGGCCCAGCCGCACCTTCCTGCGGTACATCGACCAGGTCCTCCCCTCCCTCGGGGAGACGGGGGTCGTCGCCGCCACCGTGGAGGAGCTCTTCCCCGGGGTGACGGTGACCGGGACGGAGCCCGACGCGGCGGCCGAGCTCAAGGGCCGGGTCGACATGGCGGAGGTCCTCGCCCGCGCCGTGCGGCAGCGCCAGCGCGCCCCGCGGGACCCCGTGGAGGTGCGGGTGGACGGCCGACGCGTCGTCGTCCGGCCCGCGGACGTCGCCGACGCGATCGGGAAGGCGCGCCGGACCGGTCGCCCGCACAACCTCGCGCGCATCACCTTCGTGCGCGAGATGCTCCAGCGGCTGGCGGACCAGTACATCGCGCAGCTGGGCTTCGCCGTCGCGCCCGAGGACCGCGCGGAGGTCGTCGAGGACCTGCGCACCACCCGGGAGATCCGGATCGCGCTCAACCTGGCGTGGATGCCGCTGACCCCGCAGAAGCTCGTGGGGGACCTGCTCACCCGACCCGCCCGGCTGGAGGCCGCCGCGCCGCGGCTGTCCGCCCGCGAGCGCCACCTCCTGCTGCGCGAGCCCGGCGCGCCGTGGACCGCGGCCGACGTCCCGCTGCTGGACGAGGCCGCGGAGCTGCTCGGCGAGGACGACCAGGCCGCCCGGGCCCAGGCCGCGGAGGAGACCCGGCGACGCGAGGAGGAGCTCGACTACGCCCGGCAGGTGCTGAGCTCCACGGGCGCCGGGCGCGGGCTGGTCAGCGCGGAACAGCTCGCCGGGCGGTTCGGGTCCTCCGGGCCCTCCCTCACGACCGCGGAGCGCGCCGCGGCCGACCGCGCGTGGACGTACGGCCACGTCGTGGTCGACGAGGCCCAGGAGCTGTCCGCGATGGCCTGGCGGATGCTCCTGCGGCGCTGCCCGACCCGGTCGATGACCGTCGTCGGCGACGTCGCGCAGACGTCCTCCGCAGCGGGCGCGCGGGACTGGGCGAGCACCCTCGACCCCGTCCTGCGCGGGTCCTGGCGGCTCGCCGAGCTCACGGTGAACTACCGGACCCCGGCGACCGTCGCGCACGCCGCCCAGGAGGTGGCGCAGCGGGCCGGCCTGCCGGTCTCCGCCCAGACCTCCGCCCGGGACGTCCCCGCCGCCCTGCGCGTGCAGGTGGGCGACGACGTCGACGGGGTGGACGGCACGGCCCTGGTCCGCGCGGTCGAGGAGTCCCTCGTCGAGCTCGGGGTGCTGGACGGGACCGCCGAGGAGGGCGGTCGCGTCGTGGTCGTCGCGGCGCCCGACGACGCCGGTGCGGTCGCCGCACGGCTCGCCGCCTCCTCCGTCGCGCCCTACCTGGACGCGCGGGGCGGCTCACCGCTCGACGCCCGGGTCGCGGTCATGACGCCGCGGCAGACGAAGGGGCTGGAGTTCGACGTCGTCGTGCTCGTCGAGCCGCGGCGGATCGCGAAGGACTCCCCCGGTGACCTCTACGTCGCCATGACTCGCCCCACCCGGACCCTGCGGGTGCTGGCCGGCGACGGCCTCCCGGACGGCTTCCCGACGCCCCACGCCTGAGGGGTGCCGGGGCGGCGCGCGGCCGGTCGTGCGACGCGGTGCGCGACCCTGTCAGGGCCGGCAGGCGACCTGGCCGAGGAGAGCCAGGCCCTGACGGTCCCCCGGGCCGAGGTCGGTGCGGTCCCGCGTCAGCGGGTGCATGAGCTCGCCGGTGTCGTCGACGTGGTCCAGACCGAGGACGTGGGCCAGCTCGTGCACGACGATCGCCCGCACCTGGCCGGCCCCGTCGGGCCGCTCGAGCATGGCGGCCAGGTCGGGCCCGTCCAGGACGATGCGGCCGGCCGCGAGCCAGCGGCCCTCGCCGGTGGGACCCGGCACGGCCGCCGAGCCCCCGATGCCCGCCACCTGGCCCTCGAGCTCGGGGAAGGCCTCCTCGTCGGACCATGCGACGAGGACCGGCACCCAGTCCTCGCCGTAGCGCTCCGGCTGGATGAGGGGCCGGTCCATCATCGGGGGCTCGTCGACGTCCCCCTGGTGCACGAGGGACACGCCCGACGCCTCGGAGACGATCTGTGCCGCCTCGTGGACGACGCCGTCCAGGGCGGAGGGCCGGCCGGACGGGTTGGTCACGTAGGCCACGGGACGGCAGGGGTCGTAGCCGACGGGGCCACCGGCCTCGTCGACGTGCAGGAAGGCGTACGAGCCGGTCGTGGTCACCGGCACCTTGGGGAGCACGCGGCCGTCGGCGGGCTCGGGCTGCGGGACGGCCACCGCGTCCCCGCCGACCTCCACGTAGGCCCGGGGGGACCACAGGTCGCCCAGGCCGGAGGTCTCCCACCCGCTGCGGTCACCCGCCCACCAGCCCGCCCCGAGGACCGCGGCGACGAGCACCGCGCTCGTGCGGCGGGCGAGGGACGCACGGTCGCGCCGGGCGGCGTCCCGCTCCATGCGCCGCAGCACGCGGCGCGAGCGGGCCAGCTCACGGCGTGCGGCGCGGCTCGTGGAGGTCCTCATCGATCGATCGTCACCGATCACCGGCGGGTCCGCTCGTCGAGCACGTCGTCCCTGTGGACCCGCCCCGGCATCCGGCCGTGGGTCCGGGCAGGGTCCGGGCAGGGTCCGGGCAGGGACCAGGCAGGGTCCGGGCAGGGACCAGGCAGGCTCCGGGCAGGGTCCGGGCAGGGTCCGCCTGTCGGTACCGCTTTGGAGCGTGGTCCGCGTTGGCGCGATGATGCGGACGTGCTGCGTGCCCTGCTCCTGGAGAGCCTCCACCCCGTCGCCACCTCGATCCTGCGGGCGGAGGGGGTCGAGGTCATCACCCGCACCGGCGCCCTGGACGACGACGAGCTGGCCGAGGCCCTGCAGGGCGTGCACCTCCTGGGCATCCGGTCCAAGACGCAGGTCACCGAGCGCGTCCTGGACCGGGCGCCGGACCTGCTCGCCGTCGGGGCCTACTGCATCGGCACGAACCAGATCGACCTGGGCGCCGCGGCCCACCGCGGAGTCGCCGCGTTCAACGCGCCCTTCTCCAACACGCGCTCGGTGGTCGAGATCGCCCTGGCGGAGATCATCGCCCTGACGCGCCGGCTCACGGAGCGGGACAAGGCGCTGCACGCCGGCGTCTGGGACAAGTCCGCCGAGGGGGCGCACGAGGTCCGCGGCAGGACGCTCGGCATCGTGGGCTACGGCAACATCGGGACCCAGCTGTCGGTCCTCGCCGAGGCGCTGGGCATGTCGGTCGTGTTCTACGACTCCGCGGAGAAGCTGTCGCTGGGCAACGCGCGCCGGCTGCACACGCTCGACGAGCTGCTCGAGGTCGCCGACGTCGTCACGCTGCACGTCGACGGCCGCGGCGGCAATGCCGGGATGTTCGGGGCCCAGCAGTTCGCCCGCATGAAGGAGGGCGCCATCTTCCTCAACCTGTCGCGCGGGTTCGTCGTCGACTACGCGGCCCTGCGCGACCACGTCCTGTCCGGCCACGTGGCCGGTGCGGCCGTGGACGTCTTCCCGGACGAGCCGAAGCGCCGCGGCGACAGCTTCGAGTCCGACCTCCGCGGTCTGCCCAACGTCATCCTCACACCGCACATCGGCGGGTCGACCGAGGAGGCGCAGGAGGCGATCGGGCAGTTCGTCTCGGGCAAGCTCCTCCAGTACGTCGGTCACGGCTCCACGACGCTCAGCGTCAACCTGCCCAACCTCGCCCTCGACGAGCGGACCGGGTCCCACCGCCTCGTGCACCTGCACCGCAACACCCCCGGGGTCCTCGCCGGCATCAACAAGGTGCTGGCGGAGCACGAGGTCAACATCGAGGCGCAGCTGCTCGCCACCCGCGGCGACCTCGGCTACGTGGTCACCGACGTGGGCAGCGACCTCACGCCCGAGGTCTGCGCCACCCTGGGGACGATGCCGCAGACGATCCGCCTGCGCGTCCTGAGCTGACGTTCGACGGCCCGGTCCCGACGGCGGGCCGGGGCGCCCGGGGAGGTCGCCGAGCGGCCCCGGCGGGCCGCGCGGCCGCGATACGGTCAGGGGCATGTACGTGCCCGCGCAGGACCGCTACGAGACCATGACCTACCGCCGGGCGGGCCGCTCCGGGCTGGACCTGCCCGCCGTCTCCCTCGGGCTGTGGCAGAACTTCGGGTCGCAGGACCCCTACGAGACCCAGCGCGCGATCGTCCTGCGCGCCGTGGACCGGGGCGTCACGCAGATCGACCTGGCGAACAACTACGGCCCGCCGCCGGGCTCCGCCGAGGAGAGCTTCGGCCGCATGCTGGCCACGGACCTCCGTGGGCTGCGGGACGAGCTGGTCGTGACGACGAAGGCCGGCTACCGGCAGTGGCCGGGGCCGTACGGGGAGTTCGGCTCCCGCAAGTACCTGCTCGCCTCGCTCGACCAGTCCCTGCGCCGCCTCGGCCTGGACCACGTCGACATCTTCTACAGCCACCGCTACGACGCCGAGACCCCCCTGGAGGAGACGCTCGGCGCGCTCAGGACGGCGGTGGAGTCCGGCCGCGCGGTGTACGCCGGCATCTCCTCCTACTCGGCGCAGCGCACCCTCGAGGCGCTGGAGGTCGCCGACCGGATCGGCCTGCGCCTGCTGGTGCACCAGCCGTCGTACTCGATGCTCAACCGCTGGGTGGAGCAGCCCGACGACGAGGCGGGGGGCCGGAGCCTGCTCGACGTGCTCGGTGACGCCGGCCTGGGCGCCGTCGTCTTCTCACCGCTGGCGCAGGGCATGCTCACCGAGAAGTACCTCCACGGGGTACCGGCGGGCTCCCGCGCCGCACGCGGCGGGTCCTTCAGCCCCACGTTCCTGACCGAGGAGGTCCAGGAGCGGCTGCGCGCCCTCGCCGCCATCGCGGCGGACCGGGGCCAGTCGCTGGCGCAGATGGCGCTCGCCTGGGCGCTGCGCGACCCCCGGGTGACGTCCGTGCTCGTCGGTGCGAGCTCGCCGGAGCAGCTGGACGAGAACCTCGGCGCCCTGGAGCGGCTGGACTTCACCGAGGAGGAGCTGACGCGGATCGACGAGCACGCCGTGGACGCCGGCATCAACATCTGGGCGCCCCGCTCCAGCGACCTCTGACCCCGCTGACCCCGCCGAAGACCCCCGCGACGAGCGCCGCCGCCGGGCGACCGAGCCGAACGGGCACGAACCTACGCCACCGTAGGTAGGCTCGAGGCGTGACGGACGACGACGCCCCGCGGCGCACCCCCGAGACCGACCCGCGCCGACCGTGGACCACCTCCTACGGCCCCGGAGTGCCGCTCGACATCGAGCCGGTGACCGAGCCGGTGACGCGCAACCTCGAGCGCGCCGCGCAGGCCCACCCGTCGCGCGTCGCGACCGACTTCCTCGGCGCCGTGACGACGTACGCCACCGTGCAGCGACGCGTGCTGCGCGCGGCGGGCGCCCTGCGGGACCTCGGCGTGGGCCCCGGGGACCGTGTGGCCCTCGTCCTGCCCAACAGCGCGACCCATGTCGTGGCCTTCTACGCCGTCCTGCGCCTGGGCGCCGTCGTCGTCGAGCACAACCCGACCTACACGGCGGCGGAGCTGGAGCACCAGCTCCGGGACAGCGGGGCCACCGTCGTCGTCGCCTGGGAGAAGGCCGTCGATGCCGTCCTGACCGCCCGGCCGCGCACCGCGGTGCGGCACGTCGTGGCGGTCGACCTCAGCGCTGACCTGCCCCTCGTCAAGCGGCTCGCGCTCCGGCTGCCGGTGGCCGCGGCGCGGCGCACGCGGGAGACGATGCGCTCCGCCGTCCCGTCCGGTGCGCTCCGGTGGGACCGGTTGGTGAGCAGGGCACGGCCGCTCGCCGACGACGCCCCGCACCCGTCCGTCGACGACCTCGCCCTCCTGCAGTACACCGGCGGGACGACCGGGGTGCCCAAGGGCGCCGTCCTGCTCCACCGACACGTCGCGGCCAACGCGGCGCAGGGCCAGGCGTGGACCGGGCACGAGGAGGGGACCCAGACCGTCTACGCCGCGCTGCCGTTCTTCCACGCGTTCGGGATGACGCTCTGCCTCACGTACGCCGTACGCATCGCCGCCACCGTCGTCGTGTTCCCGCGGTTCGACGTCGACACCGTGCTGGAGGCACAGCGGCGGCGCCCGGCGACCTTCCTGCCCGGGGTGCCGCCGATGTTCGAGCGGCTCGCCGAGGCGGCGCGCGAGCGCGGCGTGGACCTGACGTCCCTGCGCACCAGCATCTCCGGCGCGATGTCGCTGCCCGCGCGCACCGCGACCGCGTGGGAGGACGTGACCGGCGGCCTGCTCGTCGAGGGCTACGGCATGACCGAGACCTCCCCGGTCGCGCTCGGCAACCCGCTGTCGGCCGCGCGGCGGCCCGGCACGCTCGGCCTGCCGTTCCCCTCCACCTGGATGCGGGTCACGGACCCCGAGGACCCGACGCGTGAGGTGGAGCCCGGCGAACGGGGCGAGCTGCAGGTCGCCGGCCCCCAGGTCTTCGCCGGCTACTGGCAGCGGCCGGAGGAGACCGCCGAGGCGCTGGTCGAGCACGACGGACGGACGTGGCTGCGTACCGGTGACGTCGTCGTGGTCGAGGACGGCGGGTTCGTCCGTCTCGTGGACCGCATCAAGGAGGTCATCATCACCGGTGGCTTCAACGTCTACCCCTCCCAGGTGGAGGAGGCGCTGCGGGCCATGCCCGAGATCGAGGACGTCGCCGTGGTGGGTGTCCCCGGGGGCGACCTCGGCGAGCGCGTCGTGGCGGCCGTCGTGCTGGCCGAGGGCGTCTCCCGCGTGGAGATGTCCGCCGTCCGGGCATGGAGCGAGGAGCGCCTGGCGCGGTACGCCCACCCGCGGGAGCTCGTCGTCGTCAGCGACCTGCCCCGCTCGCAGATCGGCAAGGTGCTGCGACGGGTGGTCCGCGACCAGGTCATCGCGAAGATGCCGCACCGCCGGGAGGACGAGAACCCGGGCGGCTGACGGGGGACGCCGGTCAGCAGCGGGTCAGGAGACGGCTCGGAGCACCCGGGCCCGCACCGCGGCGTGGACCTCGTCCATCGTCGCGACCTGTCGCAGGGTCCGCTCGCGCAGCTCGGTCATCCGTGCCGCCTCGAGACCCAGGTCACCGGCCACGTCCTCGAGCACCTGCCAGACCCCGAGCTTGCCGACCAGCGCGGCGCGCAGGATCTCCACCTCGAGCAGGGCGGCGGTGCGGCGGTCGTGCAGGCTGCGGCGTGACGACTTCAGGCGCGCGACGTGCTCCCCGGCCCACGCGGCGGCCTGCTTCAGGCGGTTCTGCCTGGTCAGCCCGAGCGCCTCGAGGACGGCCCGCAGCTCGTCGCGCTCCTCGGCGACCTGCTGCGCGATGGTGTCGACCGCGGGCCCGACCGACGTAGAGGCCAGTGCGGAGGCGAGCCGGGCGAACCGTTCGGCCCCGGCCACGGAGCCTGCCAGGTGGTCGTTGAGGTACGTCCCGAGACCCTCCACGGTCTCCCGCCGCACGTCCGCAGCACGCTCGTCCACGGGCACGTCCTCCTCCGTCGAGACCCTCGACGACCCGGGCTCGCGCCGGGCCGAGGCCTCAGCGTCACACCTGCGGTGGACCCCCGCGACCCCGGCGACGTCAGGACGGGTGACCGGACAGCACGTCCTGGTCGGGGTCCGGCTCCATCGCGCCGGTGCGGGCACCCTCGGCAGCGAGGGCGGCCGCCGGCTCGACGGCGTCCGCGTCGGCCTCCCGGCGCGCACGCAGGGAGGTGATGGCCGACTCGAAGTCCTCCAGGGAGTCGAACGCCTGGTAGACGCTGGCGAAGCGGAGGTAGGCCACCTCGTCGAGCTCCCGGAGCGGACCCAGGATGGTCAGACCGACCTCGTGCGCGTCGAGCTCCGCGCTCCCTGTGGTCCGGAGCGTCTCCTCGACACGCTGGGCCAGCACGGCCAGGTCGTCCTCGCTCACGGGCCGCCCCTGGCACGCCTTCCGCACCCCGTTGACGATCTTCTCCCGGCTGAACGGCTCGGTGACCCCTGAGCGCTTCACGACCGACAGGCTCGCGGTCTCGATGGTGGTGAACCGACGCAGGCACTCCGGGCACTGGCGCCGGCGGCGGATCGTCGAGCCGTCGTCCGACGTCCGTGAGTCGACGACACGCGAGTCCCCGTGGCGGCAGAACGGGCAGTGCACCTGTGCCTCCCAGCGCGCCGCGAGCTCCTGGCGGACAGCCCCAGGCTGCCGCGGCGGCCCCGTCACGCTACGCAGCCCGGCGAGCCCTCGGCAACCCCGGCCGGCGGAGCCAGCACCGTGCTGCTCGGCACGCCGCCAAGCCCACCGCCCCGCGGGTCGTCGTCACCCGACCGGGACGACCAGCCGCTCACCGACCTGGAGCCCCCCGGCCTCCAGGCCGTTCAGCTCCACGATCCGCGCCACGACGTCCCGCACGTCCTCCCCCGGCGCGGCGACCGACGTGGCGATCTCCCACACCGTGTCCCCCGGCCGCACGACGTGCGCCGACACCGGGACCGCACCCTGCGGGCCGCCGGCCGCCGCACTCTGCGCCGAGAGCACACCGCCCAGCACGATCCCGCCCGCCAGCAGGACGGCCGCGGCACGGCCCCGTCGGGTGAGCCGCAGGACCTGGCGCTCCGGCATGCCCTGATGCCGCACCCCTGCACCCGTCCCGGCTGCTGACGCTGCGGACCGCTGAGCGCGCGGTCCCGGGACCCGGGCGTCGAGCGGTGGCACGACGACGAGATGCACGGCTCGCCCGCGGCTGGTGGGGGTGGTGCTCATGGTGTGCCTCCGATCGGTCTCGTCCAGGTCCGGCCTGCTGCCGTCGAACACCTGTACGTCGAACGTCTGTACGATTAGTACCACGTCACCCACCGCCCGTCCAGGCCGGATGCGCCCGCCCCGCGCCGCACCTCGGGGGTGCGGCTCCGGCCAGACCGCTCGACACGCGGTCGAACAGGTGTTTGATCGCGGGACCCGGGGGTCCTAGGGTTGGTGACGTGGAGGAGCACACCACCCACCACTGACACGACGAGCAGACGTGAGCCGAGCAGCCCGGGGACAGCACCCCGGACAGCCGCACGGCAAGGCACGACACGCAGCAGCACCGCAGTGAGAGCAACCGCAGCGAGAGCACCGCAGCGAGAGCAGCAGGCAGCAGCACCGCAGCAACCCGCAGCAGCAACCCGCAGCGCCCGTGGCCGCGGCCCCCGGGCCGGGCCCCGGCCGGACCTCAGGAGGACGACGTGGCAGGGAGCCGACCGCCGACGCAGGACCACGGCGACCCGCTGGCGACGGTGCACGCGCTGCCGGACGGGCCGGGCGACGCGGACGGGCTGACCTCCCGGCAGCGCCTGGTCCTCGAGACCATCCGCTCGAGCGTCGAGCGGCGCGGCTACCCGCCGAGCATGCGGGAGATCGGCGAGGCCGTGGGGCTCACCAGCCCGTCGTCGGTCAAGCACCAGCTCACCGCGCTCGAGCGGAAGGGCTACCTGCGTCGGGACCCGAACCGGCCGCGGGCCATCGAGGTCGTCCACCCCGACGACTCCCGCAGCATCGCGCCGTACGACCGTCCGGTCGCCCCGGAGGACTCGGGCGACCTCGCGACGCACGTGGCGCCGCCGTCGTACGTGCCGGTCGTCGGCCGCATCGCCGCCGGCGGACCGATCCTGGCCGAGCAGGTGGTCGAGGACGTCTTCCCGCTCCCCCGCCAGCTCGTCGGCGACGGCGACCTCTTCCTGCTCCGCGTCGCCGGGGACTCGATGGTCGAGGCCGCGATCTGCGACGGGGACTGGGTGGTGGTCCGCCGGCAGCCCGTCGCGGAGAACGGCGAGATCGTCGCCGCGATGATCGACGGCGAGGCCACGGTCAAGACGCTGCGTCGCGCCGACGGCCACGTCTGGCTGCTGCCGCAGAACGCGGCCTACGCGCCGATCCCCGGGGACGAGGCGGTCGTCCTGGGACGCGTCGTGAGCGTGCTGCGGAGCCTGTGACCGCCACGGCCGGTCGCCCGGGCGAAGCGCGCCCGGGCGACCGGCGGCGTGAGCGGGATCAGGGCGTCAGCGGCGACCTCAGGCCTCAGAGACCGAACTGACGCGCGACGTCGCGCAGGGCGTGCGCCGACCGCTGCAGCCCCTGGAGCTCGTCGTCGGACATGCTGATCTCCAGGCGGGCCTGGACACCCTGGCGGCCGACGACCGACGGCACGGACAGGCACACGTCGGAGATCCCCCGGTAGTCCTGGAGCAGCGAGGAGACGGGCAGGATGCGGTTCTCGTCGTTGAGGACCGCCTCGATGATCCGCGACCCCGCGAGGGCGACGGCGTAGTTGGTCGCCCCCTTGCCGGCGATGATCCGGTACGCGGAGTTGACGACCTCCTCCGCGATCTTCTCCCGGTCCGCGGGCTCGAGCCGTCCGGTGGTGCGCCCGTCGGGGCCGATCATGCCGGGCCACTCGGTCAGCGGCACGGAGCCGATGGACGCCGAGCTCCACAGCGGGATCTCGCTGTCCCCGTGCTCCCCCGCGATGTAGGCGTGGATGTTCTGCACCGCGACCCCGGTGTGGCGGTGCAGCAGGTACCGCAGCCGGGAGGAGTCGAGCACCGTGCCCGAGCCGAAGAGCTGGTTGTCCGGGAGCCCGGAGACCTTGAGGGCGGCGTACGTGACGATGTCCACCGGGTTCGTGACCATGACGTAGATCGCGTCCGGGGCGACCTCGACCAGCTGCGGCAGCATCGTCCGGACGAGGGAGACGGTCGCCTGGGCCAGGTCCAGCCGGGACTGGCCGGGCTTCTGCTTGGCCCCGGCGGTGACGACGACCACGTCCGCGTCGCGGCAGACCTCGATGTCGTCCGAGCCGACGACGTCGGCCATGGGCATGAACTGGATGCCGTGGCCGATGTCCAGGGCCTCGGCCTCCACCTTGGCGGCGTTGATGTCGTACAGCGCGACCGTCCGGGCCGCTCCGCGCATCAGTGCGGCGTAGGCCATCGTCGCGCCGACGCTACCCGCCCCCACGACCGCGAGCTTGGTCGTGCGCCGACCCTGCGGCCGGGGCTCGGCGTGACCCAGGTCGTCGGTCTCGGGACGGTGCTCGTGCGGCATGGTTCCTCCGGGTGGGACGGCGGGTGACGCGGCGCGGCCGCGACGGGCGAGCGGGTCGCCCAGGCCCGGGGCGCGAGCGCGACGGCGGCTCCCACCCGGGCGTGATCACCTTAGGGTCGGCTCCGACCCCGGGTCATCTCGGGACGCCCGCCAGCCGACGCAACGCGTCGCGCGCGACCTGGGGGTCCGTGGTGCGCCACAGGGGCGGCATCGTGCCGAGCAGGAAGGCCCCGTACCGCGCCGTGACGAGACGCGGGTCGAGCACGGCGACCATGCCGCGGTCGGTCCCGCTCCGTACGAGGCGCCCGGCCCCCTGGGCGAGCAGCAGCGCGGCGTGGGTCGCCGCCACGGTCATGAAGCCGTTGCCGCCGGCGGACTGGACGGCCTCGGTCCGCGCCGCCTTGACCGGGTCGTCCGGACGGGGGAACGGGACCCGGTCGATGATGACCAGGCGGCACGCCGGCCCGGGCACGTCGACCCCCTGCCACAGCGACAGGGTCCCGAAGAGGCACGACGTCTCGTCCTCGGCGAAGCGCCGGACGAGCGTCGGCAGCTGGTCGTCGCCCTGGCACAGCACGGGGACGTCCAGCCGCCTCCGCATCTCCTCCGCCGCGGTCTGCGCGGCCCGCCGGGACGAGAAGAGCCCCAGGGTCGCACCCCCGGCCGCCTCGACCAGCTCGGCGATCTCGTCCAGCTGCGCGGGCCCGAGGCCGTCCCGTCCGGGCGGCGGCAGGTGCCGGGCGACGTAGAGGATGCCCTGGCGGGGGTAGTCGAACGGGCTCCCGACGTCCAGGCCCCGCCACGGCCCGGCTCCACCCGCGCCCTCCGCGGGGACCGCGGGCCCGTCGCCGGCGTCGGCACCGCGCCCACCTCCGACGACGGCGTCGGCACCGCGCCCACCTCCTCCGACGACAGCGCCCGCGACGCCGTCGGCCGCGGTGCGCTGCTCGGCGGCGTCGAGCCCCACCGACCGGGCCAGGGGGACGAAGCTGCCGCCCAGGGCGAGCGTCGCCGACGTGAGGACCGCCGTCCGCCCGGCCAGCAGGTGCGTGCGGACGAGCCCGGACACCGTCAGCGGCGCCGCCTGCAGACGGGGACCGCCGGACCGGCCCCAGCCCTCCCCGCGCGTGCACCACAGGACGTCGCGCCCGTCCCGTGCCGTTTCCGACACCATCCGCTCGGCGACCTCCATGAGGGTGAGCACCGCCGAGGTCGCCATCTTCACGCCGGCCTCGGCCGACGCCGCCGTCGTCGAGCCCTCCCCGGGCCGCAACGCCGACAGGAGCGCGCGGGCGGCGTCCCGGACGGCCCCCACCGCGAGCGCCACGCCGTCGGGCAGGCCCCCGGGGAACCGGCCCTCCGGCAGCTCCTCGACGGCCGCGGCCAGGTCCCGTCCGGCGACCTCCAGGTCGTCGGTCGCGACGCCGCCGTGCCGCCGGGCGGTCCGCGCCACCTGCTCCACGGAGGAGCCGGACAGCTCGACCGTCGCCTGCGCGGTGACCCGGTCGGCGAGCTCGTGGGCCTCGTCGACCACGAGCACGTCGTGCTCCGGCAGGACCCCGGGCGACCCGCCGGCCGCGATCCCGAGCATCGCGTGGTTGGTGACGACGACGTCGGCCTCCCGCGCGAGGGTCCTGGCGCGCTCGGGGAAGCAGTCGTCCAGGAGCGGGCACTTCGAGCCGAGGCACTCGAGCGACGTCACGGAGACCTGGCGCCACGCCCGGTCCGTCACCCCCGGGTCCAGGTCGTCGCGGTCACCGGTGCCGGTCTCCTGCGCCCACTCGCGGAGCCGGACCACCTGGCGCCCGAGCTCCGCACCGGCCGTCGCGCCACCGCCGCCGCCCGTCGGTGCCGGGTGGTCGCCCGCGCGGTCGGTGGGGAGCAGGTCGAACAGGGCGGGCTCCTCGTCGGGGTACCCCCCGGCGACCTTGTGCAGGCAGAGGTAGTTGTGCCACCCCTTGAGCAGGGCGATGCGGGGGGACCGCGGCAGGGCGGGGGCGACGGCCTGGGCCACCAGCGGCAGGTCCCGCGTCATGACCTGCCGCTGGAGCGCCAGCGTCGCGGTGGAGACGATGACGCGCTCCTGCGCGAGGACGGCGTGCCGGACCGCCGGGACCAGGTAGCCCAGGGACTTGCCCGTCCCGGTCCCCGCCTGCACCAGGAGGTGCTCGCCTCGGGCGACGGCCTCGTCGACGGCCTCCGCCATGGTGCGCTGGCCCTCCCGGGGGCTGCCTCCCAGGGCCGCCACGGCGCGGTCGAGCAGGGTCGAGACCCCCGGCGCGTCCGGGGCCTCGGGGGCCCCGGGGCCGTCGTCGTCCACCCGCGGGTCGGGCTCGGGCGGGGAGGTCACCGGAGCAGGGTAGTCGTGCGGGTCGGGCACGGGCCGGTCGGGCCAGTCGGGCCGGTCGGGCACGGTCGGGCACGAAGCGGTGTGCGCACGCCGGGACGTCATCGCGCCCGCCGTCCCAGGACGCGGCGGCCCTGGGGGCTCAGGCGACGCTGACCGCCCGCAGCTCGGCGGCCAGCTCCGCGGCGACGCGCGCGCGCAGGACCGTGCCGGCCGCGGTGTGCTCCTCGGTGTCGACCTCGCCCTCCGTGTGGGCGCGGTGGACGAGGTCACCCCGCGCGTAGGGCACGACGACGTCGACCGTCTCCTGCGGCCGCGGCAGCGCCTCGGCCACCAGCTCGACGAGCTCCTCCAGCCCCGCTCCGGTGTGGGCCGACACGACCACGGACCGGGGCTCGCGGCGCTGCAGCCGCGCGACCGTCTCCGGGTCCGCGACGTCGGCCTTGTTGAGCACCACCAGCTCCGGGAGGGCGTCCGCCCCCTCGATGTCCGCCAGGACGGTCCGCACCGCCGCGATCTGCCCCTCCGGGTCCGGGTGCGACACGTCGACGACGTGCAGCAGCAGGTCGGCCTCGGCGACCTCCTCCAGCGTCGAGCGGAACGCCTCCACGAGCTGCGTGGGGAGCGACCGCACGAACCCGACCGTGTCGGACAGCGTGTAGGTGCGGCCGTCCGGCGTCCGTGCCCGTCGGACCGTCGGGTCCAGCGTCGCGAAGAGCGCGTTCTCGACGAGCACGCCCGCACCGGTCAGCCGGTTGAGCAGGCTGGACTTCCCGGCGTTCGTGTACCCGACGATCGCGACCGACGGCACCTCGTGCCGCCGCCGCGAGGAGCGCCGCGTCTCCCGGGACGGCGCCATCGCGGCGATCTCCCGGCGCAGCTTGGCCATCCGTGCGCGGATCCGGCGCCGGTCGAGCTCGATCTTCGTCTCACCGGGGCCGCGCGAGCCGATGCCCTCACCGCCGGCGACCCGTCCACCGGCCTGGCGGGACATCGACTCGCCCCACCCACGCAGCCGCGGCAGCAGGTACTCCAGCTGGGCGAGCTCGACCTGCGCCTTGCCCTCCTTGGACTTCGCGTGCTGGGCGAAGATGTCGAGGATCAGCGCGGTGCGGTCGATCACCTTGACCTTGACGATGTCCTCGAGCGAGCGGCGCTGGGACGGGGCGAGGTCCGCGTCCACGATCACCGTGTCCGCGCCCTCGGCGCTGACGACCTCCGCGAGCTCGGCGGCCTTGCCGGAGCCGAAGTACGTGCTGGGGTCCGGGTGCGACCGGCGCTGGAGCATGCCGTCGAGCACCTGCGAGCCGGCGGTCTCGGCCAGCGCCGCGAGCTCGCGCAGGGAGAGCTCCGCCTCCTCCACCGTCCCCGACGTCCACACGCCGGCCAGGACGACGCGCTCGAGCCGCAGCTGGCGGTACTCGACCTCGGTGACGTCGGCGAGCTCGGTCGACAGGCCGCCGACCCGCCGCAGCGCCGCCCGCTCCTCGCGGTCTAGCTGCTCGCCGTCGTCGTCGGTCCACCGCGTCCCGCCCTCGTCCAGGGCGGTGCCGGCACGGGCCAGGACGCGCGCCACGACGTCGTCGGGCACGAGGCGCCGGGCCGGGCCGAAGCCGTCGTGCTCCCTCGTCCCGTCCGCGTCGGCGCCCGGGCGATCGGCCTCGTCCTGCGCCGCCGTGGCGGCGTCCCGGGGGTCCTGCGTGTCGCCGGTCGCGGCGTCCGTCCTGGGGTGGGTCATCGGTTCCTCTCGTCGGCCTCAGGGTCGCACGCGCCGTCACGACCCCGCGACCGAATAGCGTGGGGCCGCCCGCCGCCATTCCCGCCCGCCCCACCCCAGGAGAGCCCGGTGCCCGAGGACCACTACTTCACGGCCGCGCCGGCGTCGGACGGCGAGCGGCGCGTGCTGCGGGTCGTCCTCGCCGGGCGTGAGCTGGAGGTGGAGACCGCCGGCGGGGTGTTCTCCCCCGACCACGTCGACCTGGGCACGCGCGTGCTGCTCCGGACGGTCCCCGCGCCGCCCCCCGCCGGGGACCTCGTCGACCTGGGCTGCGGGTGGGGCCCCGTCGCGCTCACCCTGGCGCTGGAGTCCCCCGGGGCGCAGGTCTGGGCGGTCGACGTCAACGAGCGCGCCCTGGACCTGGTCCGGCGCAACGCCCGGCGGCACGGCCTGGACAACGTCACCGCGGTCACCCCCGACGCGGTGCCGCCGGAGCTGCGGCCCGTCGCGATCTGGTCCAACCCCCCGATCCGCGTCGGCAAGGCCGCCCTGCACGACCTGCTGCGCACGTGGCTCGCCCGGCTCGCGCCCGACGGCGAGGCGCACCTCGTCGTGCAGCGCAACCTCGGCGCCGACTCCCTCCAGGCGTGGCTCCGGGCGGAGCTGGGCCTGACGGCGGACCGGGTGGCGAGCGCCAAGGGCTTCCGCGTCCTGCGCGTCGACGGGCCGGTCGCCGGCTGAGCCGTCCCGTCCCTCGGTGGACGGCCGCGGCCCCGGCGGTCGGCCGCGACCCCACCAGACGGCCCGCGCCGTCGGCGGACGCGCCCCGGCAGGGCCCACCCGGCAGACCGTCGAGGTCAGCCGGCGGCGGGCAGGGTGACGACGGCGTCCGCGACCAGCACGGCGGGTCCGGCGAGCTCGACGCGATCGACCGGCAGGGCCGTCACCTGGACCGTGCCGCCGGGCACGTGGACCCACCACACGTCGGGTGCCCCCGGCCCGGCCCACGTCCGCACGGCCATCGCCGCGGCGCAGGCGCCCGTCCCGCACGAGCGCGTCTCCCCCACGCCCCGCTCGTGGACGCGCATCCGCAGCTCCCCGAGGAGGGTGCCGCCCGGCAGGCTCCGCTCCCCCAGCGGCACCACGATCTCGACGTTGGTGCCACGCGGCGGCACGGGTGCCACGCGTGGCGCCGTCGTGAGGTCCGCCGCGCTGAGCTCGCGCTCGTCCGCGAGCGCCACGACGGTGTGGGGGTTGCCCACGTCGACGGACAGCCCCGGGCGGGTCACGTCCAGGCCCGGCACGTCCACCTCGGCGTCCCCGGCCGCCCCGGCACCGCCGGCCGGCAGGTGCCACGCGCCCATCTCGACCGCGTACCAGGGATCCGCGCCCCCGGTCGGGTCGGCGACCCGGCGGACCCGGCGGACCCCTGCCCGTGTGCCCAGGACGAGCTCGCCCGCGCCGTCCCACACCCCGAGCCGCTCCGCGAAGAGCGCGGTGACGCGAACCCCGTTCCCGCACATCTCCGCGGGCGTGCCGTCGGCGTTGCGGTAGTCCATGAACCACACGGCGGCGGGGTCCTCGGCGAGGCACGCCCGGCCCTCCGGCAGGGTGTCGCCCGGCGCGAGGCGGATGACGCCGTCCGCGCCGAGCCCGGCGCGACGGTCGGTGAGTGCCCGGACGTCCGCGGGCAGGAGGTCCAGGGCGCCCGCCCGGTCGTCGACGAGCAAGAAGTCGTTCTCGGTGCCGTGCCCCTTGACGACGGCCAGCCGCTCCGGGCGGGACGGAGCACCCGCGCGCGCGGAGCCTGCTGCCGGATCAGGGCGCGTCGCGGTCACGAGCCCAGCCTACGGTCGCGCTGCCCCGGGTCCGCGAGCGCCCCGGCGTCCGCCGCCGCGACCAGGGCGAGGGCGCGGTCGAGCAGGTCCGGGTCCCGCGCGTCCAGCCAGTGCACCCGCGGGTCGCGCCCGAACCAGCTCATCTGACGGCGGGCGAGACGCCGGGTCCCGGCGACGACGGCGGCGCGCGCCGCCTCCTCCGTCGTCTCGCCCCGCAGGACCTCGAGGACCTCCGCGTAGCCCACGGCCCGGGCGGCCGTACGGCCGAGGCGCGGGGCGAGGGCCCGTACCTCCGCCACCAGACCTGCCTGCCACATCCGCGCGACCCGGACCTCGATCCGCCCGTCGAGGACGGCCCGGTCGCAGTCCAGCCCGATCTGCACCGCAGGCACCGCGTAGACGTGCTCCGGGAGCGTCGCGGAGTAGGGCCGGCCGGTGATCCGCACGACCTCCAGGGCGCGGACGACCCGCCGGGTGTTCGCACGGTCCACCCGCGCGGCGGCGACCGGGTCGAGGCGCGCCAGCTCGTCGTGCAGGAGGCCCGGCCCGCGCACGGCGGCCTCGTGCTCGAGCTCGGCGCGCACCACGGGGTCCGACGGCGGGAACTCGATGCGGTCCAGGAGCGCCCGGACGTACAGGCCGGAGCCGCCGACCACGACGGCGCGGTGCCGCCGTGACGTCACCGCCGCGACGTCGTCGCGCGCGTGGCGCTGGTACGCGGCGACGGTCGCGTCCTGGTCCACGTCGAGGACGTCGAGCTGGTGGTGGGGCACGCCGCGGCGCTCGTCCGGGCGGAGCTTGGCCGTGCCCACGTCCATCCCCCGGTACAGCTGCATCGCGTCCGCGTTGACCACCTCGCCGCCCAGCGCCAGGGCCAGCGCCAGCCCGAGGTCGGACTTGCCCGTCGCGGTCGGACCCACCACGGCCACGACGGGCGGGCCGACGACGGGCCCGCCCGCGGCGGTGACGGGCACGGTCACGCGGGCGCCCAGTGCGCCACGAGGTACGTGGTCCCGAGCGGGACCGAGGACAGGAGCCAGGAGCCGCGCAGCGGGCGACGGAGCCCGCCGTCGTCCACCGTGCCGCCGCCCTTCGCGCCGTCGTCCTGGGTCCCGGCGGCGCCCAGCAGCACCTGCCACGGCGCCCAGGCGCTGACCGCGAGCGCGGCCGCGAGCGCCGGGTCCAGGTCGGCGAGCCGGGCGGCACCCGCGGGGTCCA
>NZ_AXCW01000041.1 GCF_000603945.1 Actinotalea ferrariae CF5-4 | reverse complement strand
CGTCCCGAGCGACGGCGCGCGGACGCCCGGCCGGCCGCTGCGGAGGGCCCGCGGGTCGCCGGGGACGCCGGGTCCGTCCGGCGGCGCCTGGTCGTACCAGGGGTCGAACGGCGGCTCGTCGTCGAGCGGGGGCTCGAGCGGCGGCAGGTCGTCGTCGTGGGTCCCGGCAGTCACCGGGTCACCCTACGGCGACCCCCTGACGCAGCCGGGCGTCGAGCCACCGCAGCTGCCGGTCGACGTGCACCGCCTCGCCCCCCTCGTGGTGGTTGAAGGGGTAGACGGCGACCTCCTTGTGGGGGACGTGGTCACCGGCGAGCTCGCCGTACCGGTTGAACGTCGCGAAGGCGGTCGACGGCGGGCAGATCGTGTCCCGGAGCCCGACGCCCAGGAGGAGGTCCGCCCGGGCGCGCCGGGCGAGGTGGAGGACGTCGAGGTACGACAGCGTCCGCCGCACCGCGGGCTCGGCGTCGCGGTGCACCGCGAGGTAGCGGACCAGCTCGCCGTACGGGTCGGCGTCGGTGAGATCCAGGGCGCGGCCCACGTGGGCGAGGAACGGCGCGCTCGGCATCACGGCCGCGAGGTCGGGCACCAGGCCCGCCACGGCGAGCGCGACCCCACCGCCCTGGCTGTTGCCGACGACGGCCGTGCGGGTCGAGTCGGCTCCGGGGAGCGCCCGCACCGCGTCGACGGCGCGCACGCCGTCGGTGAAGAGCCGCCGGTAGTAGGCGGTCGCCGGGTCGGTGATGCCCCGGGTGACGAACCCCGGCGCGGCGGGACCGCTGCCGACGGGGTCGGGCGTGGACCCGCCGGACCCGTACTGGGCGCCCTGGCCACGAGTGTCCATGAGCAGGTGGGCGTATCCCGCGCTGGCCCAGGTGAGCCGTTCCTGCGGGAGGCCGCGGCCCCGGCCGTAGCCGACGTACTCGACGACCGCGGGCAGGGCGTCGTCGTCCTCGGCCGTGGCCGGCCGGGTGTACCAGGCGCGCACCGGGTGCCCGTCGAAACCGGCGAAGGTGACGTCCCAGGTCCGTACGGTCACGAGGCCCGTGTGAACGGGTGCGACGTCGACCAGGACGGCAGGGTGGCGTGCGTCCGCGACGGTCGTGGCCCAGAAGTCGTCGAGGTCCGCCGCTTCGTCCACGGGCGGGCGGTACTCCCGCAGCCGGTCGAGCGGGAGGTCGAACAGGGCCATCAAATCTCCTTCGTGGCGGACGTCGAGGGGTTGCCGGCCGCGTCGCCCGCCGGACGGGCCGCCGGCGGGGGCGCCGTCGACCCCCGGACGACGAGCTCGGTCGCCAGCTCGATCCGGGGGTTCGCGATGGTCTCGCCCGCGGCGAGCGCGAGGACCATCCGCGTGGCGGTGGCCGCCATCTCCTCCAGCGGCTGCCGGACGGTCGTCAGCGCCGGGCCCATCCACTCGGCCACGGGAAGGTCGTCGTACCCGACCACGGAGAGGTCCTCGGGCACCCGCAGTCCGGCCTCGCGGGCCGCACGGAGGACCCCGATCGACTGGAGGTCGCTGCCGCCGAAGATCGCCGTCGGCGGGTCGGGGGTGGCGAGGAGCTCCCGGGCGTGCGCATGGCCGCCGTCGACGAAGAAGTTCCCGTGCCGGATCAGCGCGGGGTCGACGGGGACGCCCGCCTCCTCCAGCGCGCTGCGGTACCCGTCGATGCGGGCCCGGCTGCACAGCACGTCCGCGGGCCCGGAGACGACGGCGATGCGCCGGTGCCCGAGTCCCAGGAGGTGCCGCGTGGCGGCGAGCCCACCGTTCCAGTTCTGCGAGCCCACCGTGGGGACGTCGCCGGGGACCTCCCCCGCGGTGTCCACGACGACGTAGGGGATCCCCCGCGTCTCGAGCTGGCGGCGCTGCGCGGGATGGAGGTCGGACAGGACCAGGAGGACGCCGAGGGGGCGGCGGGCGACGACGTCGTCCAGCCACTCCTGGCGGGGACGGTGCGCGCCGCCGAGCTCGGAGAGCACGACGCCGACCCGCTCGCGCCCGCAGACCGCCTCGACGCCCCGGATGATCTCGACCGCCCAGGCCGAGTCGAGCTCGTGGAACACGAGGTCGATGAGCCGGGCCGGCGTGCCCACGCGCCCCCGGCGACGGCGGTAGTCGTGGCGCTCGAGCACCTGCTCGACCAGGGCCCGCGTCGCGGCCGAGACGTCCGGCCGGCCGTTGAGGACCTTGGAGACCGTCGCGACGGAGACGCCGGCCTCGGTCGCGATCGCGGAGATGGTGGCGCGGGCGGGCCGCGCCGTCGGGGTGACGCTCACCGGGACCCCTGGAGATCGTGTCGAAATGTTTCGGATGAACCCTAGCAGCCGCGTTGCGGGCGCCGATGAACGCTCGAGTTGAAAAAGTGGGAAACCCTGGCTGAGCAGTGGCAACGCGATGGCAAACCGCCCCTGACCTGCGAAAACGGGCAGATCGACGCTTGACGCGCTCTCCCGCGCCTGCCTAGGGTCCGAAACTCATATCGGCAACGAAGTCGATAAGTTTCGATCCCACGCCGCGGTGGGCGAGGAGGTGCAGACGATGAGGCCGACGATGTCCGCCGTCGACGAGCAGGTGGCCCACGCCGGGTCCGTGCCCCTCTGGCAGGACCCGGCGCACCCGGTCGCCGACCGGGTGCAGCACCTCCTCGCGCGGATGACCCTCGAGGAGAAGGTCGGCCAGCTCGTCGGCCTCTGGGTGGGGGCGGACGCCTCGGGGGGCGGGGTCGCGCCGCACCAGGCCGACATGACCGAGGGCGTCCCGCCGTTCGAGGACGTCATCCGCGACGGCCTCGGCCAGCTGACCCGGCCCTTCGGCACCGCGCCGGTGGACCCCGTGCTCGGGGCCCGATCCCTCGCCCACTCGCAGCGGCAGGTAATGGCGGCGAACCGGTTCGGGATCCCGGCGCAGGTCCACGAGGAGTGCCTCGCCGGCTTCGCGGCGTGGCGAGCGACCGCCTACCCCGTCCCCCTCGCCTGGGGCGCGGCGTTCTCCCCGGAGCTGGTGGAGGAGATGGCGGGCCAGATCGGCGCCTCGATGCGGGCGGTCGGCGTCCACCAGGGCCTCGCGCCGGTGCTGGACGTCGTCCGCGACTACCGCTGGGGTCGCGTCGAGGAGACGATCGGGGAGGACCCGCACCTCGTCGGGACCGTGGGCGCGGCGTACGTCCGCGGTCTCGAGCGCGCGGGCGTCGTGGCCACGCTCAAGCACTTCGCCGGGTACGCCGCCTCGCGGGCGGGGCGCAACCTCGCCCCCGTCTCCGCCGGTCCGCGGGAGATGGCGGACGTCGTGCTACCGCCGTTCGAGGCGGCGCTGCGCGAGGGCGGGGCCCGCTCGGTCATGCACTCCTACGCCGACGTCGACGGCGTGCCGGCCGCGGCGGACGCCCGGCTGCTCACCACGCTCCTGCGCGACGAGTGGGGCTTCACCGGGACGGTCGTCGCCGACTACTTCGGGATCGCCTTCCTGCACACGCTGCACGCCGTCGCGGAGGACCTCGGCCACGCCGCCGGGCTGGCCCTCGCCGCGGGCGTCGACGTGGAGCTGCCGACGGTGCACGCCTACGGCGCCCCCCTCCTCGAGGCCGTCCGCCGCGGCGCCGTCCCGGAGACGGACGTGGACCGGGCGGTCCGCCGGGTGCTGACCCAGAAGGTGGAGCTGGGTCTCCTCGACGCCGGGTGGGAACCGCTGCCGGACGGCGTCGACGAGGTCGTGCTCGACGACGACGAGCGCCGGGCCACCGCGCTGGAGCTGGCGCGCCGCAGCGTCGTGCTCCTGGCCAACGACGGCACGCTGCCCCTGCGGGCCTCCCGCGACGCCGCCGCCGGGCCCCGTGTGGCCGTCGTCGGACCGCTCGCCGACGACCCGATGGGCATGCTCGGGTGCTACTCCTTCCCCGCGCACGTCGGCGTCCGGCACCCGGACCACGCGATGGGGATCGAGATCCCGTCGGTGCTGGCGAGCCTGCGCGAGCGCCTCGGCTCCGGCACCTCCCACGCGCGGGGCTGCGACGTCACCGGGGACGACACGACCGGCTTCGCGGAGGCGACCGCGGTCGCGACGGCCGGGGACGTGTGCGTCGTCGTCGTCGGGGACCGCTCCGGCCTGTTCGGCCGGGGGACGTCGGGCGAGGGGTGCGACGCCACCGACCTCCGCCTGCCCGGGGTCCAGGAGGAGCTCGTCCGCGCGGTCCTCGCCACCGGGACGCCGGTGGTCCTCGTCCTGCTCACCGGCCGGCCCTACGCCCTCGGCGACCTGGCCGGGCGGTGCGCGGCGGTCGTCCAGGCGTTCTTCCCCGGCCAGCGCGGCGGCCAGGCGGTCGCGGAGGTCCTCACGGGCGCCGTGGCGCCGTCGGGGCGCCTGCCGGTGAGCCTGCCGCGGGACGCGGGGGGCCAGCCCGGCACCTACCTCGCCGCCCCGCTCGCACGCCGCAGCGGCGTCTCCGACGTCGACCCGACCCCGCTCTTCGCCTTCGGCCACGGGCTCGGGTACACGAGCTTCGCGTGGGACGATGTCCACGGGACCGGCACGGACGGCGTCCGGTGGGCGGTGGACGGGGACGCGACCGTCGAGGTGACGGTCCGGAACACCGGGGACCGCGCGGGCGCGGAGGTGGTCCAGCTCTACCTGCACGACGTCGCGGCCCAGGTGGTCCAGCCGGTCGTGCGCCTGGTGGGCTTCGCGCGGGTCCCGCTCGAGCCGGGCGCGGCGGCCCGGGTGTCGTTCACGGTGCCGGCCGACGTCGCGTCCTTCACCGGGCTGGCGGGCCACCGGCTCGTCGAGCCCGGTGCGGTCGAGCTCCGCGTCGCCCGGTCGAGCGCCGACGTCGTCGGGACGGTCCGGCTGGAGCTCGTCGGTCGGGAGCGGCGGGTCGGTCACGACCGACGGTCGACGAGCGCGGTCGTGGTCCCCCTCGCCCCGCACGGCGCGGGCCACGGCGTCGGGGCGCCCGGGCAGGGCGGTGCCCGATGACCACGCCGCAGCACCTCGAGGCGTCCTCGCCGGCGGGCGGGCAGGCGCAGAGCCCGGTGGGGGAGCGCGGGGCGGCGGCCGTCGCCCTCGCGCGCACCGACCGTGCGGGCCGGGGCCGACGACGGACCTGGCGGCAGTCCCTGCGCAAGGACTGGCAGCTCTACACGCTGCTCGTCCTGCCCCTGCTCTTCCTGCTCGTCTTCCGCTACCTGCCCATGGTGGGCAACGTCATCGCCTTCCGGCGCTTCCGGCCCGGCGGCAGCATCTTCGGTGACGAGTGGGTGGGCCTGCGGTACTTCGAGCTGTTCGTCAACGACGCGAAGTTCTGGGACGTGTTCTGGAACACCGCGGTGCTCGGTGGTCTGAGCCTGCTCATCGTCTTCCCGCTGCCGATCGTCCTGGCCCTGCTGCTCAACGAGGTCCGCCGGATCTGGTTCAAGCGGCTCGTCCAGACCGTCTCGTACCTGCCGCACTTCATGTCCATCGTCATCGTCGCGGGCATGGTCTTCCAGATCTTCTCGGTGCAGGGGACGGTCAACCAGATCGTCGCCGCCGTGGGTGGGGACCCGGTCACGTTCATGCAGCGGGCCGACTGGTTCCGCACCATCTACATCTCCTCGGAGGCGTGGCAGACCGTCGGGTGGGGGACGATCCTCTACCTCGCGGCGCTGACCACGATCGACGCGCAGCTGTACGAGGCGGCACGGATCGACGGCGCCAACCGGTGGAAGCAGACGTGGCACGTCACGCTCCCCGGGATCCGCCCGACCATGATCGTCCTGCTGATCCTCAACATTGGCACGTTCATGGCGGTCGGCTTCGAGAAGGTCCTGCTGCTCTACAACCCGCTGACGTACCCGACGGCCGACGTCATCTCGACGTACCTGTACCGGATCGGCATCGTCTCCTCGAACTTCAGCTACGCGACCGCGATCGGTCTGTTCGAGGCGCTCATCGGCCTGACCCTCATCCTGTCCGCCAACGCGCTCTCGCGCCGACTCGTGGGGACGAGCCTGTGGTGACCACCGCCCCGACCCGACTGTCCGACCGGCTCTCCCGGCCGAGCGCCGCGGCCCGCGGCGTCCGCGACACCCGCGGCTACCGCGTGTTCACGGCCGTCAACGTGCTCGTGCTCGTGCTCGTCATGGCCGTGACGCTGTACCCCTTCGTCAACATCCTCGCGCAGTCGTTCTCCAGCGAGGGGTTCATCACGGCCGGCCAGGTCAACCTGGTCCCCCGCGGGTTCAACGTCGAGACCTACCAGACCGTCATGGCCGACCGGATGTTCTGGCGCAACTACCAGAACACCCTCGTCTACACCGTGGTCGCGACCGCGATCGCCATGGTGCTGACGACGACGTTCGCCTACGCGATCTCCAAGCGGCACCTGCGGGGGCGGAGCCTCTTCATCGGCATCGCCGTCTTCACCATGTTCTTCAACGGCGGCCTCATCCCGAACTACGTCCTCATCAACACCCTGGGGTTCAAGAACACGATCTGGGCGATCGTCCTGCCCAACGCGATCAGCGTCTTCAACCTCCTGGTCATGAAGGCGTTCTTCGAGAACCTGCCGGCCGAGCTGGAGGAGGCCGCGGCCATCGACGGCCTGGACACGTACCGGACGCTGCTGCGCATCGTCCTGCCGCTCAGCAAGGCGGTCATCGCGACCATGATCCTCTTCTACGCGGTGTCCTTCTGGAACTCGTGGTTCCCCGCGTTCCTGTACATGGACCGCGCCGAGCTGTACCCGGTGACGGTGTACCTGCGGAACCTCATCGCGGGAGCCACCACGGCGACGAGCGTCGGCGGCGGCGGGGCGGACGCCATGACGCAGGTCGCCGCGAACATCCAGTCCGTGACGATGGTGCTCACCGTGCTGCCCATCGTCTGCCTCTACCCCTTCATCCAGAAGTACTTCGTCTCCGGCGTGATGCTCGGCGCCGTGAAGGGGTGATGGACCGAACCTGACCCGCCCGATCCACGACGGTGTGCACGAAAGGGAGCAAGTGATGAGGAACCAGAGGAAGCGGGTGCTCGGTGGCGTGACCGCCGGCGCGCTCGCCCTGACGCTCGGGGCGTGCAGCGCCGACGGTGGCACGACGGACGGTGAGGACGGCGTCGACGCCGCCGACCTCGAGTCCGGCATGGACGGCGCGATGGAGGACTACGGCGTGGGCGACACGTTCGTGGCGACCGAGCCGGTGAGCATCTCGCTGCTGTACCGCGACCACCCGAACTACCCGTTGGACGAGGACTGGCTGTTCTTCGAGCACATCGAGGAGCAGAGCAACGTCACGTTCGACATCACGACCGCACCGCTCAGCGACTACGAGCAGCGGCGCAGCCTCCTCATCGGGGCGGGCGACGCCCCGGACGTCATCTCCGTGGTCTACCCCGGCCAGGAGGCCCAGTTCGTCGCCTCGGGCGCCATCCTGCCGCTGAGCGACTACGTCGACCTCATGCCGCACTTCCAGGACAAGGTCGAGCGGTGGGACCTCCAGGACGAGCTCGAGACCCTGCGGCAGGAGGACGGCAAGTTCTACATGCTGCCGGGCCTGTACGAGCAGCTGCGCTACGACTACACCGTCGCGCTGCGGACCGACGTCCTCGACGAGCTCGGCCTCGAGGAGCCGGGGACGTGGGACGAGTTCCGGGACGTGCTGCAGGCCATCAAGGACGACCGCGGCGGCAGCTACGTCTTCTCCGACCGCTGGCAGGGCAACGCGCTGCTCAACGTCGCCTCCGCGCAGTTCGGCACCATCGCCGGGTGGGGCTTCGGGCAGGGCGTGGTGTTCGACGAGGACGCCGGCGAGTACCGCTACGCGGGTGCGACCGACGAGTACCGCGAGATGGTGGAGTACTTCGCCGGCCTGGTCGAGGACGGCCTGATGGACCCCGAGAGCTTCACGCAGGAGGACGACCAGGCCTTCGCCAAGCTCGCGAACGAGCAGTCCTACGCGATCACGACGAACGCCCAGGAGCTGCTCGGCAACCGGACGACGCTCGAGACCTCGCTCGGCGCGGGCAACTTCGAGCTCGACAAGATCCGGGTGCCGGCCGGCCCGGAGGGCGACGTCATGCGCGGCATGCGGATCGAGAACGGGTTCATGGTCTCGAGCGCGGCGGCCGAGAAGCCGAACTTCGTCGCGACGCTGCAGTTCCTGGACTGGCTCTTCTACTCCGACGAGGGCCTGGAGTTCGCGCGGTGGGGCGTCGAGGGCGAGACGTTCGAGCGTGAGGGCGACACCCGGGTGCTCGCCGAGGACGTCGAGTTCCTCGGCCAGAACGAGGGTGCGCCGCAGCACCTGCAGAACGACTTCGGGTTCTTCAACGGGGTCTTCTCGCTCGCGCACGGCTCGACCCGGGACCTCGTCCTCACGCACATCCCGGAGGAGGAGGTGCAGTGGCAGGAGGCCATGTCCGACAAGGAGATGCTGCCCCCGGGTCCCCCGTGGCCGATGAACGAGATGGAGCGGGAGCAGGCCAGCCTCTACCAGACCGCGCTGGTGGACTACACGAACCAGAACACGCTGGCGTTCATCACCGGCCAGCGGTCCCTGGACGAGTGGGACGCCTACGTCGCCGAGCTCGAGGGTCAGAACATGACGGCCTACGAGGAGCTCGTCAACGGCGCCTACCAGCGCTACCAGGAGAACAACGCCTGACCGGAGCCGCCCGGTCGCGCCCACGGGCGCGACCGGGCGTCGCCGTGCGGCCGGCGTGCGACCCGTCGCCGGCCGGACCGCCTCCACCGCCGGATCGCCTCCACGGCCGACCCGCCCGACCCGCCCCGCTCGCGAAGGAGCACCCGTGACCGTCGTCGTCCCCGCCGAGCCCGTCGGCGTCCTCACCGGTGCCTGGCGGGAGTGCGTCGGCACCGGGCGGATGAACCTCTCGCTCCGTCACGACCACCGTGAGGCCCTCGCGAGGGTGCAGCGGGAGATCGGCTTCCGCTCCGTCCGCGGGCACGGCATGCTCAGCGACGACATGGGGGTCCACCGCCCCTACGAGCGGGACGGTCGGCACGTCCGGCACGTGACGACGTACCTGGACCAGGTCGTGGACGGCTACCTCGAGCACGGCATCAGGCCGTTCCTCGAGCTGGGGTTCATGCCGTCCGGCCTCGCCTCGGGGGACCAGACCGTCTTCTGGTGGCGGGGCAACGTCACGCCGCCGTCGTCGTACACGGAGTGGGCGGATCTGGTCCGGGGCACCCTGCGCCACCTCGTGGACCGCTACGGGCTGGAGGAGGTGCGCCGGTGGCCGGTCGAGGTGTGGAACGAGCCGAACCTCGTGCACTTCTGGGAGCACGCCGACCAGGCCGAGTACCTGCGGCTGTACGAGGTGACCGCCCACGCCGTCAAGGACGTCGACGCGAGCCTGCAGGTCGGCGGGCCGGCGCTCTCGCCCGGTGCGGACGAGTGGTGGGAGCCGTTCGCCGCCTTCGTCACCGAGCGGGACGTCCCCGTCGACTTCGTGAGCCGGCACGCCTACAGCTCGGGTCCCGCCCAGCACGTGCCGTTCGGGACGTACCAGGACCTCCGGCCGCCGCAGGAGCTGCTCGACCAGTTCGGGGCACCGCGCCGGCACCTGGCCGGGACCGCGCTCGCGGACCTCCCGGTGCACATCACCGAGTTCAACACCTCCTACCGGCCCGACAACCCGGTGCACGACACGGCGTACAACGCCGCCTACCTGGCGCCCGTCCTGGCCGGCGGCGGCGATCTCGCGGACTCGTTCTCCTACTGGACGTTCTCCGACGTCTTCGAGGAGGAGGGCGTGCCCGCGGCCTTCCTCCACGGCGGGTTCGGGCTGCTCACCCACCGTGGGGTGCCGAAGCCGACCTACCACCTCTACGCCTTCCTGGCCCGCCTCGGCGAGCAGGTGCTCGCCCGCGGCGAGGACCACCTCGTCACCCGGCACGCCGACGGGCGCCTCGCGGTGCTCGCGTGGCAGCCGGTCGACGGCGCCGCCCGGGGCGACGAGCGTCGGACCCTGCGCCTGGACCTGCCGGTCGGCGACGTCGCGCGCATCTCGACCCATCGCCGCCGGGTCTCGGAGGACGACGGGAACGTGTGGACGGCGTGGTGCCACCTCGGGCGGCCTGCGAGCCCGTCCGCGCGGCAGCTCGACCTCCTGCACGAGGCGTCGGTCCCCGCGGTCGAGCACGGCTCGCACGCCACCGCCGACGGCCGTGTGCGCCTGGACGTCCCGCTCTCGCGGCACGAGGTCACCCTCGTGGAGGTCGACCCGGTCCGTGACGAGACGCCGGACTGGCTCGACGACACCCGCATCCCCGGCTACCGCTGAGCCGAGACCGACGAGCCTGCCCCGCCGCGAGAGGAAGACCGATGAGCCTGCCCCGGACGCCCAGGATCGCCTACGGCGGCGACTACAACCCCGAGCAGTGGCCTCGGGAGGTCTGGGCGGAGGATCACCGGGCCTTCGACCTGGCCCGCATCGACACGCTGACCGTCGGCGTCTTCGCCTGGGCGCTGACGCAGCCCGACGCGGACACGTACGACCTGTCGGTCCTCGAGGAGGTCGTCGAGCGCGCCCACGCCGAGGGGCGTCAGGTGTGCCTGGCCACGGGGACCGGGGCGCTCCCGCCCTGGCTCGCCACCGAGCACCCCGAGGTGAACCGCACCGACTTCCAGGGGCGGGTCCACGGCTACGGGCAGCGCCACAACGCCTGTCCCAGCTCGACCGTCTACCGCCGGGCCGCGGCCGCTCTCGCCGGCCGCGTCGCCGAGCGCTTCGGTGACCACCCCGCCGTCGTCGCCTGGCACGTGAACAACGAGTACGGGGGGTTCGACGGCGGCTGCTGGTGCGAGCGGTGCGGGGCCGACTTCCGCGCGTGGCTGCGGGAGCGCTACGGGGACCTCGCGACGCTCAACCACGCGTGGAGCACGACCTTCTGGTCGCACCGCTTCACCGACTGGGACCAGATCGCCCCGCCGAACATGCTGACCGAGCACTGGCGCGGGCCGGACCACACGGCGTTCCAGGGGATCACGCTCGACTACCGGCGGTTCCAGTCCGACGCGATGCTGCGCACGTTCCGGGAGGAGAAGGACGCGATCCGCGCGTTCTCCGACAAGCCCGTGACGACCAACTTCATGGGCATGTTCCGGCCGCTCGACTACCACCGCTGGGCGCCGCACCTCGACTTCGCCTCCTGGGACAACTACCCGCCGGACGACCGGTCGGCGTCGCGCATGGCCCTGACCCACGACCTGATGCGGGGCCTCAAGGACGGGCAGCCGTTCTGGCTCATGGAGCAGACGCCGTCCACGACGGCGTCGCGGGACGTCAACCCGGTCAAGCGGCCGGGGGTGCTGCGGCTGTGGACCTGGCAGGCGGTCGCCCACGGTGCCGACGCCGCCCTCTTCTTCCAGATGCGCCAGTCCCGCGGTGCGTGCGAGAAGTACCACGGCGCCGTGCTCGGGCACTCCGGACGGACGGGCACGCGCCTCTTCCGCGAGGTCGCCGCGCTCGGGGCGGAGCTCGAGCGGCTCGGCGACCGGCTCCTGGGCGCCCGGACCCCGGCGCGGGTCGCGGTCCTCTTCGACTGGGACTCGTGGTGGGCGGTCGAGATGTCCGACGGCCCCAACCGGCACGTGTCCTACCCGGGCACGCAGGTCGCGTGGCACCGGGCGCTGTGGGAGGCCGGCGCGCAGGTCGACGTCGTGCCCGTGACCGCGGACCTCGACCGGTACGACGTCGTCGTCGCGCCGCTCCTGCACCTGCTCGAGGGCGACATCGCGGACCGCTTGGCGGCCGTCGCCGCGCGCGGCGGGACGGTCGTCACCGGGGTGCTCTCCGGGCGGGTCGACGAGGCGGACAACGCGTTCCTCGCGGACGTCCCGGGCCCCCTCGGCGCGATGGCCGGCGTGCGGGTGGACGAGACGGACGCGCAGCCGCCGGACGTCGCCAACCCGGTGACCCTCACGGACCCGTCGGCCCCGGGCGACACGGTGACCTGTGCCGGCCGGCTCGTGTTCGACCTCGTGCTGCCGCAGGGTGCGGAGGTCGTCGGCACCTACGGGTCCGACTTCTACGCCGGGACCGCCGCGGTGACGAGGAACCGGCACGGGGCGGGGGAGGTCTGGTACGTCGGCACCCTCCTCGACGCCGACGGCACCGCGTGGGTCCTGCGGCGGGTCCTGGACCGGCACGGGCTGCTCGGGCCGTTCGCGGACGCACCCGGGCTCGAGCACGCCGTCCGCGAGGTCGGCGGGCGGCGCTACGAGCTGCTGCTGCACCACGGGGACGAGGCGGTCGAGGTCCGGGCGCACGTCGACGCGACGGACCTGCTCACCGGGCGCGAGGTCCGCGCCGGCGACGCCCTGGCGCTGGCCCCCACCGACGTGCTCGTCCTCGAGGTGGGACGATGACGCCTCGACGAGGCGAGGAGGCCGGCCGGTGAGCGACCCGCGGTCCTTCGGCGACGGGACCCTGTCCCGCGCCGCGACCACGGTCCACTGGTTCCTCCTGCTGGAGCTGTGGTTCCTGCTGGCGACGGCGCCCGGGCTCGCCCTGGCGTTCTGGCTCGCGCCCGACCCGAGCAACCTCCCGCTCTTCGCGCTCGCGGCCGTGCCGCTGGGCCCCGCGCTCGCGGCGGCCCTGTTCGCCTGGCGCCGGCGGGACGAAGCCATGACGGCCGACGACGTCGCCCCGTCGCCGTCGTTCCGCCGCGGCTACGCGGTCAACCTCCGCGACGCGCTGGCCGTCTGGGTGCCGGCGGTCGCGGTCCTGCTCGTCCTCGGCGTCAACGTGTCCTTCGGTTCCGGCACCCCGGGCGGCGCGCTCGCCGGCGTCCAGGTCGTCCTCGCGGTCGTCGTGCTCCTCGGGGCGCTCCGGGCGCTCGCGGTGGCCTCGACGTTCTCCTTCCGCCTCCGCGACGTGCTGCGGATCGCGGTCTTCACCCTGTACACGACCCCGCTGCGGACGCTGGGCCTGCTCTCCTACGTGGTCCTGGCCGTCGGGCTGACCGTGGTGACCTTCGACGCCGTCGTCGTGCTCCTGGCCTCGGTCCTGACGTTCGGGCTGCTGCGGAACGAGGCCCCGGTGCTCGACCTGGTGCGGGAGCGCTTCGTCGCCTCCGGCTGAGCCGGCTCAGGGGTACAGGGGCCGCCCGTGCTCGTCGGGCACCCCGGACTTGCGCAGGAAGTACGTGGTGAGCTGGTCGCGCCACTCCACCGCGGAGCGCCGCTGCTCGGCCAGGCGCTCGCGGACGCGTGCGTCGACGCGCGGGTCCACCCGGCCGGCCAGCTCGGCCCAGGCCTGCGCCATCTCCTCGACGCGCTCGACGCCCCGCAGGTGCGTGTCGTACACGTGCTGGACGACCGTGACGCCGCTGCGCAGGCGGTGCGTGTACGGCACGTGGTGGAAGAAGAGCAGGAGCTCGTCCGGGCACGTCTCGGGCGACTCGTACACGTCACGCCAGGGCGACGGGTACTGGCCGGTGAACCCGGTCCCTGTCGCCCGGGTCCGGTCCACCCCGATCCCGTCGCGGTCGGCGAAGTGGTACGTGCCCCAGGGCGTGTACTCGTACCCGTCGACGTCCGGGCCGTAGTGCCCGCCGGGCCGGACCATGAACCCGATGCCGAGCGGCGCCGTGTAGTCCTCGTACGTCGTCCACGACTCGTCCATGACCTCGTGCACCGTCGAGGCGACCGCCGGGTCGTCGCCGAACGTGAGCCGGATCCACTCGTCCAGGACGTCCGTGGGGTCGAGCGCAGGGTCCCAGGCCAGCCGCCCGAAGGCGTAGAGGTTGGCCTGCGCGAGCGGGTGACCGGTCCAGAACGGGTCGTCCCCGACGTTCGACACGGCGACGACGCCCGCGGCGCGCGCACCGGGACCGTGCCCGGCGGCGACGTCGGCGACGGTGGGGCCCGGGCTCCCCCAGGGCTGGAAGGACAGCACCTGCGACCACGCAGGGCCGAGGTAGCAGACGTGGCGCTGCTGCCCCGTGTACTCCTGGGTCACCTGGAGTTCGACGGCCACCCGGGTCGCCGGCATCGCGGCGAGCAGCGGGGACACCGGCTCGCGGACCTGGAAGTCGATCGGCCCTTGCTTGACCTGGACCACGACGTTGTCGTCGAACCGTCCGTCGAGCGGGGTGAAGTGGTCGTGCGCCGCGCGGGCGCGGTCGGTCGTGCGGTCCCGCCAGTCCTGCTGGTGGTCGTAGACGAACGCCCGCCAGAAGACCGTCCCGCCATGGGGCGCGACCGCCCGGGCCAGGAGGTTCGCCCCGTCGGCGTGGTCGCGGCCGTAGGCGAAGGGACCCGGCTGCCCCTCGGAGTCGGCCTTGACCACGAACCCGCCGAAGTCCGGGATCCGCGCCCACACGCGGTCCGCGGCCTCGGCCCACCAGCGGCGGACGTCCTCGTCGAGCGGGTCGGAGGTGGTGAGGCCGCCGACGACGACCGGGGCCGCGAACGACACGGAGAGGTACGTCCGGATGCCCCACGGGCGGAACACCTCCGCGAGCCGCGCGACCTGGTCGAGCCCGTCGGTGAGGAGGCGCGCCTCGACGCGGTGGACGTTGACGTTGTTGACGGCGACCGCGTTGATGCCGGTCGACCCGAGCAGGCGGGCGTAGGACGCGGCCCGTGCCAGGTCGTCCCGGAGCCGCCCGTCGTCCCAGAAGATCGAGCCTCCGGCGTAACCGCGCTCGACCTGGCCCATTACGGGGTGGACCTCGAGGTTGTCCCAGTGGTCGAGCATCCGGACCGGCTGCACGGGCGCGTGCCGGCCGGTCAGGCCCGCGGCGGGCGCGCCGACGAAGGCCGCCTCGCCGTGACGCACCACGTGGTGCAGGCCGTGCAGGAGGCCGAGCGGGCCGTCGGCCGTCACCGTGAGCGCGGGCCCGTGGTCGACGGTGAACGCCTCGCCTGCCCCGTCGCCCACGACGAGCACGAGGTCGGGGCCCGGGTCGAGGTCCGCGGCGCCCCGACCGGTTGCCACCAGGGCGCCGCCCCAGCGCTGCGTGGCGGCGCGGAGCTCCGCGCGGACCGTCGCCAGCACGGGGTGCTCCTGCGTGGACCGGGTGTCGGCCGGCGCGTCCCGCCCGTCGCCGACGACGGCGACGCGCCGGGATCCCACCGGGCGCCACGCCTCTGCGGGCAGCCACGCGGGGTGCACCCAGCCCTCGTCCGGGGTCGTGGTCGTGACGTCACCAGTCATGGACGGTCCCGTCCTTGAGTCGGTTGAACGGCAGGTAGGCCGCCTGGTACGGGTGGTGCGCCGCGGCGTCGTCGTCGTACGTCACGCCGATGCCGGGCTCCTCGCCCGGGTGCAGGTGGCCGTCCGCCCAGGTGAACGTCTGCCGGAAGACCTCGTCGGTCGCGGCGCTGTGCTGCATGTACTCCTGGATGCCGAAGTTGTGGACCGCGAGGTCCAGGTGCAGGGCGGCGGCCATGCCGACCGGGGAGATGTCGGTCGGTCCGTGGAACCCGCTCTTGATCTGGTACTGCGCCGCGTAGTCGACGATCCTGCGGAGCGCCGTGACGCCCCCGGCGTGCGTGACCGAGGAGCGCACGTAGTCGAAGAGCTGCTCGCGGACGAGCGTCTGGTAGTCCCACACGGTGGTGAACACCTCGCCGATGGCCAGTGGTGTCGTCGTGTGCTGCCGGACCAGGCGGAGCGCGTCCTGGTTCTCCCCGGGCGTGCAGTCCTCGAGCCAGAACAGGTCGTAGGGCTCGAGCGCACGGCCCAGGCGGGCGGCCTGGATCGGGGTCAGGCGGTGGTGCGCGTCGTGCAGGAGCGGCAGCGCCGGCCCGAACTCGTTCCGGACCGCCTCGAAGACACCCGGGACGTGGCGCAGGTAGGCGGACGTGTCCCAGTCCTCCTCCGCCGGCAGCGGGGCGCGCTGGGCGGGCTCGTAGTCGTAGCGGCCCGAGGTCGACGGCTGGGCCGCGACGCCGTAGACCTTGTCGATCCCGGGCACGGAGGTCTGCACCCGGATCGAGCGGAAGCCCTCGGCCTGCTGGGCGCGGATCGAGTCGAGCAGCTCGGGGACGTCCCGGCCCGACGCGTGGCCGTAGGCCATGACCCCGGTGCGGGAGGCGCCCCCGAGGAGCTGGTAGAGCGGCAGGCCGGCGACCTTCGCCTTGATGTCCCACAGGGCGACGTCGACGGCGGCGATCGCGGCCATGGTCACCGGTCCGCGGCGCCAGTACGCACCGCGGTAGAGGAACTGCCAGGTGTCCTCGATGCGGTGGGCGTCGCGGCCGAGCAGCAGCGGGACGACGTGGTCGGTCAGGTAGGAGGCGACGGCGAGCTCCCGGCCGTTCAGGGTCGCGTCACCGAGCCCCACGACGCCGTCCTCGGTCATGACCCGCAGGGTCACGAAGTTGCGCCCGGGGCTCGCCACGAGCACCTCGGCGCTGCGGATGGTGGTTCCGGCCATCACGTCCTCCTGACGACGTCGTCGGTCGCGGCGACGCTAGGTGCCCGCATCGCGCATGGCAACGCGTTGCCAGGGTTGTTGCCAACCGTGCGCGCCGGCACCACCATGAGGCCGAGCACTCCTCGAGGGGTGCCGAGCCGGGGAGGAGCGCCCATGGACCGCACCCCGACGCTGCGCCAGGTCGCGGCCGAGGCGGGCGTCGCCGTCTCGACGGCGTCCCGGGCGCTGTCCCGGCCCGGCCGGGTGAGCGAGGCGACCACCTCCCGCGTGGTCGAGGCCGCCGAGCGCCTCGGGTACCCGGTCGGTGGCGCCGTCCGGCTCCTACGCGAGGGGATGACGGGCACCGTCGCGCTCGTCGTGCCGGACATCGCGAACCCGTACTTCTTCGGGATCATCCGCGGCATCCAGGCTCGGTTGCGCGACGGCGGGTACGTGCACGTGCTCGTCGACTCCGAGGAGTCCGTGGACGCCGAGGAGCGCGCGCTGCGCCGGCTGCGCTCCCGCGTCGACGGCGTCGTCCTCGCCGCTCCCCGGCTCGAGGCGCAGCGGCTGGAGGTGTGGTCGCGGTCGGTGCCCCTGGTGACGATCAACCGGCAGGTCGGCGGGGCGTACGTCCTCGTCGACACCCCGGGCGGCGCCGTCCAGGCGCTGGACCACCTCGTGTCGCTCGGTCACCGGCGCATCGCGTACGCGGGGGGCCCGCGGTCCTCGTGGTCCGACCGACGGCGTCGCTCGGCCCTGCGGCAGGCGGTGCGTCGGGCCGGCGTCGACGTCGTGTGGCTCGGTCCCTACGCACCGCGTCGCGAGGCGGGACCGGCCGCGGCCGACGCGGCGCTGAGCGCGGGCGTGACGGCCGTGATCGCCTTCAACGACCTCCTCGCGTTCGGCGTCCTCGACCGGCTCGCCGCCCGTCGGGTCGCCGTGCCGGAGCGGATGAGCGTCGTCGGCTGCGACGACATCTTCGGCGCGGACCTCGTGCGGCCGGCGCTGACCACGGTCGCCGTCCCGCTCGAACGGGCCGGGCACCACGGCGCGGACCTGCTGCTCGCCAGCCTGGAGGGACGCACCGTCGACCCGGTGCTCCTGCCGACCCACCTCGTGGTCCGCGAGTCCTCCGGGCGGGCCCGGGCGTGAGCGGCCGGTCCTGAGGGCGCGACCCGCTCACCCCAGCGCCGCGGCCACCACCAGGACCGCCGGCACCGCCAGGAGCGTCGTCACCAGCCCCGCGTCCCGCGCGAGCCGCCGCCCGGCCCCGTAGTGCAACGCGTACATGAGGACGTTCTGGGCGGTGGGCAGGGCGGCCATGGTCGTGACGGCGAGCAGCGCACCGCCCTCGAGGCCGACCGCCGTGCCGAGCCCGAAGGCCAGCGCCGGGTGCGCCAGCGACCGCAGGCCGGCGACCAGGACCAGGTCCCGGCTCCACAGCCGGTGCCCCGCCACGCGCCGCGCCGACAGCGACAGCCCGAAGGCGAGCAGCGCGAGCGGCGCAGCGGCCGCGCCGACGAGCCGGAACGGCTCGTAGACCAGCTCGGGCAGCTCCCAGGGCAGCGCCGCGAGGAGCAGCCCCGTCAGCGACGCGACGATGATCGGGTTCCGCAGCGTGCGGCCGACGACGGCGCGCCCCACCGAGGGCGCCCCGGGCACCCGGGCGCGGCTCGCCTCGAGCACGGAGAAGCCGATCGGCGCCAGGACGAGCTGCTGGAACAGCAGCGTCGGCACGACGGCGACGGCGTCCCCGAGCAGGTAGACCGCGAGCGGGATGCCCAGGTGCGCGGCGTTGAGGTACGACGCGGAGAGCGTCCCCAGGACCGCCTCGTCCACCGGCCGGCGCCACACGCCGCGCAGCACGGCCGCGGCGGTGAGGGCGACGACGGCGGTCGACGCGGCGGTGACGAGCGCGGTCCGCGAGAGGAGCACGTGCAGGTCGGTGTGCGCGATCGTCACCAGGAGCAGCGCCGGGGCGGCGACGACGAAGACGACGCGCGCCAGCACGCCGTCGGCGTCCGGGCCGAGCGCCCCGAGCCGGCCGAGCACCCAGCCCGCCGTCGCGATCGCGGCGATGACGCCGAGCGCTGCGAGGACCCCCGTCACCGGGCGATCCTCCCACCCGCCCGGGCCTCACCCGTCCCGTCCGGTCCGGTCCCGTCCGGTCCGGTGCGGTCCGGTCCCACCTGCCGGCCCCGTGCCGCGGTCCGCCGGTTAGCCTGACCCGGTCCGTCCGCTCGAGGCAGGAGGTCTCCATGGTGCTCATCGGGGCGCATGTCCGCGACGACGACCCGGTCGCCGCCGCGCAGGCCGTCGGGGCCGAGGCGATCCAGCTCTTCGCGGGCGACCCGCAGAGCTGGAAGAAGCCCCAGCCCCGCGAGGACGCCGACGCGATCCGTGACTCCGGCCTCGGCGTCTACGTCCACGCGCCGTACCTGGTGAACGTCGCCTCGACGAACAACCGGATCCGCATCCCGAGCCGCAACATGATCGCCCAGCACGCGGCGGCCGCGGACGGCCTCGGCGCCCGGGGCCTCATCGTGCACGGCGGGCACGTCGGCGACGGTGACGACGTCGCGACCGGCATCGAGAACTGGCGCAAGACGTTCGAGCGCGCGACGTTCCCCGTCCGGGTGCTCGTGGAGAACACGGCGGGCGGCGAGAACGCGTGCGCGCGCCACCTGGACCGCATCGCCCGGCTGTGGGACGCGATCGGCGGCTACGACGTCGGCTTCTGCCTGGACACGTGCCACGCCTGGGCCGCGGGGGAGGACCTCGAGACGGTCGTCGAGCGGGTCGTGGCGATCACCGGTCGGATCGACCTCGTGCACGCCAACAGCTCGCGCGACCCGTTCGACTCCAGCCGCGACCGGCACGCGAACTTCGCCACCGGCACGATCCCGGCGGAGCTCCTCGCGCACGTCGTGCAGGAGGCGGCGTGCGACGTGATCGTCGAGACGCCGGCCGAGCGGCAGGCGGAGGACATCGCGTTCCTGCGGGCCGCGCTCGCCGGCTGAGGCGGGAGCCTCAGCCCACGTGCTGCCGCCACGAGTGCGCGGGGTGGTAGCCGAGGAGCTCCCGGGCGCCGTCGACCGCCAGCAGCGTCTCGAAGGTGTCGATCTCCCGCGTGAGCCGCACGCCGGGGAACTCGCGCGCGAGCAGCTCGCCCGAGGGCGTGTCCATGATCGTGTCCCCGGCGGCGATCACGACGTTCTGGGAGCCCGTCGAGTCCGACTCCACCCCGAGCCGGAACGCCGTCGCGACGTCGCGCACGTCGGCGTACCCCCAGAGGTTCCACCGGCGCAGCGCCGGGTCGTGGTGGTAGCCCGGGACCGCCGCGTAGTCCTCGACCGTGTGGATGTTCGACAGGCGCAGGCCGACGAACGGGATCCCGGACCACTCGCTGACGTGGTGCGCGGCCTGCTCGGCGAGGACCTTGGACAGCGCGTACGTCGTCGTCGGCAGCGGGAAGTGCGCCTCGTCGACCGGCGCGTAGCGCGGCGCGGTGTCGAACGGCAGGCCGAGCGTCGTCTCGCTCGAGGCCCACACGACCCGGCGGACCCCGAGCCGGGCGGCGGCCAGGAAGACGTTCTGGTTCATCGCGGTGTTGCGGTTGAGCGTCTCCGGCGCGGTGGCGCGGCCGGGCGCCGGAATGTTGGCCAGGTGCACGACGACGTCCGCGCCCGCGACCGCCTCGAAGGCCTGGCCGTAGTCGGTGAGGTCGGCGAGCACGAGCGGTGTGCCCAGGTCGTTCTGGTCGCCCGCCGGCCCGGCGAGGTCGCTCGCGAGGACCTCGTAGCCGTGGGCGAGGAGGTCCGCGACCACCGCCCTGCCTGCCTTGCCGTACGCCCCGGTGACCGCAACCGTCGTCGTCATGCGGCCATCCTTGCAGGCGGACGACGGCGGCGCGGCCGGGCGGGACGGGGACGGGGCCCCACGCCCTGTGGCGTGAGGCCCCGTCCGGGTCGAGCTGCGGGCCGCTGTGCCGGCCCGCGTCCCGTCAGTGGACGTCCTCGTCGACCCAGTCGAACGTCTTGGTGACGGCCTTCTTCCAGTTGCGGTACGTCCGGGCCCGGTGCTCCTCGTCCATGTCCGGGGTCCACCGCTTGTCCTCGGCCCAGTTGTCGATGACGTCCTGCTCGCCCTGCCAGAACCCGACGGCGATGCCGGCGGCGTAGGCGGCACCGAGCGCCGTCGTCTCCGCGACCTTGGGGCGAACCACGGGCACGCCGAGGATGTCCGCCTGGAACTGCATGAGCAGCTCGTTCTGGACCATGCCGCCGTCGACCTTGAGCTCCGTGAGGTCCACGCCGGAGTCGGCGTTCATCGCGTCGAGCACCTCGCGGGTCTGGAAGGCAGTGGCCTCCAGCGCCGCCCGCGCGATGTGGCCCTTGTTCACGTACCGGGTCAGGCCGGCGAGCACACCGCGGGCGTCACCGCGCCAGTACGGGGCGAAGAGCCCCGAGAACGCCGGCACGAAGTAGGCGCCGCCGTTGTCCTCGACCGTCGCGGCGAGCTTCTCGATCTCCGGGGCGTCCTTGATGAGGCCGAGGTTGTCGCGGAGCCACTGCACGAGCGAGCCGGTGACCGCGATCGCACCCTCGAGCGCGTAGACCTGCGGCGCGTCTCCGATCTTGTAGCAGACCGTCGTGAGCAGGCCGTTCTTGGAGTGCACCGGCTCCGTGCCGGTGTTCAGGAGCATGAAGTTGCCCGTGCCGTACGTGTTCTTGGCGGTGCCGACCTCGAAGCAGGCCTGGCCGAAGGTCGCCGCCTGCTGGTCGCCGAGGATGCCCGCGATCGGCACGCCCGGCACCATGCCGCCGGGGCGTCCCTTGCCGTACACCTCGGAGGAGGAGCGGATCTCCGGGAGCATGGACATCGGGATGCCCATCTCGCCCGCGATCTCCTCGTTCCAGGTGAGCGAGTCGATGTTCATGAGCATGGTGCGCGAGGCGTTGGTGACGTCCGTGACGTGCACGCCGCCGTCGACGCCGCCGGTCATGTTCCACACGACCCACGAGTCGGTGTTGCCGAACGCCAGGTCGCCACGCTCGGCGGCCTCACGGGCGCCCTCGACGTTGTCGAGGATCCAGCGGATCTTCGGGCCCGAGAAGTACGTGGCCAGCGGGAGGCCGACGCGCTCCTTGTAGCGGTCGTTGCCGCCGCCCAGGGCGGCCAGGTCGTCCGCGATCTTCTGCGTGCGGGTGTCCTGCCAGACGATCGCGTTGTAGACCGGCTTGCCGGTCTTGCGGTCCCAGACGACGGCGGTCTCGCGCTGGTTGGTGATGCCGACGGCCGCGATGTCGTTGTGCGTCAGGTTCGCGCGGGTCAGGGCCAGGCCCACGACCTCACGGGTGTTGACCCAGATCTCCTCGGGGTCGTGCTCGACCCAGCCGGCGCGCGGGAAGATCTGCTCGTGCTCCTTCTGGCCGCTGGAGACGATCGATCCGGAGTGGTCGAACACGATCGCGCGGGTGGACGTGGTGCCCTGGTCGATCGCGAGGATGTAGTCAGCCATGTCAGTCCTTCACCTCTTCGTGGGGGTTGCTGCTGTGCTGGATGGTGCTGCTGTCCTGCTGCTGCGGTTCCGGAAGGTGCCGTCCGGTCGGCGGGTGCTGCGCGGGTGAGGACGCGGTCGAGCGTCGGCCTCACCCGCGCAGCAGCGGCTCAGGCGAGCGCGGCGGCCAGGAGACCGGCCAGCGCACCACCGATGAGCGGGCCCACGACCGGGACCCAGGCGTAGCCCCAGTCGCTGGAGCCCTTGCCCTTGATCGGGAGGATCGCGTGGGCGATGCGCGGGCCGAGGTCACGGGCCGGGTTGATGGCGTAGCCCGTGGGGCCACCGAGGCTCGCACCGATACCGACGACGAGCATGGCGACCGCGAGCGGGCCGAGCTCCGACGGCGAGTTGGCGAAGTTCAGGATGACGAACACGAGCACGAAGGTGCCGAGGACCTCGGTCACCACGTTCCAGCCGTAGGAGCGGATCGCCGGGCCGGTCGAGAAGACGCCCAGCTTGACGGCCGGGTCGGCCGGCTCGTCGAAGTGCTTCTTGTACGCCAGGAAGGCGAGCACGGCACCGAGGAAGGCACCGACCATCTCACCGGCGAAGTAGACGAGCGTCGACATGACGCTCACCTCGACGCCCGGTGCGTACTCCTCCGCACCGTTGGCCAGCAGGCCGACGGTGACGGCGGGGTTGAGGTGCGCGCCCGACTTGTAGGCGGCGTACACACCGGCGAAGACGGCAAGACCCCACCCGAAGTTGATGGTGAGCCAGCCGGCGTTGAAGCCCTTGTTGGCGGGGAGGATGACGTTGGCGACGACGCCCGCACCCAGGAGGAGCAGGAGGCCTGTGCCGATCACCTCCGAGATGAAGACCTGCCCAAGGGTCACGTCCATGAGTTCCTCGTTTCAGTCGAGACTTCGTTGTCACGTGCGCTCCGGTCCGGGGGACCCGGAGCTGGCTCCGGCCGGGGTGCCGGAGGGTCTGGGGGCCGCACCGGGCCGGCCGGGGAACGAGCCGGCGCCGGTGCGGAGAGGGTGCGTCAGGTGCCCGCAGGGCCCTGAGCGGCAGGGGTGTCGGCCGGGGAGCCGGGCTTCACGCCGGGCTCGGCCTTGCCACCGAGGGGTCGCAGCGGTGCGACGTCGGCGGCCTTGAGGCGCACCGTCTCGGCGGCCTCGTCGGACTGCTCGGCGGCGGCGGCGGCCTCGGCCTCGCAACGAGCGCGGTAGGACTCGACCTCCGCCTTGCGCGTCGCGGCGTCCCAGCCGAGACGCGCGCCGACGACCTCCGCGATCTCCTCGATCGCGGCGAGGCCCTGGTCCGCCTGCTCGTACACGAGTCGCGTGCGCAGCAGAAGGACGTCCTCCAGGTGCAGGACACCCTCATGCGTCGCAGCGTAGGCAACCTCCGCACGCAGGTAGGCAGGCGCGCCGTCCAGCGGCTTCGCGAGATCCGGCTGCTCCTCGACCATGTCGATGATCTCGGTGAGCATCGAGCCGTAGCGGTGCAGCAGGTGCTCGACCATCGGGCGGCTCCAGCCGTACGTCTCGGCGATGCGGCGGGCCTGGCGCTGCAGCACCGCGTGGCCCTCGGCACCGACGAGCGGGATGCGGTCGGTGATCGACGGGTTCGTCTTGGCGCGCTCGCCGAGGGCGAAGTCGACGGCGTCCTTGGCCATGACGCGGTAGGTCGTCAGCTTGCCGCCGGCGATCACGGTCAGACCAGGGGTGGGGGAGGCGACCGTGTGCTCGCGGGACACCTTCGCGGAGGAGGTCCCCTCCTTGGTGCCCGGCTGCAGGAGGGGCCGCAGGCCCGCCCAGGTGCCGATGATGTCGTCCTTCGTCAGCGGGCGCTCGAGCACGGCGTTGGCGTGGTCGAGGACGTACTCGATGTCCGCCGCCGTGGCGACCGGGTGCTGGAGCTCCTGCTTCCACGGTGTGTCGGTGGTGCCGATGACCCAGTAGCGCGACCACGGGATGACGAAGAGGACGCTCTTCTCGGTCTGGAGGATCAGCCCGACCTCACCGCGGATCCGGTCACGCGGGACGACGATGTGGATGCCCTTGGACGCCAGGACGTGCAGGCCGCCCTCGGTGTCCGCGAGGGCCTCGGTCTCCTCGGTCCAGACGCCCGTGGCGTTGATGACCTGGTCCGCGCGGACCGTGATCTCCTTGCCGGTCTCGAGGTCCGCGACGACGGCGCCGTTGACGACGCCGGTCCCCCGCTTGGTCAGCTCGACGACCTGGGTGCGGCTCGCGGCGAGGGCGCCGTAGGAGACCGCCGTGCGGATGATCGTGACGACGAGGCGCGCGTCGTCGACGCTGGCGTCGAAGTAGCGGACCGCGCCGACGGCGGCGTCGTGCTTGAGGTCGGGGAACATCCGCTCCATGCCGGCGCGGCTGAGGTGCCGGTGCCAGGGCATGGCGCGCTTGCCGGGGGCCAGGCTCGCGAGCGTGTCGTAGAGTGCGACGCCGGCGCCGACGTACGCCCGCTCCCACCAGGCGTTCTCCAGCGGGTAAAGGAACGACACAGGCTTCACCAGGTGGGGCGCGATGCGCTTGAGCAGCAGGTCCCGCTCGGTGAGGGCCTCGTGCACGAGGTGGAAGTCGAGCATCTGGAGGTAGCGCAGACCGCCGTGGACGAGCTTGCTGGAGCGGCTCGACGTGCCGCTGCCCCAGTCCTGGGCCTCGACGATGCCGACCCGCAGACCGCGGCTCACCGCGTCGAGCGCGATCCCGGCGCCCGTCACTCCGCCGCCGATCACGAGGACGTCGAGCTCGTTGCCCTCGGTGCCGGACGCCTCGAGCGCCGCGAGCGCCTCGGTCCGCTTCTGCGGTGTCAGTGCGACTGTCCTCACGCTGTCCTCCTCGACCAGTGAACGTCCGGCTCGGGCATGTGCCGCCGTCGCCGTCCTCTACCGCGCGTTGCCGGTGCCCGGGACCAAGGTCCCTGGTGCTCTCGGGACGAAGGACCCTTGAAGGATCTTTTCCCACGACCATGCGCCAGGCTTATGCTTGTCGCAGGTCGAACGAACGCGCAACCCGGATGCACATACGTGCAGGATTGACGGCAAGGATCCCGACGGGTCCGGTCCGCCGGGCCGCCGGCGCGCGGGACCGCCGGGATCGAGCTGGTCGGGACGCCGACGAGGAGGTCGGGATGGAGCAGGAGGACGTGCTGCGTGCCGCGTCGATGTACTACCTCCAGGACATCAAGATGGAGGTCATCGCCCGGCACCTGGGCACCTCGCGGTCGACGGTGTCGCGGCTGATCAAGCGTGCACGGGACACCGGGCTCGTGGAGATCACGATCCGACCGGCGCGCACCCAGGCACCCGGCCTGAGCAGGTCGATCGGGCGCCGGTTCGGCATCGAGGCGTACGTCGTCCCCGTCCCCGACTCCTCCACGGAGATCGAGCGGCTGGAGCAGGTCGCCCGCACCACGGCGAAGCTCATCGGCTCGTGGTTCGACTCGGACATGGTGCTGGCGATCGCGTGGGGCACGACCCTCGCCGCCGTCGGCCGGCACCTGTCCGCGAAGCCGACCCGGGGCAGCGCGATCGTGCAGCTCAACGGCGCGGCCAACACCCGGACCAGCGGCTTCGAGTACGCGAGCGACCTCATCACCAGCTTCGGGGCCGCGTTCGACGCGGCCGTGCACCACTTCCCGGTCCCCGCCTTCTTCGACTACCGGGAGACGAAGGACGCGATGTGGCGCGAGCGGTCGGTCATGCGTGTCCTGGATGTGCAACGACGTGCAGACATCGCGCTCTTCGGTGTCGGCGCCCTGCACGGCGGGGTGCCGAGCCACGTCTACTCGGCCGGCTACCTGGACGAGGAGGACGCGGACCTGCTGCACCACGAGGGCGTCGTCGGGGACGTCTGCACGGTGTTCCTCCGCGCGGACGGCAGCTACGACGACGTCGCGCTCAACGCCCGTGCGACCGGCCCCACGCCCGTCGAGCTGCGCCGGATCCCCCGCCGGGTCTGCGCCGTCGCGGGCGACAACAAGGTGGCCCCGCTGCGGGCGGCCCTCGCCGCCGGCGTCATCACGGACCTGGTGGTCGACGAGCTGACCGCCACCGCGCTGGTCCAGGCGGCGAGCCACGAGGCGTGACCATCGCGCTGGTCCAGGCGGCGAGCCGGAAGGCGTGATCGCAGCGCCGCGCGCCGCGACGCCCTAGCCTCACGAGCGTGACGACCGTTCCTGCGCCGGAGCCGCCGAGGGAGGCCGGGCCCTCGGCGACCACACCCGCCGTCCGCATCCGACGTGCCCTGCCCCGGGACGTCGGCGCGGTGCGGGACCTCGTCGAGCCGTACGCGCAGCGGCGCATCCTCCTGGCCAAGGAGCTCGTGGGGTACTACGAGGCGGTGCAGGAGTTCGTCGTCGCGGAGGACGACACCGCCAGGGTCGTCGGCTGCGGGGCGCTGCACGTCATGTGGTCGGACCTGGCCGAGGTGCGCACGCTCGCCGTCCACCCGGACGCCCGCGGCCTCGGCGTCGGGCACGCGCTCCTCGAGGCCCTGCTGCAGCACGCCCGCGACCTGGGCCTGCGGCGGGTGTTCTGCCTGACGTTCGAGGTCGACTTCTTCGCCGCCCACGGCTTCGTGCCGATCGAGGGCACGCCGGTGGACGCCGAGGTCTACGCCCAGCTCCTGCGGTCCCACGACGACGGCGTCGCGGAGTTCCTCGACCTCGCGCGGGTCAAGCCGAACACGCTGGGCAACACGCGGATGCTCCTCCACCTGACGTGACCTGAGCCGACCCGAGCTGACCTCACCTCACCCGAGCTGACCAGGGGAGACCTGACCTGGTCAGAGCCGACCTGGGCAGAGGCACCCGACGTCCGGTCAGTCCAGGACGACCTTCGCGATCGTCACCATGCGGGTCAGCCACTCCCGGTCGCCCGCATCGGGTGGGGCCGACCGCTGCCCCAGGGACTCGACCTTCCACAGCGCGTTCACCGTCGCCCGGACCACCACCCAGTCCCGCGCGCGGTCGGGGTCCAGGCCGGCGGCGTCCACCACCGCGTCCAGCCGACGGCGCACCGCCCGGCGGACGTCCCCGGACGCCAGGACCTCGTCCCACCGGTTCCACAGCAGGGGCGCCGGCTCCGCGTGCGGGTCGCCGGACAGCGGCTTCGGGTCGATGGCGAGCCACGGCGGGCCCTCCGGCCGGTCCGAGGCGAGGACGTTCTGCCCGTGCAGGTCGCCGTGCAGCAGGGTGCCGTCGGTGCGCGGGTCCTGGGCGAACGTGCGCGCCAGACCGGCGGCCCGCTCGACCATGCGGCGGGGGACCGGTGCGTCGCGGGGGAGGTCGGTCAGCCGGCGCGACCACGCGGCGGCCGCCGCGCTGAGCCGGTCCAAGCGCGGCACGGCCGGTCGGTGCAGCAGGCCGTAGAGCGCGCCGACGGCCTCGCACGCCGCGACGTCGTCGAGCGGGTCGAGGTCCGCCGGACCTGCCCGCTCCAGCAGCAGCGCCCACCGGTGCGGGTCCGCGCGCAGCAGCTCCACGGCGCCCCGCCCGTGCCAGTGCTGGAGGGCGAGGTGCTCGTGGCGGGCCTCGTCGTGCGGCCAGCCCACCTTGAGCGCGGCGCGCACCCCGCTGGCGAGCACGGGCAGGACGAGGGAGCACTGGCCGTGCGCCGCCTCGCCGTCGGGCTCGAGATCCCACTCGTCCAGCAGCTCGCCGACCAGCCCGGGGAGCCGGGCGAGCCACGGCTCCCACGTCGGCTCGCGGTCGGGCAGGGCGCGCAGGCCGTCGGGCACGCGGACGGCGGGTCCGCCCGGTCCGGTCACCGGGGGAGCCCGTAGAGGACCGCGTCGTCGCGCACGGCGGCGTCGTCGTCCGCGTCCTCCGCGTCGGCCGCTCCGGCCGACGGGCGGCGCAGGGGCTCGAGCGCCGCGACGAGACCGTCGGCGAGCAGCCCGGCGAGGCACCGCCGACGCTGGGTCTCGTCGCCGGGCACCGCGGCCAGCAGGACCTCGGCCGGCACCGGGTGGTCGGCCGCCCGGAGCTCCGCCATGATCCGACCGCGGACCTGACGGTCCGTACCGTGCCACGCCTGCCGGCGCCGCACGGGGGCCAGCGCGTCCGGGGGTCGGCCCGCGCGGCGCCACGCGCACTGCTCCGCGACCGGGCACGCGTCGCAGCGGGGGGACCGGGCCGTGCACACGAGCGCGCCCAGCTCCATGACGGCGGCGCTCCACCGGCTCGCCGTCCCGTCGTCGTCGGGGACGAGCGTGGCCGCGTCCCGCAGCTCCCCGCGTGTCAGGGAGGGCGGGGGCAGGGCGTCGCCGGCGATCGCGCGGCTCAGGACGCGCCGCACGTTCGTGTCCACGACGACGGCGCGGCGTCCGTGCGCGAACGCCATCACCGCCGCCGCCGTGTACGTCCCCACCCCGGGCAGGGCAAGCAGCTCGGCCTCGGTCCTGGGCAGCTCGCCGTCGTGCCGCTCCACGACGGCCCGTGCGCACTCCTGCAGGCGCAGGGCGCGCCGCGGGTAGCCCAGCCGGTCCCACGCGCGGAGGACCTCGGCCGTGCTCTCCTCCGCGAGGTCGGCGGGGGTGGGCCAGCGCATCATCCACCGCCGCCACAGCGGCTCGACCCGCGCCACGGGCGTCTGCTGGAGCATGACCTCGCTCACCAGCACGCCCCACGGCGTCCGGTCGGCCGCACGCCACGGCAGGTCCCGCGCGGCGGTGTCGAACCACGCCAGGACCGGTGGGACGAGCGGGTGCAGCACCCGGACATCATGCCCGGCCCACCCGCGCGGCGGTCCCCCGGCCCGCCTGCTCCGCGGTCCCCGGCCCGCCTGCTCCGCGCGGTCCCCCGGCCTGCCGCTCCCGCCGCCTCCCGGCGCGGCGCGGCATCCCCTCGCGGCGGCAGGCCCGTCGTACCGTGGCGACCGGTACGACCCGCCCGGGAGGAACC